>NZ_CP107970.1:5489707-5824609 GCF_036090055.1 Nocardioides sp. NBC_00368
GAGGCCTACGACTTCTCGCACCCCTACTTCGTCACCTACCTGTCCTTCACCACCCCGAAGAACTCCCCGATCAAGAAGCTCAAGGACGTCAACGGCACCCGGGTCGCCATCGTGGACGGCACCGCGCAGGAGAGCATCCTCAAGGCGCGGTTCCCCAAGGCCGAGATCGTGAAGCGGAAGAACGAGGCGGCCGCGCTCGAGGCCGTCGCCTCGGGCAAGGCGGACTCGTTCTTCTACGACGCGCCGTTCACCGACGGACTGATCAAGAACGCCCCGATCCCGATGGAGGAGCGGATCGTCTACCCCTCCGACAAGGCCCCGATCGCCTTCGTCTTCCGCAACGGCGACGGACTCAAGGACCAGGCCGACGACGCGATCGACGAGATGATCGTCGACGGCACCTGGCTGCGGATCAAGACGGACTACTTCCGGGAGTACCCGCTCTCGGAGCTGTTCCGGGAGCAGGGCGTCGAGTAGCTCGACCCACCCGCTAAGGTTCCGAGCATGAGCGAGCGTCAGCGAGCGACAGTAAGCCTCAGGCCGTCGCCTCCGTATTATTCGCCCTTCGCGACGGAGGCGACGGCATGAGCGCCGGACTCTTCGCACTTCTTGACGACGTCGCCGCCATCGCCAAGCTGGCGGCTGCGTCCGTCGACGACGTCGGCGCCGCGGCCGGCAAGGCCTCGGCCAAGGCCGCCGGTGTCGTCATCGACGACACCGCGGTGACGCCGCAGTACGTGCACGGCATCGCCGCCGAGCGCGAGGTGCCGATCATCAAGAAGATCGCCCTCGGCTCGCTGCGCAACAAGCTGCTGATCATTCTTCCGGTCGCGCTGATCCTGGCCCAGTGGGCGCCGTGGGCGATCACCCCGATCCTGATGGTCGGTGGCGCCTTCCTCGCCTTCGAGGGGGTCGAGAAGGTGCTGGAGTGGGTCCGGCCGCACGCGGAGACCCACGAGACGCCGGTCGTCCTGGAAGGCCCCGAGGCCGAGAAGTCGATGATCGCCGGTGCCGTGCGTACCGACCTGATCCTCTCCACCGAGATCATGGTGATCGCGCTCAACGAGGTCATCGAGCAAGGCTTCTGGATGCGCCTCGGCGCGCTGGTCGCGGTCGCCTTCCTGATCACGATCGTGGTCTACGGCGTGGTCGCCCTCATCGTGAAGATGGACGATGTCGGGCTCTCGCTCTCCCAGCGCTCGGGCGCCTTCGCCCAGCGGTTCGGCCTGGGCATGGTCTCGGCCATGCCGAAGGTGCTCACCGTGATCTCTATCGTCGGCACCGTCGCGATGCTCTGGGTCGGTGGCCACCTGATCCTGGTCGGTCTCCACGACGTCAACGGCCTCGCCGCCGGCCACCCCGGCTGGTCGTGGCCCTACGACAGCGTCCACCACCTCGAGGAAGAGGTCCACCATGCCCTCGGTGCCGTCGGTGCGGCCGCCGGCTGGCTGGTGAACACCTTCTTCTCCGCGGTCGTCGGCCTCATCGTGGGTGCCATCGTGGTCGGCGTGGTCCACCTGCTGCCGTTCAAGAAAAAGCACTGACCCTCCCGGGGCTCCGGGGGTTAGCCTCGGAGCATGCACCCGATCTAACTCTCCGGGAACGGCCACTCCGAGCGCAGCCGTACGCTGCGTGTGCTCGCCTACCACGCATCGCGTGACGCGATCCCGCTCTATGCGGTCTACGCTCTGCTCTTCGCCGAGCACGGTCTCTCCGCCGGGCAGATCTCCTCGCTCTTCGTGATCTGGTCCGTGACGGCCTTCGTCGCCGAGGTGCCGTCCGGTGCCTGGGCCGACACGGTCGACCGACGCCTGCTGCTGGTGGTCTCGGCGCTGATCCATGCCGCCGCCTTCGCGGCCTGGACGTGGTGGCCGTCCTACGCCGGGTTCCTGCTCGGCTTCGTGCTGTGGGGTGTGTCCGGCGCGCTGATGTCGGGGACCTTCGAGGCGCTGCTCTACGACGACCTGGTGGTGCGTGGCGAGAGCCCCCGGTATCCGCGACTGATCGGCTACGCGCGTTCCTCGGCGCTGGTGTTCACACTGCTCGCCGAGCTGGCGGCGGTGCCGCTGCTGCACGCCGGCGGCTACCAGTTGGTCGGGGTGGCGTCGATGGGGATGGCGCTCCTCCAGGGCCTCCTGGCCGCTACCCTGCCGGTGTCCCGTTCGGCGCGCCACGGTGGCCGTGACCCGGTCGGCGAACAGGAGGGCGACTCGGGCGGCGACTCGGGCGGGGACGTCGGGTACCTGGTGATGCTCCGCGCCGGATTGTCCGAGGCCTCCCGGACACCCTCGGTACGCCGCGCGCTGCTGGTGGCGTCGGTGCTGGTCGGGATGACGGCGTACGACGAGTTCTTCCCGCTGGTCGCCGATGCCCATGGGGTAGAGGCGACCACCGTGCCGGTCCTGGTCGCGCTCGCCACGCTCGCCCAGGCGGTGGGCACGGCGCTGGCCGGACGGACCGCGCGGATGTCGCCGCGTACGCTCGCGGCGGTCGTCGCGGGAGGCGCCGCGCTGATCTCCGGCGGTGCGCTCATGCACCCGTACGTGGGGTTCCTCGGTATCGCGCTCGGCTACGGCTTGCTCAACAACGCCATGATCGTGGCCGAGACCCGGCTCCAGGACAGCATCCAGGGACCTGCCCGGGCCACCGTCACCAGCGTGCTCGGGGTGGGGGAGGAGACCGTCGCTCTGGTCACGTACGCCTTCGTCGGTCTCGGGTCCGGTGTCATCGGGGTCCCGGTGGCCGTCGCGCTGGTGGGGCTGCCGTTGGTCGCCGGTGCCGTGACGAGTCACTTGATGCTGGTCCATAGATGTTGGCCTGGCGTTTGCTGTCCAGGATTACCGCGGACGCAGAGGGCCGCTTGTAGTCTGGGAAGACCCTGCGTGGGAGATCCCGCTGGTGCGCAGATGCGCGACGCAGGCCCGCATGACATTCGGTAAGGAATAACCATGGACTACAAGGTTGCCGACCTGAGCCTGGCCGAGTTCGGCCGCAAGGAGCTCTCCCTCGCCGAGCACGAGATGCCGGGCCTGATGGCCATGCGCGAGCGCTACGGCAAGGACCAGCCGCTCAAGGGCGCCCGCATCGCCGGCTCGCTGCACATGACCATCCAGACCGGGGTGCTGATCGAGACGCTGACCGCGCTCGGCGCCGACGTGCGCTGGGCCACCTGCAACATCTTCTCCACCCAGGACCACGCCGCCGCGGCCGTCGTCGTCGGTGACGGCACCCCCGAGGACCCCCAGGGCACCCCGGTCTTCGCCTGGAAGGGCGAGACCCTGGCGGAGTACTGGGACGAGGCCGAGAAGGTCTTCGACTTCACCGACGAGGCCGGCAACAAGATCGGCCCCAACATGCTCCTCGACGACGGCGGTGACATCACCCTGCTCGTCCACAAGGGCGTCGAGTTCGAGAAGGCCGGCGCCGTGCCGGGCCAGGACCCCACGGACAACGAGGAGTTCAAGGAGGTCCTCCGGGTCCTCGACCGGTCGCTGAAGAACGACCCGCAGCGCTGGACCAACATCGCCAACGGCATCAAGGGCGTCACCGAGGAGACCACCACTGGTGTCCTGCGCCTCTACGACCGGTTCAAGGAGGGCTCGCTCCTCTTCCCGGCGATCAACGTCAACGACTCGGTCACCAAGTCGAAGTTCGACAACAAGTACGGCTGCCGCCACTCGCTCATCGACGGCATCAACCGCGCCACCGACGTGATGATCGGCGGCAAGGTCGCGGTCGTGTGTGGCTACGGCGACGTCGGCAAGGGCTCCGCGGAGTCGCTGCGCGGCCAGGGCGCTCGCGTCATCGTCACCGAGATCGACCCGATCTGCGCGCTGCAGGCTGCGATGGACGGCTACGAGGTCCGCCGCCTCGAGTCGGTCATCGAGACCGCCGACATCTTCATCACCACGACCGGCAACTTCGACATCATCCGCGTCGAGCACTTCGAGAAGATGAAGAACCAGGCCATCGTCGGCAACATCGGCCACTTCGACAACGAGATCGACATGGCCGGCCTCGCGAAGATCCCGGGCATCGTCAAGGACGAGATCAAGCCGCAGGTCCACCAGTGGATCTTCCCCGACGGCAAGAAGATCATCGTGCTCTCCGAGGGCCGACTGCTCAACCTGGGCAACGCCACCGGCCACCCGAGCTTCGTGATGTCGAACTCCTTCACCAACCAGACGCTGGCCCAGATCGAGCTCTTCACGAAGACCGACGACTACCCGATCGGCGTCTACGTCCTGCCCAAGGCGCTCGACGAGGAGGTCGCCCGCCTGCACCTCGACGCCCTCGGCGTCGAGCTGACCGAGCTCAACCAGGCTCAGGCCGACTACCTCGGCGTCCCGGTCGAGGGCCCCTACAAGGCGGACCACTACCGCTACTGATCACCATCTGAACCCTGGCCGAGTCGGCTCGTTCTGACCGAAAACTCTGCCGAGTCGGCTCGTCATGACGAGCCGACTCGGCAGGGAATCGGGTCAGAACGAGCCGACTCGCGCGTTGTGGGGGTGGCTCATGTGATGCGTCGCACGCACTGGGTGACAGAATCGGACACATGGCCGATCGCAGCGCTCCCGACCAGCCCGCCAAGGGAAAGGTCCTCGTCGTCGATGATGATGCCTCGCTGAGCGAGATGCTGGCGATCGTGCTGAGACAGGAGGGCTTCGACTCGCAGCTGGTCGCCCGCGGTGACCTGGCGCTGCCCGCGTTCCACGACTACAAGCCCGACGTGGTGCTGCTGGACCTCATGCTTCCCGGCATGGACGGCATCGAGGTGTGCAAGCAGATCCGCAAGGAGTCGGGCGTGCCGATCGTCATGCTCACCGCCAAGGGCGACACGGTCGACGTGGTCGTCGGGCTGGAGTCCGGGGCCGACGACTACGTGGTGAAGCCGTTCAAGCCCAAGGAGCTGATCGCCAGGATCCGGGCCCGGGTGCGCAGGCACGGCGAGTCGCTGCCCGAGGTCCTGGAGATCGGCGACCTCACCATCGACGTCGCCGGCCACCAGGTGACCCGCGAGGGCGAGCAGATCCAGCTCACCCCGCTGGAGTTCGACCTGCTCGAGTGCCTGGCCCGCAAGCCCCACCAGGTCTTCTCCCGCGAGGTGCTGCTGGAGCAGGTGTGGGGCTACCGCCACGCCGCCGACACCCGGCTGGTCAACGTGCACGTCCAGCGACTTCGCTCCAAGGTCGAGCACGACCCGGAGAACCCGGAGATCGTCGTCACCGTCCGTGGCGTCGGCTACAAGGCAGGGCCCGTGTGACACTCCAGCAGGTCCTCCGCGCAGCCGCCCGGACGCCCAAGAAGCTCCTGACCACCTGGCGCCGGTCGATCCAGACCCGCGTCGTGGTCTACACCGTGCTGCTCACCGCGGCCGCGGTCAGCCTGGTCGGGCTGATCCTGCTCGACCAGATCGGCGACGAGCTGGTCCAGGACCGGGTCGCGGCGGCGAAGGCGGAGGCATCCGAGGAGCTCTCCGCGGCCCGCTCCAGCATCGTGGAGACCTCCGGCGCCAACGGGGGCACCCCGCTGCAGCGCAACGACCTGGGCGACCCGATCATCCAGCGCAGCCTCTCCCGGGGCTACGGCGTGGTCATGGCCGGACCGGTGACGTCGACCTCCGGCCGGATCAGCGACGACGGTGTCGAGTGGACACCCGGTGTGGACGTACGCAGCGTCCCGCGGGTCCTGGAGGACCGGTTCCAGGCGATCCGCGCCGAGCCGGCCTGGACCTACACCCGGATCTCCTACGACGACGGCGAGCGTTCCTCGACCCCCGGCATCGTGATCGGGTCGCAGCTGGAGCTCCACGACGACACCTACAACCTCTACTTCCTGTTCCCGATGGACCAGGAGCAGGAGACGCTCGGCGTGATCACCCGCGGGCTGCTGGCCGCCGGTGCGATCCTGATCCTGCTGATCGGCGCCGGCAGCTGGATCGTGACCCGTCATGTCGTCACGCCCATCCGGATCGCCCGCCGGACCGCGGAGCGGCTCGCCGCCGGCCGCCTCGAGGAGCGGATGGTCGTCCGCGGCGAGGACGACCTCACCGGCCTGGCGATCTCGTTCAACCAGATGGCCAGCGGTCTGCAGAACCAGATCCGGCAGCTTGAGCACCTCTCCCGGGTGCAACGACGGTTCAGCTCGGACGTCTCCCACGAGCTGCGTACGCCGCTGACCACCGTCCGCATGGCCAGCGACGTCCTCCACGAGGCCAGGGACACGTTCGACGCGCCGACGGCCCGGGCGGCCGAGCTGCTGCAGACCGAGCTGGACCGGTTCGAGACGCTTCTGGGCGACCTGCTCGAGATCAGCCGCTTCGACGCCGGAGCCGCGGTGCTCGACCTCTACGACACCGACCTGACCGCGCTGGCCCAGGCCGTCGTGGAGGCATACGAGCCGCTGGCCGCCAAGCGCGACATCGAGCTGAAGGTGGTCGCCCCCGACCATCCGTGCATCGCTCAGGTCGACCATCGCCGGGTCGAGCGGATCGTCCGCAACCTGGTGGCCAACGCCACCGACCACGCGCTCGTGGGGCAGACCGTCACCATCCGGGTCGACAGCGATGAGCACGCGGCCGCGCTGACCGTCCGCGACCACGGTGTCGGGCTCGCCCCGGGGGAGACCGCTCTGGTCTTCAACCGGTTCTGGCGGGCCGATCCCGCCCGTGACCGCTCCAGCGGCGGCACCGGCCTCGGCCTGTCGATCTCGCTCGAGGACGCCCACCTCCACGGCGGCTGGCTGCAGGCCTGGGGTCGCCCGGACCAGGGAGCACAGTTCCGGCTCACCCTCCCGCGCTACGCCGGGGCCGCGCTACGACACAGCCCGCTCCCGCTGGTCCCGGCGGACGTCCGAGACACCCTGGAGGCATCATGAGGTCCTTCTTCGCCGTCGTCCTGGCCGCGGTCGTGCTCCTCGCCTCGGCGTGCTCGAGCGTGCCCGATTCCGGACCGGTGCAGCGCGTCGACCTGGCCGCGCCGGCTGCGCCGGGAGAACTCATTCCTTACAACCCCGGCGCGCCACGTGAGGGAGCGTCCCCGGGGGAGATCGTCGACGGGTTCCTGGACGCCATGAAGGCGACCCCGATGAGCACGGCTTATGCCCGCCGTTACCTCACCACGGACGCAGCGATGAACTGGGCGCCGGCCGGCCGCACCCTGGTCTACGGCGAACGCAGCACCCACGCCGTCTCCTCGCCTCAGGTCTCGGTTGAGCTGGAGGACGCCGGCTGGATCGACGAGCGCGGCGTTTGGAGGGGTGCGCTGGGCGCCTCACAGGCGATCCTCGACTTCGAGCTGACCCGGACCAGGGGGGAATGGCGGATCAGCTCGGCCCCGAACACCCTGGTGGTCGACGAGGACTGGTTCCTGAGCCATTTCGCCCGCAGCAGTCTCTACTACGTCGAGCCGACCGGCCGCACCTTGGTGCCGGAGCCGATCTTCGCCCCCCGCGGTGCGTCGTACGCCACGACCCTCGTCTCCAGCCTGCTGAGCGGCCCGGGGGAGGAGGAGCAAGGCGTGATCCGCAGCGCGCTCCCGGCCGCGGCCGACGAGCCGCGCTCGGTGGACGTACGCGACGGGGTCGCCGAGGTCGACCTGGCCGGTGACCTGAGCGACTTCAGCTCCGAGGACCTCCAGCTCATGGGCGCCCAGCTGGCCTGGACCCTGCGCCAGGACGCGAGCGTGGAACGCATCCGGCTCACGATCGACGGCGAGCCGGTGGTGCTGCCGGGCTACGGGGACACGTTCAACGTCGACAGCGGCGGAGGCTACGACCCCAACGGCACTTCGGCCAGGGTCGATCTCTACGCGCTGCGCGACGGTGCCCTGGTGACCAGCACCGGCGAGAACGGCGACCCGTGGGTGCCGGTCCTCGGCGGCTGGGCGGACTCGCACGGCGTGACCGACGTCGCCGTCGACGCCTCCAACTCGAGCGCTGCCGCGATCACCGCCGACCGCACCGGCGTCCTCGTCGGAAAGCTGGCCAGCGACGGCGAGATCACCGAGGCGCCGGTGCGCGGCACTCGGCTGCTCAGGCCCTCCTGGGACCTCGCCGGCAGGCTGTGGCTGGTCGACAAGGACTCGACCGGCGCCCGGGTGATGTACGTCGACGGCGACCGCCGCGTCCGCGTCGCCATCCCTGGGGTCACCGGCGAGAACGTGACCCGGTTCCTGGTCTCGCGCGACGGCACCCGGTTCGTCGCGGTGATCGACGGCCTGTCCTCGGACCGGATCGTCGTCAGCCGGCTGCAGGCGACCTCCAAGGGCCAGATCACGTCCGGGACGTCGGCGGTCCTGCTGCCGCACCCGGATTCCGCGACCATGCGGGTCACCGACATCGCCTGGACCTCGCCGACCACGATCGTCGCGGTGCAGCAGATCAGCTCGACCGCGCTCTTCCAGTCGGTCTCGCTCGACGGCGCGCCCAGCGGTGAGCGCTACACGCTCAGCGACCGGGTCACCGGCGTCGTCGGCTCCCCGGTCGCCTCGGCCCGCCTCTACGCCGTCTCCGGTACCACCCTGCTGGACCCGCTCGACCGGTTCGACCTCGGCATGCCGTCGAACATCTCCGACGTCACCTACCAGGGCTGATTCTCCACAGACTTCTCCACAGGTACGCAGCACCCGGTTGCCCTACGGCGGCCTCCCTGGTCGACTCGCCCCATGAGCCTTCGAGCCGACCTCGCCGACGCCTGGCACGACCTGGTCGTCGGCGGCCGCTGCATCGGCTGCGAACGACCGGGCCGCCTGCTCTGCCACGACTGCCGCACCGCGCTCCCCGACCGCGCCCGGTCGAGCCCACCGAGCCCGGCGCCGCCGGGCATCGTGCCGGCTTTCGCGGCAGGGCCCTACGAGGGCACCCTCAAGCAGCTCGTCATCGGGCTCAAGGAGCACCAGCTCCTCGGTCTGCGCCGACCGCTGGCCGGGCTGCTCGCGCTCTCCGTCCTCGAGGCGATGGCGCAGACCGGTGCGGGTCCCACGATCCTGGTGCCGGTGCCGTCGCGGCCGGCCTCGGTGCGGGAGCGCGGCCTGGACAGCACCTCGGCGATCACCGGCCGGGCAGCCGCGATGCTGAGGCGGCACGGCGTCGGCGTACGCCACCACCGGCTGCTGCGCACCAGACCGGGCGTCGCGGACCAGGCCGGCCTCGACTCACGGCAGCGGCAGGCCAACCTGGCCGGGTCGATCACCTGCCCGGCGTCCGGCATCCGGACACTTGCCAGAACGATCCCGCGGGCGAGGTTCATCGTCTGCGACGACGTGATCACCACCGGCGCGACCGCGCGGGAGGCTCAACGAGCGCTGGAATCGGTCGGTCTGGAGGTGACGGCGATCGCGACCGTGGCGGCCACCCAGCGTCGGTCTCGCGTTCAAATGTAGGAAACCACCATGTAATTCTGTTGAAGGCCTTTCATGGGGAACATCGGCGAACTACCGTCACTACATGGAGTCCGCCTGGGTCCGTGGTTGCGTCGCAGGGAGGTCCGCATTGCGGGCATCCGAGCGGCAAGCCGATGCCAGTCGCAGGCGAAACGGTCCACGTAACCCTGGAGACAGGGGATCACGGTGCGGCTTAGAGATAAGTCCTGCCCCTGCCCTCCCGTCAGATACGGGAACCAGCAGGGAGAAGGTGGAGTGGCATCAAGCTGCTAAGCCTCTGCAGGCGGTTGTGGGGTCGAAGACCAGGTCGGCCGGGCGGACTCCGTACCCCGGAGGTCACATGCGCTGACCATCCGGGATCCCGCCAACCCCGAAACACCGGGAGGTACCCATGGAAGTTGTCGTCACGGCCCGCAACGCCGAGGTCTCAGACCGCTATCGCGCTCACGTAGCAGAGAAGCTCGCGAAGCTCGAGAAGCACGACCACCGGATCATCAGAATCAACGTGGAGGTCGACAACGAGCCCAACCCGCGCCAGCACAAGGGCGCCGTACACGTCGAGCTCACTGCGTACTCGAAGGGTCCGGTCATCCGGGCCGAGGCGTGTGCCGAGGACAAGATGGGGGCGCTGGACCTGGCTGTCGACAAGATGGCTTCCCAGATGCGCCGCGCCGCTGACCGCCGCAGGGTCCACCGCGGCCGTCGTACGCCGGTTTCCGTGGGACAGGCACTGGCGGGCATCGAGCCCGACGGCCTGGCCACGACGTCCGAGTCGGAGCAGTTCGAGGAGGAGGAGATCCGGGAGCACCAGGTCGGACCGATCACCGTGACGGGGGAGGGGCCCTTGGTGGTCCGGGAGAAGACGCACACCGCGGAGCCGATGACGCTCGACCAGGCCCTCTACGAGATGGAGCTGGTCGGCCACGACTTCTACCTCTACATCGACAAGGACTCGACGAGGCCCTCGGTCGTCTACCGCCGGAGGGGATACGACTACGGGGTGATCGCGCTCAACCGCGCAGACCTCGTCTGAACGCTGCCCACAAGCACGTCGGCCGGGACTTTTCCATCCCTCAGATGGATGAGTCCCGGCCATTCCCTCATGTGTCATGGGATACGTGCCATGATGCATTCGTGTCATCTACATCTGGTGCCGATCGTGAGCCGGTCCGCGTCTTGGTTGTCGACGACCAGGAGCTCTTCCGAAGAGGACTGGTCGCGCTGCTGGCGAGCGAGCCCGGGATCGAGGTCATCGGTGAGGCGACCAACGGCATCGAGGGCACCGAGCGAGCTGCGGCTTCGGCGCCCGACGTCGTGCTGCTCGACGTACGGATGCCCAAGCAGACCGGGCTGGAGGCCTGCGTCGCCATCAAGGAGGCCGTCCCCTCGGCCAACATCATCATGCTGACCGTCTCCGACGAGGAGGCCGACCTCTACGACGCGGTCAAGGCCGGCGCGATGGGCTACCTCCTCAAGGACTCCTCGATCGACCAGGTCGCCCAGGCGATCCGCGTGGTCGCCGACGGCCAGTCCCTGATCAGCCCCTCCATGGCGGTCAAGCTGATGGAGGAGTTCAAGCAGATGTCCCGGCCGGACCGCTCCCCGGTCCCCGGCCCCAAGCTCACCGATCGCGAGCTGGAGGTCCTCGGCCTGGTCGCCAAGGGCCTCAACAACCGCGAGATCGCCAAGCGGCTGTTCATCTCCGAGAACACCGTCAAGAACCACGTACGCAACATCCTGGAGAAGCTGCAGGCCCACTCGCGCATGGAGGCGGTCATGTACGCCGTGCGCCAGAAGCTCCTCAACGTCGACTGAGCTGCTAGGTTGACGCCAGCGTCGCGTGCCGGTGACAGACCGTGTCAGGCATGGAGGCGCCGGACACGAAGGAGCACGACTGATGTTGTCGTCCCCTTCGCCCTCACGTGACTGAGGGCGAGAAGACCAGGCTGATCGCCTGGGCAGATGAGATGCGGCGGGTCCACGACCGGCTGCGCACGGCACTGCGAGTGACGCAGGAGGCCATCGCCGCGGGAGATCCCGCCGAACCCGCGGCTCGCGACCTGCTGCTGTTCTGCCACGGGTTCTGTACGGCCCTGACCGGCCACCACGAGGGTGAGGACCGCTCGCTGTTCCCGGCGATCGCCCGAGCCCATCCCGAGCTGCGCGAGACCATCCGCCAGCTCGAGCAGGACCACTCCATGATCGGCCATCTCCTCGGCGGCCTCCAGGCCGCCGTCGATAGGGCCGCCACCCCCGAGGACCTCGGCAAGCACCTCGACGGCATCTCGGCGATCATGGAGTCCCACTTCCGCTTCGAGGAGCGCAAGCTGTTGAGCGTGCTCGAGGCCGTCGAGCTGGACGCGGACGTGGGCGAGGTCTTCGGCCCGCTGTGACCCGCGGTCGGGCGATGGAGCCGGTTCCGGACGGGAGTTGTCCGGAACCGGCTCTAGAGTCGGACTCGTGCCCCGCTCACAGACACTCAGCCGCTCCCAGGCCCGCCGGATCGCGCTGGCGGCGCAGGGCTTCGCCGACAAGCCCCACAGCACGCCCACGATGCGTACGTTCCAGCGCACGCTGGAGCGCACCGGGGTCCTCCAGGTCGACTCGGTCAACGTCCTGCAGCGCGCGCACTACATGCCGCTCTACAGCCGGATGGGGGCGTACGACACCGGGCTGCTGCACCGCGCCAGCAGGGGCCGTCGCGACCGGCGGATGGTCGAGTACTGGGCCCACGTGCAGGCGTTCATGCCGGTCGAGCTGTGGCCGCACATGCAGTGGCGGATGGACCACTACCGCGCCCAGAAGGGCTCCAAGTGGTGGGGGAGCGTGCCGGACGGGATGAAGGAGAAGGTGCTCGCGCTGGTGGCCGAGCAGGGGGCGCTCACCGCTCGCGAGGCGGCCAAGGCGCTCGACGACGCCGGCCCGCAGACCAAGGACCACTGGGGCTGGAACTGGTCCGACTCGCGCAAGACCCTCGACATCCTCTACATGTTCGGCGAGCTGGCGATCTCGCATCGCAACGACCAGTTCGAGGTCGCCTACGACCTGCCCGAGCGCGTCATCCCGCGGGTCCACCTGGACGCGCCGACGCCGTCGAAGGAGGAGGCTCACCGCGAGCTCGTACGCCGCGCCGCGAGGTCCCACGGAGTCGGCACCGCCAAGGACATCGCCGACTACTTCCGGATGCGCGTGGACGACACGACACGCGCACTGAACGAGCTCATCGACGCCGGCGAGGTGGAGCCGGTGGTGGTCGAGGGCATCCGCAAGCAGGCGTACCTCTTCTCAGGGTCCCGCCTCCCGCGCCGCATCGACGCCCGGGCGTTGCTGAGCCCGTTCGACCCGCTGGTCTGGGAGCGGGAGCGCACCGAGGCGCTCTTCGACTTCTTCTACCGGATCGAGATCTACACGCCGGCCCCGAAGCGGGTCCATGGCTACTACGTGCTCCCGTTCCTCCTCGGCGAGCACATCGTCGGCCGGGTCGACCTCAAGGCCGACCGCAAGAACGGAATCCTCCAGGTCAAGGGCGCCTTCGCCGAGCCGCACGCCCCCGTGGAGACGGCCGTGGAGCTGGCCGCCGAGCTGGAGCGGCTGGCCGGTTGGCTGGGCCTGGACGTCGTCGCGGTCGATCCCAAGGGCGACCTGGCGCCGCTCCTTGCGCCGTTGGTGTGAGCAGGCGACCGGCAGGTGGGTAGAGTGAGCGTGCTATCTGTCTGCCGCTAGTAGGAGCCCGCCACCGTGGCAATTCTCGACAAGATCCTTCGCCTCGGCGAAGGCAAGATCCTTCGCGAGCTCGAGGCCATCTCGAAGGCCGTCAACGCGATCGAGGACGAGTTCGTCGCGATGAGCGATGACGAGCTGCGCGGGATGACCGACGAGTTCAAGCAACGCCTGGAGAACGGCGAGGACCTCGACGACATCATGGCCGAGGCGTTCGCCACCGTCCGTGAGGTCACCAAGCGCGTTCTCGGCCAGCGTCACTACGACGTGCAGATCCAGGGCGGCGCGGCCCTCCACCTCGGCAACATCGCCGAGATGAAGACCGGTGAGGGCAAGACCCAGACCGCGGTCCTCCCGGCCTATCTCAACGCGCTGGCCGGCAAGGGCGTCCACGTCGTCACGGTCAACGACTACCTGGCCAAGTACCAGTCCGAGGTCATGGGCCGCATCTACGGCTTCCTCGGCCTCACTGTCGGCGTGATCCTGCCGCAGATGACCCCGGCCCAGCGCCGCGAGGCCTACAACTGCGACATCACCTACGGCACCAACAACGAGCTCGGCTTCGACTACCTGCGCGACAACATGGCCTCCTCGATGGCCGATCTGGTCCAGCGTGGCCACTTCTTCGCGATCGTCGACGAGGTCGACTCGATCCTCATCGACGAGGCGCGTACGCCGCTGATCATCTCGGGTCCGACCGAGGACGACGTGAAGTGGTACGACGAGTTCGCCACGATCGCCAAGAGCATGGTCCGCGACGTCGACTACGAGGTCGACGAGAAGAAGCGCACCATCGCCGTTCTCGAGCGCGGCATCACCAAGGTCGAGGACCACCTCGGCATCGAGAACCTCTACGAGGCGGTCAACACCCCGCTGATCTCGTTCATGAACAACTCGATCAAGGCCAAGGAGCTCTTCCGCCGCGACAAGGAGTACGTCGTGGCCAACGACGAGGTCCTGATCGTCGACGAGCACACCGGCCGCATGCTCGCCGGCCGCCGCTACAACGACGGTCTGCACCAGGCGATCGAGGCCAAGGAGGGTGTGAAGGTCCGCGAGGAGTACCAGACCCTCGCGAGCATCACCCTGCAGAACTACTTCCGCCTCTACGAGAAGCTCTCCGGCATGACCGGTACGGCGATGACCGAGGAGTCGGAGTTCGACAAGATCTACAAGCTCGGCGTGGTCCCGATCCCGACCAACAAGCCGATGATCCGCAAGGACCAGCCCGACCTCGTCTACCGGACCGAGGTCGCGAAGTACGAGGCCGTCGCCGACGACCTCGTCGAGCGGCACAAGAAGGGTCAGCCGGTGCTGGTCGGCACCGTCTCCGTCGAGAAGTCCGAATACCTCGGCAACATCCTGAAGAAGCGCGGCGTCCCGCACACCGTCCTCAACGCGAAGTACCACGCCGACGAGGCGAAGATCGTCGCGCTGGCCGGTCACAAGGGCGCCGTCACCGTGGCCACCAACATGGCCGGTCGAGGCACCGACATCATGCTCGGTGGCTCCGTCGACTTCCTCGCCGACCAGGAGCTCCGCAAGCAGGGTCTGGAGCCCACAGGCGAGACCGCCGAGGCGTACGAGAAGGCCTGGGCGCCGACCGTCGAGCGGCTCAAGGCGCAGGTCGCCGCCGAGCACGAGGAGGTCACCAAGCTGGGTGGTCTCTACGTCCTCGGCACCGAGCGTCACGAGTCCCGGCGTATCGACAACCAGCTGCGCGGTCGTTCCGGCCGTCAGGGTGACCCGGGCGAGTCCCGCTTCTACCTGTCGCTGGAGGACGACCTGATGCGCCTGTTCAAGGGCGAGTGGGTCGACCGCATCCTGACCACCCTGAAGATCCCCGACGACGTGCCGATCGAGGCCAAGTCGGTGACCAAGTCGATCGCCAACGCGCAGACCCAGGTCGAGGGCCAGAACTTCGAGTCCCGCAAGAACGTCCTCAAGTACGACGACGTCATGGACCGCCAGCGCAAGGTGATCTACGCCGAGCGCCGGGAGGTGCTCGAGGGCGCCGACCTCGAGGAGCAGATCCGGGGCTTCATCGACGACGTCGTCGAAGGCATGGTCACCGGAGCCACCCAGGAGTACGCCGAGGAGTGGGACCTCGACCAGCTGTGGACCGACCTCAAGCAGATCTGGCCGGTCTCGGTCGAGCCGAAGTACCTGATCACGAAGGCCGGCGGCAGCAAGGACGACCTCGACCGCCAGGATCTCATCGAGTTCCTCAAGAAGGACGCCCAGGAGGCCTACGACCGCCGCGAGGAGGAGATCGGCTCCGAGGGCATGCGCGAGGTCGAGCGCCAGGTCGTGCTCTCGGTGCTGGACCGCAAGTGGCGCGAGCACCTCTACGAGATGGACTACCTGCGCGAGGGCATCGGGCTGCGGGCCTACTCGCAGCGTGACCCGCTGGTGGAATACCAGCGCGAGGGCTTCGACATGTTCACCGCGATGATGGACGGCATCAAGGAGGCCGCGGTGGGCTACCTGTTCAACCTGGAGGTCCAGGTCGAGCAGGCGGAGCCGGAGTTCCACTACCACGCCGACGGCACCCGGCACGCCGGTCCGATGCACGAGGGCGCGCTCGCCGAGCCGCCGGTCGGCGTCGGGCAGGCCGGTGGCCTCCAGGACATCTCCGCGGCTCTGAGGGCAGAGGCGGCCAAGGCTTCGGCCAGCGCCCCGCAGATCACGGCGAAGGGCCTGCAGAAGCCGTCCGCGCCCAAGCACCTGGCCTTCTCCGGCCCGGACGAGCAGGGTCAGGCCGAGGCGCAGGGTGGCACCGTCACCAACTCCGACGACCCCTACGCCAAGGTCGGCCGCAACGAGCAGTGCCCCTGCGGCTCGGGCAAGAAGTTCAAGCAGTGCCACGGCCGCCCCGGCGGTCCGACCGGCCTCACCACCCGCGTCAACGGCTGAGGTCGCCTCGGTCGAGATCCCGTGGAGCGCTGTACGTACCTGGTACGTACAGCGCTCCGCGCGTTTCCGGACCGGCTCCGGACTAGTCGTAGCCCCCGAAGTTGAGCACCGTGCAGATCCAGTTCTCGCCGTTGCGCTCGAAGCGGACCGCGAGCGCCCGCAGACCGGCGCCGAAGCGGATCGTGACGGTGGCCTCGACGATGTCGTCGGAGACCTCGTAGACGTGGCAGCGGTGGACGCGGGGGCGGACCGGCTGGTTGCGGCCGGTGCCGGGGTCGTACGCCCCTGAGCGCGCCGTGAGGCTGGCGCGGTATCTCAGCTCCGCGTAGACCTCCTTGGTCGTCCAGCGGACCAGCTGGCTCGCGGGACGGTCGCCGCCGACGACCTCGGCGGCCTTCTGGGCGAACTGCGGAACCCAGCCGCGCAGATGGCCGTTGGCCGGGACGATCGGGATCGGGGGCGAGAGGTCGCCGTCCTCGGCGTCGTCCGCCGGATCGTCGCCGCGTGGACGAGGCGGGTCCAGGCGTGGCTGGAGCTCGAAGCCCAACGTTCCTTGCACGTCGGCCAGGGGCACTGCTTCATGCGGAGGCCGAGGCGGTCTCGGCTCTTCTCCGGGATCTGGTTCCCGAGACGGTAGAGCGCTCATAGGAGCAAACTCCTTTCTTCGCAGTCAACCACCTCTTACCCGAATCGGTCGGCTCTAAACCGACGGTAACGGAATGGTTCTGCTGTGACGAAAGGAGACAGAAGTGACGAGATCGGCGGAAGCCTAGGTCGCCTGGTCGTCGTAGGGCGGCTTCTCGCCGGCCAGGAGGGGCTTGGGCGCCTTGGCGCGGGCCTCTTCCTCCTCGATGTCGGCGAGGGCTTCCTGGATCTGCCTGCTGACGATGCGACGTGGGTCGAGGTCGCGCAGCTCCAGGTCCTGATAGGCGGGCCCGAGCTCTCCGCGCAGGTCGTCTCGCGCGTTGTTGGCCAGGTTGCGCACCTGGTGGAGGAGGCGGGCGATCTGCCGTGCCATGTCGGGGATCTTGTCCGGTCCGAAGACCAGGATCGCGATCACGACGATGACGGCGAGCTCCGCGAAGCCGATGCCGAACACGCGCCGAACCTACAGGGTCAGAGCTTGGAGGTGGGAGTGAGGCCCAGCTGCATGCCCGCCAGCCCGCGTCCGCGGCCCGAGATCGTACGCGCCACCTCGGCCAGCACCTTGGCGGACTCCGCCGTCGGGTCGGCCTCGACGATCGGCTTGCCCGCGTCGCCCGCCTCGCGCAGCGTCTGCTCCAGCGGCACCTGGCCGAGCAGCGGCACCTTCGAGCCGAAGCGCTGGGAGAGGGTGTCGGCGACCCGCTGGCCGCCCCCGGAGCCGAAGACCTCCATCTTGGAGCCGTCGGGCAGGACGAGCCAGGACATGTTCTCCACGACGCCGACGACGCGCTGGTGCATCATCTCGGCCATCGTGCCCGCCCGCTCGGCCACCTCGGCGGCGGCCTCCTGCGGAGTGGTGACCACGACGATCTCGGCGTTGGGCAGGTGCTGACCGAGCGAGATCGCCACGTCGCCGGTGCCCGGGGGGAGGTCGAGCAGCAGCGCGTCGAGGTCGCCCCAGTAGACGTCGGAGAGCATCTGCACCAGGGCCCGGTCGAGCATCGGTCCGCGCCAGGCGACGACCTGGTCGCGGCGCGGCTTGAGCATCCCGATGGAGATCACCGAGACGCCCGAGGCGGTCGGGACCGGCATGATCAGGTCGTCGACCTGGGTCGGCCGGGAGTCGGCCACGCCGAGCATCGCCGGCACCGAGTGGCCGTAGATGTCGGCGTCGACGATGCCGACCTTGAGGCCCTGCTGGGCGAGCGCGACGGCCAGGTTGACCGTGACCGACGACTTGCCGACACCGCCCTTGCCCGACGCGATCGCGAAGACCTTGGTCAGCGAGCCCGGCTGGGCGAAGGGGATCTCTCGCTGCGCCTGGCCGCCGGTGAGCCCGTTGCGCATCTCGGTGCGCTGCTCGTTGGTCATCACGCCCAGCTCGAGCGCGACGCCGGTGACGCCGTCGACCTTCTCGAGCGCCGCAGTGGTGTCACGGTTGATCGTGTCCTTGAGCGGACAGCCCGCGACGGTCAGCAGCACCTTGACGCTGACGACACCTGCGTCGTCGATCGAGACGGAGTCGACCATCCCCAGCTCGGTGATAGGACGTTTGATCTCCGGGTCCTGAACGGTCGCCAGAGCTGCGTTGACACGGTCGAGAAGCGGGCTACTCACGGTATGCAAGCCTACGTCGTGCGTGGGGACTCTCCCGCATCGCCCGAAGTCTGGTCGATCAGATCGCGGTGTCGGTCGCGCTCGTCGAGCTCCTCGAGGAGCAGGCGGAGCTCCGAGCGGAGGTAGTCGCGGGTGGCCACCTCGCCGAGCGCCATCCGCAGCGACGCGGTCTCGCGGGCGAGGAACTCCATGTCGGCCTTCGACTGCGAGGCGATGCGACGGTCCTGCTCGGCGATGGCGCGGTCGCGGTCCTCCTGGCGGTTCTGCGCGAGCAGGATCAGGGGCGCGGCGTAGGAGGCCTGCAGGCTGAGCGCCAGCGTCAGGAAGATGAAGGGGAACTCGTCGAAGCGCCACTCGCGGGGAGCCAGGATGTTCCAGCTGACCCAGATGACCACGACCATCGTCATCCAGGCGATGAATCGGGCGGTGCCCATGTAGCGGGCGAAGGCCTCGGCGAAGGAGCCGAAGGCGTCGGCGCGGAAGGTGGGCCGCCGAACCAGGGGGCGGCGCAGCTCGCGCGGGGTGTCGAGGCGGCCGCGGGCGGCGCGGGTGTCAGCCACGGCGCACCATCTCCGGGGTGATCACCTTGTTGGGACGGGTATCGGGCCTGGTGTCGGGACGCGGCTCGGTCGCCGACTCCTGGCGGGCGAGGTTCTCACGCCAGTTCTCCGGGAGCAGGTGGTCGAGCAGGTCGTCGACCGTGACCGCGCCGGCCAGATGGCCGTTCTCGTCGACGACGGGAGCGGCGACCAGGTTGTACGTCGCCAGGTGGGCCGCGACCTGCTCGGTGCTGTCCTCGGGTCGCAGCGGCTCCAGCGACTCGTCGAGAGCACCCGCGACCAGCGTCGAGGGTGGCTCGCGCAGCAGCCTCTGGATGTGGGCGATGCCGAGGAACTTGCCGGTCGGCGTCTCCAGCGGCGGGCGGCAGACGTAGACGACGGAAGCCTCGGCGGGGGTGAGGTCGGGGTTGCGGATGAGCGCGAGGGCGTCGGCGATCGTGGCGTCCGGGCCGACGATGACCGGCTCGGGGGTCATCATCGAGCCGGCGGTGTCCTCCTCGTAGGACATCAGCCGCAGGACGTCCTTGGCGTCCTCGGGCTGCATCAGCTCGAGCAGCAGGGTGGCGGTCTCCTCGGGCAGTTCGGCGATGAGGTCGGCGGCGTCGTCGGGCGACATCTCCTCGAGGACGTCGGCGGCACGCTCGGAGTCCAGGGCCCGCACGATCGCCACCTGGTCGTCCTCGGGAAGCTCCTCGAGGACCTCGGCGAGGCGCTCGTCGTCGAGAGCGGCGATGACCTGGCGCTGACGCTCCGGTGGCAGCTCGTGGATCATCGTCGCCGCGTCGGCCGGGCGCATCTCGTGGATCGCCTGGACCAGGTGGGTCGCTGCCTGTGTGGGTGAGCGGCGGGCGAGGCCCTCCACGTCGTCCCACTCGACCACATGGGTCTGGCCGCGGCGGCGCAGCCCCTTGGACGGCTCCTGCACGGCGACCCGGGAGAGCAGCCAGTCGCGGTTGCGGGCCTGCTCCATGCCGACGTCGTAGACCGTCCCGGACACGCCGCTGGTGCGGATCGTGACCTGGCGGTCGAACATCTGGCCGATGACCAGGGTCTCGGTGGAACGTTGCTGGAAGCGACGCATGTTGAGCAGGCCCGTGGTGTAGATCTGGCCGGCGTCGATGCTGGTCACCCGGGTCATCGGCACGAAGATGCGCCGCCGCCCGAACACCTCGACGACCAGACCCAGGACGCGAGGCTGCCGGGCGTCCGACCTGACCGTGACCACGAGATCTCGCACCTTGCCGACCTGCTCACCGAGCGGGTCGAAGATCGGAAGGCCGACCAGGCGTGCCGCGTAGACGCGGTTGGGCGAGCTACTCACGCCGCCAACGTTATGACATGTTCCCCAGTAGATCGTTTCGGCGCTCACGCGGTGGCGTGGAACCTGAATTCGATGATCTATCCGAACTCGCGCCGGAGCGGAACCGCAGATCTGGCTGAGGCCTGTGTTACAAAAGTTGTCTATGTGGCCAGCGTGACCGGTCGCCACCGCTGAGAGGGGCCCTGACGGATGCGTACACAACCTCATCCCGCGTCTGGCGGGGCCCGGGTGACCAGGGCCCTGCTCTCGTCGGGCCTCGTCGTCGCCATCCTCGGCGGCGCGCTCGTCGCCGTGCGTGACTCGACCGCTCCGGCCCCGACAGAGCTGGAGTCTGTCGCCTACTCGCCGACGCGCTATCGGATGGTGCAGGCGAACATCAAGGCCAGCATGGGCACGGCGAGGTTCAAGCGGGACGTACGCAAGGTCGTCGGCACCGCTCCCGACTTCATCACCTACAACGAGGTGAACGGCCGCCGGACCGCGGATCTCGAGCCGGGGCGCTACCGCGTGTGGCGCAAGGGCGGCGACTCCTACAGGTCGGCGACGGCGGTCGCCTGGGACAACGACAAGTGGTCTGCGGCCTCGAAGGGCATCCACCAGATCAGCAACAAGCGCGGCAAGCCTGCCGACCAGCGGCTGCACTGGGGGATCAGGTACGCCAACTGGGTCACCCTCGAGAACCGGGCGACCGGCCGCAACGTGTCGGTGGTCGCGGTGCACTTCGCGCCCAAGTCGAAGTACTACGGCGATCTGGTCCGTCCTTCTGCCCGTGCGCTGAACGTGCTCGTCAAGGCCCTCGCCCGACGCGGCCCGGTGGTCGTCGGTGGCGATCTGAACGTGCAGTACGACGGCTCGCGCTACCCGCGCGACATCTTCGCCGAGCAGCACCTGGTCCCGACCTACGACGTCACCGAGCAGGCGCCGGTCACGCACCGCCGGACATCGACCATCGACTACGTGCTGGCCCGTGGGATCGCGCGGTTCGCCACCGGCAACCAGCGGGCATTCGGTCTCGAGTCGGACCACAACGCGGTCCGGGTCGACTTCTCGCCGCTTCCGGTCACCTCGACGGAGGGGTCCGCCCGGGTCGGCTTCGGGCCGGGCGTCGTGGTCACCGACCCCGGACTGAGTGTCGCCGAGGAGCAGAGCGTGCTGCGTACGGTGCTGAAGTCGGTCAACAGTGCCCGGCGGGGCCAGGTCGTCCACCTGGCCACCCGTGCCCTTACCAACGGCAGGGTGGTCCGGGCGCTGAAGCGGGCCAAGTCCCGCGGGGTGCGGGTCCAGGTCGTCACCGCGGAGCGGACCACGACCGACGAGATGCGTTCGCTGCAGCGCGTCCTCGGCAAGGACGTGGACGAGGGCAGCTGGGCCGTCCCGCGCCCGCGCGGCTACGACCGTGCGGGCCTGCGTGCGACCGTGCTGCTGATCAGCCGGACGGGTGTCACCCCGGCGTTCGCCTTCAGCTCCAGCACCCAGATGTCCGCCCTGGCCGGAGCCGGGAAGAGGACGGGCTACGTGAGCGTCAGCAAGGCGTCGTACGACAAGCTCTTCAAGCCGTTCTTCTCGTCAGTCGGACGGCGGGTCTGAGCATCGTAGGATCGCGGTGTGGCGGGTGTCACCTGTCGCTGGTGGTTACCGATTGGTAACCTGCCGCAGTGACGTCAGCGTGGTCCCGACGGGTCTGAACGACGCGTCCCCGACCACCGAGATTAGGAGTAGAGCATGGGTCGCCTTGCCGAGACCGAGGGTCTCACCGACATTCAGGAAGAGATCCTGAAGACCGTTCGTCAGTTCGTGGACGAGAAGGTCATCCCGGTGGCCCAGGAGCTGGAGCACGCCGATGAGTATCCGACCGAGATCGTGGAGGGGCTCAAGGAGCTGGGCATCTTCGGTCTGATGATCCCGGAGGAGTACGGCGGTCTGGGCGAGTCGCTGCTGACGTACGCGCTGTGTGTCGAGGAGATCGCGCGCGGCTGGATGTCGGTCTCGGGTGTGATCAACACGCACTTCATCGTGGCCTACATGCTGATGCAGCACGGCACCGAGGAGCAGAAGCAGAAGTACCTGCCGCGCATGGCGACCGGCGAGGTACGCGGCGCGTTCTCGATGTCCGAGCCCGGCCTCGGCTCCGACGTGTCCGCGGTGTCGACCAAGGCGACCAAGCAGGCCGACGGGTCCTACGAGATCACCGGCCAGAAGATGTGGCTGACCAACGGTGGCTCCTCCACCCTGGTCGCGGTGCTGACCAAGACCGACGAGGGCGCCGAGAGCGTCTACAAGAACATGACCACCTTCCTGGTGGAGAAGACCCCGGGCTTCGGCGAGACCGCCCAGGGCGTCACGGTGCCCGGCAAGATCGACAAGATGGGCTACAAGGGCATCGACACGACCGAGATGATCTTCGAGGGTCACAAGATCTCGGCCGACCAGATCCTCGGTGGGGTGCCCGGCAAGGGCTTCTTCCAGATGATGGACGGCGTCGAGGTCGGCCGCGTCAACGTCGCCGCCCGCGCCTGTGGCCTGGCGATCCGTGGCTTCGAGCTCGGCATCGCCTACTCCCAGCAGCGCCAGACCTTCGGCAAGAAGATCGCCGAGCACCAGGCCATCCTGTTCCGCCTCGCGGAGATGGGCACCAAGGTCGAGGTCTCCCACAACATGATGGTCCGCGCCGCCCGGTTGAAGGACACCGGCAAGCGCATGGACGTCGAGGCCGGGATGGCCAAGATGGTCGCCTCCGAGTACGCCAACGAGGTCGTCGAGGACTCCTTCCGCATCCACGGCGGCTACGGCTACTCCAAGGAGTACGAGATCGAGCGGCTCATGCGCGAGGTCAAGTTCATGCTCATCGGTGAGGGCACCAGCGACATCCAGAAGATGATCATCGGCCGCAGCCTCCTCAAGGACTACAAGTCCTGACCCGCGAGCTCGACGTCGCCGCGACGACCCTGCCGAAACCCATGGTCTCGGTGGGGTCGTTGTCGTAGGTTGGTCTTTACCCGAGCAACGACTCGGCAACGCCGATGGAGGGCGAGCGATGACCAACGACGATCTCAAGGCCAAGATGCGCGAGGCGCTGGAGAAGAAGAACAACCAGGACCACGCACATGCCGAGAGCGCCGGGGCCAAGGAGAAGGCGCACGGGTCCGAGGTTGTCGGCGGTGCGCCGAAGATGCACCGCCGCAAGGCGGGTGGCGGCGGGTCCTGACGCTACGATGCCCCCTCGGGGGTGTCAGGTCGGGCTGGTCGAGAGGTAACGAGAAGTTGGCGCGCCGGGTAGTGCTCCATGTCGGGGCGATGAAGTCTGGGACGACGTATCTGCAGGGTGCCCTGTACAAGAACAAGGCGCTCCTGGCCGAGCGCGGCTTCTTGGTCCCCGGTGCGCGCTGGCGCAACCAGATCGAGGCCGTCCTCGACGTGAAGGGCCGCCGCACCCACCCGGAGGGCGACTCGGTCGCCGGTGCCTGGGACCACCTGGTCGCCGAGGTCGACGCGTGGGACGGCACCGCACTGATCTCGGTCGAGCTGCTCGCCCCGGCGACCCCGGAGACGGTCGAGCGGGTGGCGACGAGCTTCAAGGGCGTGACGCCCGAGCTGGTCCTCTCCCTGCGCGACATCAACCGGCAGATCCCGTCGATGTGGCAGGAGCTCATCCAGAACGGCATGGACTGGACCTGGGCAGAGTTCCTCACCGCGGTCAACAGGAGCCGGCCGGGCTCCTCCGAGCGCCGCCACTCCAAGCCCGGCAAACGGTTCTGGTCCGAGCAGGACATGGTCGCCATCGCCCGGCGCTGGGGCCAGGCGGGCCCGCTTCACCTGGTCACCGTGCCGCCTCCGGGCAGCCCGGCGACGCTGCTGCTGGAGCGTTTCGGGGCGGCGATGGGCTTCGACCCCGCGGGAATGAAGAGCCCGCCACCGAAGAACACCTCCCTCGGTGCCGCGACCGTCGAGGTCCTGCGGTGCCTCAACGCCGAGCTGGACCGGCGCGGCCTGGCCTACCCGGCTGCGATGGGCCTGCGCAAGCACGTCCTCGGCAAGCGCCTGATGCCGGCGCTCACGGTCGACGACCCGCGCATCGGGCTCGAGCCGCCGCGCTGGACGCAGGCGTTCACCCGCGACCTGGCCGCGGAGCTCCGCGGTCTGGACGCCACCATCCACGGGGATCTCGACGACCTGGCCCCCGTGGACGTACGCGGGATCGACCCGCGCAAGGTCACCGACACGCAGGTCCGAGACGCCGCCGTGGCTTCGTACGCGGCGCTGCGTACGGATCTCGACAAGAAGCTCGCCGACCCGACCATTCCTGGTGAGGCCATCGACCCGGGGGAGGGCCGCAAGGCTCCGGCGCGCGCCGTCTCCGCCCTGGCCGACCTCGTCGAGTGGTCCGTCCGGCGAGAGGAGCTGGTCCGTACGTAGGGCCTCAACACATCGGGGGAATTCTTTGTCAAGCAGCTGGAGCCTGCGCCGTCGGCGCAGGCTCGCCGAGGAGGCGGGCGACACCACGGTCGCGGCGCCGCGGATCGCGGTGCTCACGATCGCCCGCGACGAGGGCGAGATGCTCGCCCGCTGGGTCGACCACTACGGCCGTGCGGCGGGCCACGAGAATCTGATCGTCTTCGACGACGGCTCGACCGACGGCTCCACCGACGACCTGGCGTGCACCGTCCAGCACCTGCCCGGCTTCCGGAAGGGCAACTTCGAGGCCGGCCGGATGGGCCTGGCCAGCGGGGTGGCCCAGGGCCTCCTGGGTGTCTACGACGTGGTCATCTTCACCGACGTCGACGAGTTCCTGGTCCCCGACCCGGCCAGGTATGCCGACCTCTCGGACTACCTCTCCAGGCGGCCCGAGCGGGTGATCGCCCCGTTCGCCCTCAACGTCGTCCACCACACCGCGGTCGAGGGACCGCTGATCAGCGGCAAGCCGATCCTCGGCCAGCGGGCGTACGCCCAGTTCGCGCCGTTGATGTGCAAGCCCTCGGTCAAGCGGGTGCCGGCTGCCTGGACGTCCGCCTCGCACGGGATCAAGGCGCCGTTCGTGCCCGACCCGGGCCTGTTCATGGTCCACATGAAGTTCGCCGACGTGGATCTGCTCCGGCGACAGGCTGACCGTCGCAACGAGCTCGCCAAGTCGGTGGGCCGCGGCAAGGGCAGCTCGTGGGGACGCTCCGGCGACGACCTGGCCGATCTGCTGACCGCGGCGACCGCGTCGGTCGGAGCCGACGTCGAGGAGTTCGACCCCACCTCGGTGCTGCCGGCCAGGCTCGTCCGCGAGGAGGACGGGGTGCACCGTGCCGTCGGCCCGGGTCACATCGACAACCTCCGCAACCAGCCGCTGCTACGCATCCCGGAACGCCTCCACGGGATCGTCTGAGCTAGGTTACCCTCCGGTAATCAACGCTTCGCCAGACTCACCGACGAGAGGCCGCAGATGAGCAAGACGAACCCCGGCAACTTCTTCGAGGACTTCCAGGTCGGCCAGGTCATCGAGCACGCGACGCCGCGCACGGTGACCGAGGGCGACCGGGCTGCGTACGGGTCGCTCTACCCGACCCGCTTCGCGGTGCCGTCGAGCGCTGCCTTCGCGGCCTCCGTCGGCCTGGGCGTGCACCCGGTGGAGGAGCTGATCGGCTTCCACATCGCCTTCGGCAAGACCGTCCCGGACGTCTCGCTCAACGCGGTCGCCAACCTCGGCTACGCCGAGTGCCGCTTCCACCAGCCGGTGGTGCCGGGCGACACGCTCTCGACGAAGTCCGAGGTCATCGGCCTCAAGCAGAACTCCAACGGCAAGTCCGGCGTGGTCTACGTGCGCTCCACCGCCACCAACCAGCGCGGTGAGGTCGCCATCGACTGGGCACGCTGGGTGATGGTGCACAAGCGCGACCAGTCCGTCGAGGCGCCGGAGACCGTGATCCCGGAGCTGGCCGCGGCGGTCGACGCGAAGAACCTGATCGTGCCGAAGGGTCTCGACTTCTCCTCCTACGACTTCACCGCGGCCGGTGAGCCCCATCGGCTCGGCGACTACGAGGCCGGGGAGAAGATCGACCACGTCGACGGGGTCACGCTGACCGCCTCCGAGCACCAGCAGGCGACGCGGCTGTGGCAGAACACCGCGAAGGTGCACTTCAACGTCGAGGCCCGGCCCGACGGTCGCAACCTCGTCTACGGCGGCCACATCATCTCGCTGGCCCGGGCGCTGTCGTTCAACGGCCTCGCCAACGCCCAGCTCATCGCCGCGATCAACGCCGGCGCGCACACCTCCCCGGCCTTCGCGGGCGACACCGTCTACGCCTGGTCGGAGGTGCTCGACCGCGTGGAGACCGACGCCCCGGGCGTCGGCGCGCTGCGGCTTCGGCTGGTCGCCACCAAGGGGCGCGACGAGTCGATGACCCTGCGCGGCGAGGACGGGAAGTACGCCCCCGGCGTGCTGCTCGACCTCGACTACTGGGCGCTCATTCCTGTGTAAGGAGCACGTCATGGCAGCTAAGAAAGCACTCTTCGTCTCCGGCTCCGCCCAGGGGATCGGCAAGGCGATCGTGGAGAAGTTCGCGACCGAGGGCTGGTTCGTCGGCGTCTACGACATCGACGTCGACCTGGCCCGCGACGTCGCCGCGATCCTCGGGTCCGACAACGCCATCGGCGGCGCGCTCGACGTCACCGACCCGGCGTCCTGGAAGGCGGCGCTCGAGGAGTTCGCCACCGCCGCCGGCGGACGTCTCGACCTGCTGGTCAACAACGCCGGCATCCTGCGCGCCGGTCGCCTGGCCGACGTCGACCTGGCCCAGCACCACCAGACCATCGAGATCAACGTCAACGGCGTGATCAACGGCTGCCACACGGCCTACCCCTACCTCCGGGCCACTCCCGGCTCGGGCGTCATCAACGTGTGCAGCGCGAGCGCGATCTACGGCCAGCCGGAGATCGCCTCCTACAGCGCGTCGAAGTACGCCGTGCGGGGGCTCACCGAGGCGCTGGAGCTCGAGTGGCGCAAGGAGGGCATCCGGGTCCAGGCGGTCTGGCCGCTGTGGGTGAGGACCGCGCTGCTCGAGGGCAACGTCGCCTCCTCCCACGAGACCCTGGGCATCCGGCTCACCGTCGAGGACGTCGCCGACCAAGTCTGGGAGATGGCCCAGCCGCGCAAGGGCCTGTTCCGGCTGCCCAAGGTGCACACCACCGTCGGCCTCCCGGCCAGGGCGCTCTCGACCGCCGCCGACCTCGCCCCCAACGTGTTCGTCCGCGAGGTCAACCGGCTCATCACCCGAGCCTGACCCATCGCCGGAGCGCCCCTCGTCTGGACTGACCAGAGCGAGGGAGCGAAGCGACCGAGCGTCGGGAAGGAAGACGAGGGTCAAGCGGAGGCGATGCGCGAATTGCGAAGCAATCGCCAATAATGCTGCCATGGCCCTCTACCTCGTCAGGCACGGCACCACCGAGTGGTCCCTCAACGGCCGGCACACCTCCCGCACCGACCTTCCCCTCCTGCCCGAGGGGGAGGAGGCCGCCAAGCTGCTCGCCTCACGGCTCCAGGACCAGAAGTACGCCGCGGTGCTGACCTCCCCACGACAGCGGGCGCTGCGTACGGCTGAGCTCGCGGGCTACCCCGACGCCGAGGTCACCGACGACCTGGTCGAGTGGGACTACGGCGACTACGAGGGCATCACCACCGACGAGATCCACCGGACCGACCCCGGCTGGAGCCTGTGGACCGGGACGACGCCCGGGGGAGAGGCCGCAGCCTCCGTCCAGGAGCGGCTGGGCCGGGTCGTGACGGCCGCCCGCGAGCGCGACGGCGACACCCTGGTCTTCTCCCACGGGCACGCGCTGTGCGCGCTCGCGGCGGTGTGGCTGGGGTTCCCCGTCCACGAGGGGCGACTCTTCCGGCTCGACACCGCGACCGTGTCGATGCTGGACGCTCACCACGGACAACCCGTCGTCAAGCTGTGGAACACCTAGTCGGACCCACGGGTTCGCCAGAAGGCGAGCGCCCGACGCTCGACCCTGACGCTTGACCAGACGGAAGGCACGGGTCACCGTTGTGGGGTGGCACTTGCGGTTGGCTGTCCACGCTGCGCGACGCCGGTGGCGAGCATCGGCGCCGGCGGCACCCGGTCCTGCCCCGAGCACGGCGTGGTGACGCCGCTGTGGCGTACGGACGTGGCCTCCTACGAGGATCTGGTGCAGGTCCTCGCGCTGGCCGGCGACGTACCCACCTACGTGCCCTGGCCGATCGAGTCCGGCTGGTCGATCGCGGACCTCGCCGTGGTCGGTGACGAGGGCAAGGGGGCGGCGACGCTGGTCACGGTGACCGGCGTGACCCCCGACGACGGCCAGGTGGAGATGACCGTGGTCACCGAGGAGGCCGGTGTCGGGCTGGGCGCGCGGTGTGCGCGCACCGTGGGACCGGATCCCGGTATCGACGCCTGCACCGGGCCGCCCACGACGCGGGTCCGCGTCGGCGGGCAGCTGGTGCCGCTGTGGCCGATCACCCAGTGGACCAACGGCGCCGAGGAGTGGGAGCGGTCCGTGATGGTCGGCGAGGCCGCCGGCCGCTGGCTGTGGCTGGTCTTCCGGCCGGCCACCGCGATGCTGACGCTTCAGGACGGCTGGCACCTGCGCCAGGTCGGCGACCTCGGCGTACAGATGGTCGAGCTGCCCTTCGGTGGGCCCGGTGGATCTTGGTGGAACTCCCCCTAGGATGTGCAGGTGCGCATCGACCTCCATACTCACTCGCGGGTGAGTGACGGGACCGATTCGCCCACCGAGCTGATCCAGGCGGCGAAGGCCGCGGGGCTCGATGTCGTCGCGATCACCGACCACGACACCGCCGCCAGCTGGGACGAGGCGGCCGCTGCGGCCGCCGAGGCCGGGATCGAGCTCGTACGTGGCATGGAGATCAGCGCCAACCACGCCGGGCACGGTGTCCACCTGCTGGCCTATCTCCCCGACCGGACCTACCCGCCGCTGGTCGAGGAGCTCGCCCGCGTGCTCGCGGGGCGCGACGGGCGGCTGCCGCTGATGCTGGACCGACTGGCCCGCCTCGGTATCGAGGTGTCCCTCGAGGACGTCGCGGCGGTCTCCGGCGATGCCGCCGCCTCGGGGCGCCCGCACCTCGCCGACGCGCTCGTCGCCAAGGGCTACGTGCTCAGCCGCGACGAGGCCTTCAACCGCTATCTCGGGGCCGGCAAACCTGCGTACGTCAATCGCTATGCGGCCCCGCTCGAACCGATGATCCGCATCGTCGCCGCCGCCGGCGGGGTCACCGTGATCGCCCACCCGTGGGGTCGGTCCGGACGCGAGCAGCCCGACGAGGCGGCCCTGTCCGCACTGGTCGACGCGGGCCTGTCCGGGCTCGAGGTCGACCACCAGGATCACAGCCCGGAGACCCGCGAGAAGCTGCGCGTGATCGCCCGCAACCTCGACCTCGTGGTGACCGGATCCAGCGATTACCACGGCACCGGGAAGGTGGGTCACCATCTGGGAGTGAACACCACTGCACCGGCCGAGTACGAGCGGCTCCTGGAGCGGGCCGCCGCAGCCTCGGCAGCCTCCGGACGCACCACCCCTGAGGTCGTGCGGTGACCGAGATCTTCGTCTCCACGTTCGTGACGCTCTTCGTGATCATGGACCCGGTCGGGACGATCCCGATCTTCCTGTCACTGACCGCGGGACAGTCACCGGGCAAGCAGCGCCGCGCGGCGCTCCTCGCGGTCGCGGTCTCGTTCCTGGTGATCACGATCTTCGCGCTCTTCGGGCAGGCGATCCTGCACTTCCTGCACATCTCCCTCGAGGCGCTGCAGTGCGCCGGCGGCCTGCTCCTGCTGCTGGTCGCCCTCGAGCTGCTCACCGACAACTTCGACGACCCCGTCGCCGCCGCCGGAGCCAACGTGGCCATGGTGCCGCTCGGCACCCCGCTCCTGGCCGGGCCGGGCGCGATCGTCGCCACCATGGTCTTCACCCAGGAGGTCGACTCCGTCGGGAGCGCCGTCGGGCTCGGTCTCGGTCTCGTCGTCGTCCACATCGCCCTCCTGGTCGCGATGATCTTCTCCATCCCGATCCTGAAGGTCCTCAAGGAGTCCGGCGTCCTGCTCATCACCAGGATCGCCGGTCTGCTCCTCTCCGCGATCGCCGTCCAGATGGTCGCCGACGCGGTCACGACGTTCATCGCGAACGCCTGAGACGGGTAGTCCGAGACGATCCGGTCCGTCTACCAGCCGGTAATGGGCTCGAACGTCTCGGACTACCTGCGGGCCGCGGACATGTCGGTGGTCGACGCCATCATGGAGGCGTGGCTTCTCGTGCCTCTCACTTCAGGCCGCCCGAGGTTCTCGGGCGGCCTGGGCTGGTGCGTCCGGTGCGGACAGATCCGTCGGGTGTGCGTGGGCCGACACCCAAGCAGGCGCGGGGGCGCGCTTGGCGGCGTTCGTCGCGGGGGCTCTACGTGCCTGCGCACGTCCCGACATCGCCGCAGCAGCGGGTGCTCGAGGCCTCGGCGGTGGTGCCAGCAGACGGAGCGGTGACGGGCTGGGGAGCTCTGGCGTGGCAGAACGTGCAGTGGATGGATGGGTGTGATGCGGACGGGGCCGAGCTGCCGGTGACCATCCTCACCCCGGGCTCGCAGGCACGGGCGCAAGCCGGGATCGAGGTGAGCAAGGAGCGCCTCGTGCCGAGAACGCGTCAGGTCGTGGATGGGATGGTTCTCACGGATCCGTGTCGCTCGGTGGCATTCGAGGTTCGGCGGGCCGCGACGCCTCTGGCTGCCGTACGCTGGCTCGACCTCGCCGCCGCGAGCGACCTGATCTCACTGGCGGAGATGACGGCCTACGCCGAGACGCTCAGCGGCTGGACGGGTATCGACCATCTTCGCTATGCGATCGCGCTGGCCGACGAGAACGTGTGGTCGCCGCCGGAGACCGACCTGCGGCTCACCTTCAGGGTTCGGATGGGGATCGCCGGCGTGGTCAGCAACCGCCCGGTCTTCGACCTCGACGGCCGGCACATCGGCACTCCGGACGTTCTCGATCTGGAGCGAGGGGTGGTTGCGGAGTATGACGGTGCGCTGCATCTGGCGGGCAAGCAGCGCGCCAAGGACCTGCGGCGCGAGGGCGCGTTCCGACGGGTCGGCCTCGAATACGTCACCATGGTGGCCGCCGACCGCCGGGATCCCGCCGATTTCATACGAAGGGCCCACGAGGCCCGGGCACGAGCCCGTCGCACACCAGCGGCCGATCGACAGTGGACGATCGTTCCGCCACGCTGGTGGACGCCCACGCACACCGTCGAGCTGCGCCGCTCACTGGCGGACTGGCAGCGCGAGCGCTATCTGCGGCAGCACGCCGGGTAGGCCGAGACGATCCGGCCCATCTACCGGCCGGTAATGGGCTCGAACGTCTCGGACTACCTGCGAGCCGGCTACTTCCGGCCGAGCGACTGGAACTTCTGGAGTACGCCCGAGGGAACCGCCCGTGCGAGGGTGGCCAGCGCCTTGTAGCGCTTGCTCGGGATCGAGAAGGTCTTGTCGTCCTCGTAGTCGTCGAGGGCCTCGCGGACCAGGTCGTCCACGTCGAGCCACATCCATGCCGGGGCGGAGTCGTAGCCGGAGCCGAGACGCTCGTGGAACTCGGTCTTGGTGAACCCGGGCAGCAGGGCCATCACCTTGATGCCCTTGCCGGCGTACTCGTTGTGGGCCCACTCGGTGAACGAGTTGATCCACGCCTTGGCGGCGGAGTAGGTGCCGCGGGGGAGGTAGGAGGCGACGGAGCCGACGTTGATGATGCCGCCGTGGCCGCGGACCACCTGGGCACCGAGCGCGGCGTGGGACAGGCGCAGCGGGGCGATGACGAGCACCTCGGCCATCGCGGTCTCCTCGTCGGCGCTGTTGTCGAGGAACCGGTGCTTGAGGCCGTGACCGGCGTTGTTGACCAGGAGGTCGACGGGATGGTCGAGGTCGGCCAGCCGGGCCTCGACCGTGGCCAGGTCGGCGCTGTCGGTCAGGTCGGCGCGGAGCACCTCGACGTCGACGCCGTGGGCTTCGGCGAGGTCCTTGGCCACGCCGTTGAGACGCTCCTCGTCACGGGCGACGAGCACGAGGTGGTGGCCCCGCGCGGCGAGCTGCTGGGCGAAGGCGAGTCCGATGCCGGCGGTCGCGCCGGTGATCAGGGCGGTGGGGTTCGACATGGGGCAATCCTGCCACCACAGGGGGCCGGGAAGACGGGGTCGGGCGGCCGGTTCACGGAGGAATCGCGGTTTCTGCCTGTCGTGTGACAGTTGACTTGCGGTCGTACGTGTTTGGATGATGTTCGACGTGGACTTGGCATGCGGACTCGGGCGCGTGATGGAGCAGTGAGCGGCGGTGGGCGACATCGGATGATGTCCCGGCCCCTCCGGCGCATCAAGATGCTCTTCGCGGCGTCCCTGCTGACCTCGGCCGGCCTGTACGGCGGTATCGAGATCGTCGCCGAGCCCGAGGCTGAGGCCGACGGGCGGACCAGTGTGGCCGACGACGGCATGAAGATGGGCGTGGACGACGAGGCCTACACTCCGGTCTGGCCACAGGAGGCGGAGCGTGAGAACGGGATCAACCGCGACGTCGACGCGCGGATGGCAGCCCAGGAGAAGGTGCTTCCGGCCGACTCCGGCCGGGGCCGCCGGGCGGTCTTCTCGATCAGCCGCCAGCGGGTCTGGATCGTGTCCGCGGCGGGCAAGGTGCGGCGTACCTATCCGGTATCGGGCAGTGTCTACGACAACCTCGAGCCCGGCGCCTACAAGGTCTTCTCCCGCTCCAAGCACGCGAGGGGGATCGACGACTCGGGCACGATGCAGTGGTTCGTACGCTTCGCCAAAGGCCCCAGGGCCGCGATCGGCTTCCACAACATCCCGGTGGACAAGGGCAAGCGCGTGCAGACCCGCGCCCAGCTCGGCACACCCCTGTCGCACGGGTGCATCCGCCAGGCCGAGCCGGACGCGAAGGCGATGTGGCGCTTCGCGCGGCTCGGCACCAAGGTGATCGTGACGCCGTAGGCGCGACGGCTCAGGCGTCGGCCTTCGGCGCGGAGCTGCCGCCCGAGCCCGAAGAGCGGCGGCGACGACGGCGACGGGGAGCGGAGCCCTCGGCGCCGGCCTCGCCCTCGGCGGGCTTCGCGGAGCCGGTGGCCTCGGCGGCCGGAGCGGCGGTCTTCTCGACGACCTGGCCACCGCGGGAGCGGGTGCGCTGGCGGTTGCGGTTGCGGGGAGCGCGCTCGCGCTTCTCGCCGTCCGCGCCGGCGTCCTTGTCCTTCGGCTTCTCGGGCGCGGCCTTCTTGATCCGGCCCTTGGTGCCCTTCGGGATGCCCATGTCGTGGAGGAAGTGCTCCGAGGAGGAGTAGGTCTCCTGGGGCTCGTCGAAGGGAAGGTCGAGCGCCTTGTTGATCATCTTCCACTTGTGGAGGTCGGCCCAGTCGACGAACGTGACCGCGACACCGGAGGCCCCGGCGCGGCCGGTGCGGCCGATGCGGTGGACGTAGGTCTTCTCGTCGTCGGGGGTCGTGTAGTTGACCACGTGGGAGACGCCGGTGACGTCGATGCCGCGCGCGGCGACGTCGGTGGCCACCAGGACCTCGACCTTGCCGTCACGGAACTTCTGCATCACCCGCTCGCGGGCGGCCTGCTGCATGTCACCGTGCAGGGGAGAGGCCGGGAAGCCGCGCTCGGCGAGGTCGTCGGCGACGCGCTGGGCCTGCCGCTTGGTGCGGGCGAAGACGACGACCTTGTCGTGGTCCTCGCACTGCAGCAGACGGCCGATCATCTCGGGCTTGTCGAGGTCGTGGGCCTGGTAGACGAACTGCGCGGTGGCAGGCACCGTCTCCCGCTCGCTGGCGGACTCGGCCCGGATGTTCATCGGGTGGCGCATATAGGAGCGCGCCAGCGCCACGATCGCACCCGGCATGGTGGCCGAGAAGAGCAGCGTCTGGCGGGTCTCCGGGGTGAGCGTGACCAGCTTCTCCACGTCGGGCAGGAACCCGAGGTCGAGCATCTCGTCGGCCTCGTCGAGGACGAGGGCGTGCACGTGGGAGAGGTCGAGGACCTTCCGGTTGGCCAGGTCGATCAGACGCCCCGGGGTGCCGACGACGATGTCGACGCCCTTCTCCAGGGCCTCGATCTGGGGCTCGTAGCCGGCGCCGCCGTAGACGGTCAGCACGCGGAGGCCGCGGTCCTCGGAGATCATCGAGATCTCGGCCGAGACCTGCATGGCGAGCTCGCGGGTCGGCGCCACGATCAGCGCCTGCGGCTTGCCCTGCGGAAGGTCGATGTAGTCGCGGTCCTTGGGGGACACGCTGCGCTGGACGACCGGGATGCCGAAGGCCAGCGTCTTGCCGGAGCCCGTGCGGGCCTGCCCGATCAGGTCGGTGCCCTGAAGGGCGACCGAGAGCGTCATCTCCTGGATGGCGAACGGGGTGGTGATGCCTTTGCGCTCGAGCGGAGCGCAGATCTCGGGATGAACCCCGAGGTCCTTGAACGTTGTCATGATTTCGTCGCTACTCGCTTGTCTCATCGAATGCGGCGAGCGACTCACGGGTGTCTCGAGCTTGCCAAGCGAGTGCCACGCCGCGCACATACGGGAACCAGGCCACTGCGATATCGAGTTGGATATCTGCGGTGCTGGGTCGGTCAAAAGGCATTCTATCGGTAGGGTTCTCCCGTGGTTGCATCGTCAGAGTTCACGGGTCCTCAGAATCCCTTCGGTGATCCTGTTTACAAGGCTGCTGTCATCGACCTGTTGGGTGCGGTCGCATACGGCGAGGTGTCGGCGGTCGAGCGGCTGACCGACGACGCGAAGATGGCTCCGTCTCTGGAGGACAAGACGGCCCTGCTCGCGATGGCTGCCGCCCAGCACGCCAAGATCCAGCCGGTCCTGGACCGGCTCGAGGAGCTCGGGGTCGACCCGTACGTCGCCATGGAGCCGCTGCGCGAGGGATTCGACGAGTTCCACCGCCACACCAAGCCCGCCGACTGGTGGGAGTCGCTGGTCAAGGCCTACGTCGGTGACGGGCTCGCCAACGACTTCTACCGTGAGGTCGCCGGCTATCTGGACGAGGAGACCCACAAGCTGGTGGTCACCACCCTCGAGGACGCCGGCCGGGCCGACTTCGTGGTGGACCGGGTGAGGGCCGGCATCGAGGCCGACCACCTCATCGGTGGCCGGCTGGCGCTGTGGGGCCGTCGCCTGATGGGCGAGGCGATCATCCAGGCGCAGCAGGTCGCGGCCACCCGTGAGGGGCTCAGCGAGCTGATCACCGGCGGTCACCTTCCGGGCCTCGACCTCGGCACCATCGGTGAGATGCTCACCCGCCTGACCCAGCGCCACGTCGAGCGCATGGGCAAGCTCGGGCTCGAGCACTGAGGTTCCTTGAGCCCTGAGATCCTCTGGACCGGCTGGTCGGAGGCGCAGATCGCGCCCGAAGCCGGTGTCTGGGTGTCTCCCGAGGTCAGCCCCGGGTTCTCGTTCGACGAGCTGGTCGCCTCCTGGAACGTGGTGACGCCACCCGGGAGCTGGGTGGAGGTCGCCGCTCGGGTGGTCGCCGAGTCGGGGGAGCGCAGCGGCTGGCTGGTGCTGGCCCGCTGGTCCTCGGACACCGCGTTCACGTCCACCTCGGTCGCGGGTCAGGAGGACCCGGTCGCGGTCGCGGCCGACGACACCGTCCTGGGCCGGGAGGGGCGCCGCTTCACCGCGTTCTCGTTGCGGCTGAGCCTGCACGGTCCCGCCGGGAGCCTGCCGCGGGCCAGCCTGCTCGGGGCGATGGTCTCGGCGGATGCCAGGGGCTCGCGGCCGGCGCCGGGTGCGGTGGCTCGCGGGGCGCTCGTGGGTGGCGTACCGGCCTACTCGCAGCAGCTCCACCGCGACCGCTACCCGCGCTGGGACGGTGGCGGCCAGTCCTGGTGCAGCGCTGCGTCGACGGCGATGATCGCCGACTTCTGGGGCGCCGGTCCCACGCCCGCCGAGACCGCCTGGGTCGACTACGAGACCCCCGACCCGCAGGTGCCGTTCACCGTGCGGGAGGTCTACGACGAGTCCTTCGGCGGCGCCGGCAACTGGGCCTTCAACACCGCCTATGCGGGCGCGCGCGGCCTGGTCGCGTACGTCACCAGGCTCCGTTCCTTCGCCGAGGCCGCCCGGTTCGTCGAGGCCGGGATCCCGCTGGTGCTGGCCGTCTCGCACCAGGAGGGCGAGCTGACCGGCGCCGGGTACGTCACCAACGGCCATCTGCTCGTGCTGACCGGTTTCGGGGACGACGGCGATCCCGTCGTCCACGACCCTGCCTCCCACAGGATCGCCAGCGATGAAGCGGTGCGGACGACGTACGACCTCGGTGAGCTCGACCGCGCCTGGGCCCGCTCCGGGCGGATCGTCTACGTCATCCGGCCCGCCGGCGTCGCCGCGCCAGAACCGCCGGCTCAGCCCAACTGGTGATCGTGTAACACGACGTGTTGCCGCCGCGGAAGGCCGGCGCGCACAAGCAGAAGCGGCCCCACCCCATGGGGGCGGGACCGCTTCAGGTGACCTGGGCGAGGCTCAGGCCTTGGACTTTCCGGTGACTCCGGAGGCGATGACCACCAGTACGGCGGCGGTTACGACCTGCCAGATGTGACGCCACCAGTCAACGCCGTTGGTCGCGTTGTCCCAGGTGGCCTCGTGACCGTCGAACGGCGGGTTGTTCTGGCCGAAGATGAACCAGTAGATGAAGCTGCCGATCAGCATGCCGCCGATGCCGCAGACGATCGTGAGCCAGAACGGGATGTTGTCCTTGTCTCCCGGCGCCAGCCACTTGCCGAGCAGACCGACGATCACGCCACCAATGAGGGTGACGAGGATAAACCCGATGACGTCCATGTCATGTCCCTTTCAGGTTGTGAGAGGGCGCTGAACAGCGCCGATCCCTCGATAGTGCACCTGTTGGGACGGCTTTGCACGGGCAACATGGCCCAAACCAGGAAGTTCTCCGCCGGAATCAGGGTCATCCCGGAGTGATTCAGCCGGCGAAACCGACCTTGCCGACCTTGGCCGGGCCGATCTCGACGTAGGCGAGCTTCTCGGTCGGGACGATGACCTTGCGGCCCTTGCTGTCGGTCAAAGCGAGCACAGCGCCGCCGCCGAGGGCGTCGGCGATGAGCTTCTCCACCGACTCGCTGGACTCCTCGGTCTCTACGACGAGCTCACGGGCGGCCTGCTGGACGCCGATCTTGACCTCCACGGGTCCTCCTTGCGATGAATTGAACGATGCTCAGGAATCCTCTCACAGCACGCCTGAAGGGCCCCGTCGTTGCGCTCTCAGCGGAACAAGGAATCTCCCGCCCGCACTCACTCGCACCCGATGAGCGCTTCAGCGCTCCGCGAACTGCGAAGCAATCGCCAACTAATCCGTCTTCGGGTACCCGCCGATGCCGCGCCAGGCGAGGCCGGCGACGAGGCGCGCAGCGTCGGCCTGGGAGAGCTCGCCGTTGTTGTGGAGCCAGTAGCGGGCGCTGACCTGGATCTGGCCGACGAGGCCCACCGCGAGCAGGTGCGAGGCGGTCGGGGCGAAGCCGGTGTCCTCCGCGATGACCTCCGCGATCACCTCGGCGCACTCGTTGGTGACCCGGTCGACCTGCTCGCGTACGGCGGGGTCGTTGGTCAGGTCGGACTCGAAGACGAGCCGGAAGGCACCGGACTCGGAGGCCACGTAGTCGTAGAAGACCTCGACGGTGCGGGCCACGCGCTCCTTGTTCTCGTCGGTCGACGCCAGGGCCTCCCGGCAGCGATCGATGATCTCGTTCGCGGACTTCTCCAGCAGCGCCAGGTAGAGGTCGAGCTTGCCGGGGAAGTGCTGGTAGAGAACGGGCTTCGAGACTCCGGCTCTCTCCGCGATGTCGTCCATCGCAGCAGCGTGGAAGCCGTAGGCGACGAAGACCTCGAGAGCGGAATCGAGAAGCTGGGCTCGTCGTTCCGTCCGGGGCAGTCGCGCCCCTCGCGGTCGAGTGGGGTCGAGCTCGGATTGGTGCGTGGTCACCCCAGCAGCCTACCCGCTGGTACTCGGATCGCGGGACGCGTCGTTGCCTCGGCCGCGGATGAGGGAACATGGAGAAGTGCCTGCGGTGTTCAAGCAGGCATACGTACGTCCTAACTGAGGAGCCGTTGTGTCCCTAGCCCCGCTCGTGGAGCCCGCTGACGAGCTGACGATCGACGAGGTGCGCCGTTACAGCCGCCACCTCATCATCCCCGACGTCGGCATGGACGGGCAGAAGCGCCTGAAGAACGCCAAGGTGCTGGTCATCGGCGCCGGCGGTCTCGGCTCGCCCGCCCTGCTCTACCTGGCCGCGGCCGGCGTCGGCACCCTCGGCATCGTCGAGTTCGACGAGGTCGACGAGTCCAACCTGCAGCGCCAGATCATCCACAAGCAGTCGACCGTGGGTCAGCCGAAGGCCGACTCGGCCGCGGCGGCGATCCGCGAGGTCAACCCGTACGTCGACATCGTGCTGCACGACGTGCGGCTCGACAACGACAACGTCCGCGAGATCTTCACCGGCTACGACCTGATCGTCGACGGCACCGACAACTTCGCGACCCGCTACATGGTCAACGACGCGGCCTACTTCCTGGGCATTCCCTACGTCTGGGGCTCGATCTACCGCTTCGACGGCCAGGCTTCGGTGTTCGCGCCGACGCTGACCGACGACGCGCCCTGCTACCGCTGCCTCTACCCGGAGCCCCCGCCCCCGGGCATGGTCCCCTCCTGCGCCGAGGGTGGCGTGCTGGGTGTGCTCTGCGCCTCGATCGGTTCGATCCAGGTCAACGAGGCCATCAAGATGCTGACCGGCATCGGTGAGCCGCTCGTCGGCAAGCTGATGATCTACGACGCACTCGAGATGGAGTACCGCAAGCTGAAGGTCCGCAAGGACCCCAACTGCGCGCTGTGCGGTGAGAACCCGACGGTCACCGACCTGATCGACTACGACGCCTTCTGCGGTGCGCTCTCGACCGAGGCGGCCGACGCCGCGGCCGGCTCGACCATCTCGGTCACCCAGCTCTCCGAGATGATCAAGGAGCGTGAGGAGGGCAGCCGCGACTTCGTGCTCGTCGACGTGCGTGAGCCGAACGAGTACGAGATCAACAAGATCCCGGGCGCGGTCCTGATCCCCAAGGGCGAGTTCCTCAACGGCAACGCGATCCCGCAGGTCGCCGAGCTCACCGGTGACGGTGCCAAGCCGCTCGTGTTCCACTGCAAGAGCGGCGTACGCAGCGCCGAGGTGCTCGCGATCGCCAAGGGTGCCGGCTACGCGGACGCCGTCCACGTCGGCGGTGGCGTGGTGGCGTGGGTCAACCAGATCGACCCGTCGCAGCCGTCCTACTGACCAGTCACTCATCAACGAAGTCGCTTACTGAACTGTTGGCCAGCGGTGGCCCCTCTGGGGTCGCCGCTGGCTTTCTTTGAGCGTGGCGAAACCGATAGTTTTGCGATCGCAGCTGCGGGGGGCGGAGTTGCATCAATGCCCGAACCTCGGAGGATTCGACGTTGTCCACACGCGCTCGTCTCAGCGCGACGCTCGCCGGTGCCACCCTGGCCGGCGGACTGTTTCTCGGTGCCCCTGCCCACGCGAGCGACCAGACCCCGGAGCCGGCCTCCGGCGCGGCGGTCGGCTCTGCGATCGACCCGGAGAGGCTGGAGTCGAACGTCGCGGACCCGACCCGCGGCGTACCGCCGTCCTATGTCTTCGCCGGGGTCGGTGCGCTGTTGATGGGGGCGGGGGCCGGAATGGCCGTACGTCGCAAACGAGCTGAGGCTGTGGCACCCTCGGCCGAGTGAGCAACGGTCAACCCAGCCTGAGGACCTTCATCGGCGAGATCTTCGTCGTCGTCCTCGTGGTCGCGGTCGGCGTGCTCGGCTACGCCGCGTACGACTACTACACCAAGATCGACGAGGCGCAGAAGAGCAACGCGACGCCACCGGCGACGACGTCCTCGATCCCGGCCGAGGCGCTCGCCGAGGTGCCGAAGAAGAAGGGCAAGGTACGCGGCGTCTCGATCCCTTCGCTCAACGTGCATGCCGACGTGGTGCCGCTGGCGATGGACGGCGGCACGCTCACGCCGCCCGCCGACGCCTCGCTCATGGGCTGGTGGAAGGGCGGCGCCAAGCCGGGGGCGGACGAGGGCTCCGTGCTGATCGTCGGCCACACCCTGCACAACGGTGGCGGCATCCTCGACCGGCTGGGCGAGGTGAACGAGGGCGACGAGATCGTCGTGCGGACCAAGAACGACGAGTTCAGCTACACCGTCCGGTCGGTGCGCGACCTCTCCAAGGAGCAGGTCGCCAAGCGCAGCTCGAAGCTCTTCGACCCCGATGGCGAGGCGAGATTGGTCGTGGTGACCTGCGACGACTGGGACGGCACCTCGTTCCAGGGCAACACCGTGGTGGTCGCGGTTCCGGAAGGGTGAGCCGGCGGTTCGGACGCCCCGGAAACCCCGGGTGGTGTAAACGTGTCGTAACCTCAGGCCACCACACCTCGTTGTTCTGTGAGTCACATCACCTACGAACAGAGGCCCCCACATGCTCCGCACCCGTAGCTCCGTACGCCGCGCCGCAGCAATCGCCGCCGGCACTCTGACCGCCGCGCTCGCCCCGGCCCTGATCCCGAGCCCGGCCCACGCCTGGGCTCCGGCCGACTCGGCCACGATCACCCCGGGCGTGATGATGTACACCGATGGCGCCCAGTGCACCGCCAACTTCGTCTTCACCGACTCCGCGTCCAACGTCTACGTCGGCTACGCCGCTCACTGCGCCGGTCTCGGCGAGGCCACCGACACCAACGGCTGCGCCGCCAAGTCGCTCCCGCTGGGCACCACGGTGACCTTCAACGAGGGCGGCTCGCTGCTGAGCGAGGGCACCGTCCTGGGCAAGGGGAAGCTGGCGTACTCCTCCTGGCTGACGATGCAGAAGCAGGGCACCAAGGACGAGGACGCCTGCGCCTACAACGACTTCGCCCTGGTCAAGGTGGACGCCGCCGATGCCGGCAAGGTCAACCCGAGCGTCCCGATCTGGGGCGGTCCGACCGGCATCGACACCGACGGCACCGTGGCCGGCGACAAGGTCTACTCCTACGGCAACTCCTCGCTGCGCGCCGATGTCGACCTGCTCTCGCCGAAGGTCGGCCTCTCGCTCGGTGACAACGTCAACGGCACCCGCTGGTCGCACCCGCTCTACAACCTCACCCCCGGCATCCCCGGTGACTCCGGCTCGGGCTTCCTGAACGCCGACGGTCAGGCGGTCGGAACGCTGTCGACGCTGGGCCTGGCTCCGCTCGCGGGCTCCAACAACATCGGTGACATGGACCTCGAGCTGGAGTTCGCCCAGGCGAACTCGGGCATCTCCGGTCTGCGTCTGGTCAACGGCACCGAGCCGTTCAGCCCCATCCTCTGAGCAGGGCCTCGGACGCCGCGCTAGTCTCCCGGTCATGACGGACCGGGAGGCTTACGTGGAGGCCGTTCTGCGTCTTGTCGAGCAGATCCCGCGCGGGAAGGTGACCACGTACGGCGCGATCGCGGACGCGCTCTTCGACGAGTTCGGGGGCGGTCCGCGACAGGTCGGCTCGGTGATGGCGCGCGAAGGCGCGGGAATGCCGTGGTGGCGGGTGGTGCGGGCCGATGGCTCGCTCCCCGCCTCCCACGGTGAGGAGGCTCGGCAGGCCTATCTCGAGGAGAGCACCCCGCGACGTACGTCGGGCGCGGTGGACCTGCGCGAGGCGCTGTGGCTTCCGCCTCAGAGTCCGGGCTGAGCGGGCGCTCGCGCCTGCGCGAACCTAGGATGGCGGCGTGATGTATCGCGTCCTCCACGCCGTCGTGCCACCCCTCCTTCGCGCGGTCTGGCGCCCCACGGTGACCGGGGGTGAGAACGTCCCCCGAACCGGCGGGGTGATCCTGGCCAGCAACCACCTCAGCTTCGCCGACTCCATCGTGATCCCGTCGGTCTCTCCCCGGCCGGTGCACTTCCTGGCCAAGTCCGACTACTTCACCGGCACCGGGATCAAGGGCGCCGCCCAGCGGGCCTGGTTCGAGGGCATGGGGATGCTGCCGGTGGACCGTGACGACCCGCAGGCCGCGCTCGGCTCGCTGGAGGTGGCGCTGGAGGTCCTCGGCAAGGGCGAGGCGTTCGGGATCTACCCGGAGGGCACCCGCTCGCGCGACGGGCGGCTGTATCGGGGGCGTACGGGGGTGGCGCACCTGGCGCTGACCGCCGGCGTTCCCGTGGTGCCGGTCGGACTGCGCGGGACCGCGCAGCTCCAGCCGGTGGGTTCGAGCCTGCCTCGGCTGGCGAAGGTCACGGTCGAGTTCGGACAGCCGATCCAGGTGGCCGGCCGCTTCGACGGCGTACCCCTGGGCAAGGCCCGCCGGGTCATCACCGACGAGGTGATGGAGGCGATCGCCGCGCTGAGCGGCCAGGAGGTGGCCGGGGCCTACAACGAGCGGCCGGCCGACGTCTGATCGGCTGATCTGCTGTTCCTTGCCTGTTGCGCCGCGGCGAGAAGGGGCGCACTCTGGAGGGTGGACCCCTAGCAGCCGAGGTGAGGCAGATGGCCACCACGACCGTGTTGCAGGACGAGCTGCGACACAAGCACGACGAGCTCGCTGGGCGCCTGGCCCACGCTCGCAGCATCATCGCCAGGCCGGAGCAGACCCGAAGGGGCTGCGCACCGATCGACCAGTTCAACGCCGGTACGTCTCGACACCTGCACGCGGTGGGCGAGGCGCTGCTGCCGGCGGTCTCGGCCCATTGCGAGGGCGGGGCACGGCTGGTCCATGACTACCTCCCCGCGGCGAAGCACCTGGAGGTGCTGCTCTTCCACGTGAAGGCGCACGAGTACGGCTCCACCTGGGAGACCACCCACGGGTGGCCGACGCTGTGGGGCGAGGTCGAGGAGGCGCTCGACGCCCAGGAGGAGAAGGAGGAGGAACTGGTCTCGCACCTCGCCGAGGAGGCCTCCGACGACGTGCTCCTGCTCGTCGCCGAGCGCATCACGGCAGCCGAGCAGAAGGCGCCCTCGCGCCCGCATCCCTACCTCCCGCACACCGGTCTGCCCGGAAAGGTCGTCCGCCGGCTGGCGCGTCCCGTCGACGCGATCTGGGACAAGGTCGAGGGCCGTTCGATCGGTGGACCGAAGCCGCCGCCGCACAGGGCACCGGGGCTGTTCGGGCAGTATCTGCTCGGCGATCCGCGCTTCCCCGAGGAGCCGGTCGACGACACCCGGCACAATGAACCGGGTGACCGCTGATCCCATCACCTCCGAGCTCGAGCTGACGCCGCACCCCGAGGGCGGGGCGTTCCGGCAGACCTGGGCCGCTGCCGAGACCGTGACCCTGTCCGACGGACGCGTGCGCCCGACCGCGACCCTGATCTACTTCCGCCTCCTCGCCGGGGAGTCGTCCGCGTGGCACCGCGTCACCTCCGACGAGATCTGGCTGGCACACACCGGCGTGGTGGCCCTGCAGTACGGCGGCGCCGGCGCGGCGCCCGTCGACGGCGAGACCGTGCTCGTCGGGGTGGACGTCGCCGCCGGCCAGGTGCCGCAGGCGGTCGTGCCGGCGGGGGTGTGGCAGCGTACGGTGCCCTCGGACGAGGATGCGCTCGTCTCCTGCGTGGTCTCGCCCGGGTTCGACTTCGACGACTTCGAGCTCGTCGCGGAGTAGGACCGATGGAGTACGCCTTCGAAGGAGCCGTGATCGAGTGGCGCGGGCCCGCGCCGTTCTACTACGTCCCCATGCCCGTCGAGGACGCGGCGGACGTCAAGGAGGACGCCCGCGGTCTCGAGTACTGGGGCCAGGTCGCCGTCACGGCCACCATCGGCGCGACCACCTTCACCACCGCGCTCTTCCCCAAGGACGGCACCTATCTGCTGCCCCTGAAGGTCGTCGTGCGGAAGGCGGAAGGGATCGACCTCGATGATGTCGTCGCCGTGCGGATGCGCCTGGGGCACGACGTCGGAGAAGCAGGGATCTGATCCAGCGCTGGAGCGCTCCTCGTCTGGACGCAGCGCAGTGAGGAGCGCAGCGACGAACGGAGCGGAGGAAGACGAGGATCAAGCGGAGGCGCTGCGCGAATTGCGAAGCAATCGCAGTCAACACTGTCGGTGGTGTCTGCTTGGGTAGTCCTGTGAGTGTCGCGTACCGCCTTGCCCCGCCTCCGAGTGCCGCCGCCGTGCCGGTGCTCGACGAGCACCAGCGGTCGGTCGTGGAGCATCCCGGCGGGCCGCTGCTGGTGCTGGCCGGGCCTGGGACGGGCAAGACCACCACGCTGGTGGAGGCGGTGGTCGACCGGATCGAGAACCGCGGCGTACGTCCCGACCAGCTGCTGGCGCTGACCTTCTCCCGCAAGGCCGCCGAACAGCTGCGTGACCGGGTGACGGCGCGGCTGGGGCGGACGCTGTCCGGAGCGGTCTCCTCGACGTTCCATTCCTTCGCCTACGGGCTGGTGCGGAGGTACGCGCCGGCCGAGCTCTACGCGGCCCCGCTGACCCTGCTCTCCGCGCCTGAGGCCGACGTGGTGCTGCAGGAGCTGCTGGCCGACAGCCCGGAGTCGGTGCGGTGGCCGGAGCGGTTCCGGATGGCGGTCGGCACCCGCGGGTTCGCGCGCGAGGTGCAGACCGTGATCGCCCGGGCACGCGAGCGCGGGCTCGATCCCGACCAGCTGGTCGCGCTCGGGCGCGAGGAGGGGATCGAGGAGTTCGTCGCCGCCGGCTGGTTCCTGGAGCAGTATCTGGACGTGCTCGGCGCCCAGTCGGCCATCGACTACCCCGACCTGATCATGCGCGGAGTGATCGAGGCCGAGCGGCACGCGGCCGAGCTGCGGGCCGAGTTCGCGTGCGTCTTCGTGGACGAATACCAGGACACCGACCCGAGCCAGGTCGCCTTGCTGCAGGCACTGGCGGGCGACGGCCGCGACCTGATCGTCGTCGGCGACCCGGACCAGTCGATCTACGGGTTCCGGGGTGCGGACGTCAACGGGATCCTCGACTTCCCGTCGCAGTTCCTGACCCGGGAGCGCCGGCACGCGCCGGTGGTGGCCCTGGGCACCACCCGCCGGTTCGGTTCTCGGCTGCTGCGGGCGTCGCGGTCGATCGCGGCGGGCATCTCGGTGCGCGGCTCGATCCCGGCCTCGGCCTACGACACCTTCCGCAACCCGCATCCGCTGGCGTCCGACCCGGGCCGCGCCGAGGTGCTCACCTTCGACACCGACCGCGCCGAGACCGAGCACATCGCCGACCTGCTCCGCCGGGCCCATCTCGAGGACGGCATCGACTGGTCGGACATGGCGGTCCTGGTGCGCTCGGGCCGCAGCTCGATCCCGCAGCTGCGCCGGTCGCTGACCGCCGCCGGCGTCCCGGTCGAGGTCGCCTCCGACGAGACCCCGCTGGTGCGTGAGCCGGCCGCCGCCGTCCTTCTCGATGCGCTCGGGGTCGTCGTCGACGCCGACGTCGAGTCGGAGCTCGACGAGCGTTACGTGCGCCCCGAGCGCTGCGAGGAGCTGCTCACCGGCCCGCTCGGCGGGCTCGACGCCACCGACGTCCGCGCGCTCATCCGCACGCTGCGGGCTCGCTTCCCGGAAGTCGCCGCGCATGATCTCGTACGCCGCGCCGTGCTCGATCCGTCGCTGCTCGTCTCGGACGAGGACGGCGAGGGTGAGGAGCGGGTGCTGGGGCGCGTACGCAGGCTCGCGGCTCTTCTCGCCGAGGCCCGGGCGGCGCTGAAGGACGGCGCCGGGGCCGAGCAGGTGCTGTGGACGCTGTGGGACGGTGCCGAGTGGGGGCAGCGGCTGCGGGCGCAGGTCGAGTCGGGTGGTCCCGCCGCGCGGCTGGCTCACCGTGACCTGGACGCCGTCGTCGCGCTCTTCGACACCGCCGCCAAGGTCGAGGGCCGCCAGGAGTTCACCTCGGTCGAGACCTTCCTGGCCACGCTCCGCGCGCAGGAGATCCCGGCCGACACCCTGGCCGACAAGGGTGTGCGTGGCTCGTCGGTGCGGCTGCTCACCGCCCACCGCTCCAAAGGCCTCGAATGGGGCCTCGTCGTCGTCGCCCACGTGCAGGAGGGCGCCTGGCCCGACCTGCGCCGGCGCGACTCGCTTCTCGGCCCCGACCGGATCGCGCCCGCCCTGCCGGACGGACACCACGGCGGGCTGCTGCCGCCGCTGACCCGATCGGCCATGCTCGCCGAGGAGCGTCGGCTCTTCTACGTCGCCGCCACCCGGGCCCGGTCCCGGCTGGTCGTGACCGCGGTGAAGTCGCCCGACGAGGACGGCGACCAGCCCTCGCGGTTCATCAACGAGCTCGGCCTGCGCGAGGACCAGATCCGTCACCGGGTCGGCCGCCCGACGCGCCCGCTCTCGCTCGCCGGTCTGATCGCCGAGCTGCGCCGCACCGCCGCCGATCCGGCTCAACCCCTGGCGTTGCGCGAGGCCGCCGCGAGGAGGCTGCAGAAGCTGGCCGCCGTCGAGGTGCGCGGCAAGCGGATCGCGCTCGCCGCGGATCCGGCGACCTGGTGGGGGCTGCGGGCACCGACGTACGCCTCGGCTCCGGTCCGTCCCGAGGACCGTCCGATCACGCTGAGCGCATCGGCGCTGGAGGCGATCCTGACCTGTCCCGCGCAGTGGTTCCTCGCCCGCGAGGCCGGTGGCGCGGTCACGGACTCCTCGAGCCAGGGGTTCGGCAAGGTGGTGCACGCCATCGCCGAGCAGCTCGCCCGTGGCGATCTGGACGCAGCCACCGTCGAGGACCTGATGCCGTTCGTGGACGAGGTGTGGGGCCGCCTGGAGTTCCGTACGCCCTGGTCTGCCGCACGCGAGCGGGAGGCGGTCCGGGAGGTGCTGGCACGGTTCCTGACCTGGCACCGCCGCCCCGGCGCGCGGACCGTGATCGGGTTCGAGGAGCAGCTGACCGCGAAGGTCTCGCTCCCCAGCGGGGAGACGGTGCGGCTCAACGGCTATGCCGACCGGCTGGAGCTCGACGAGAGCGGCCGGATCGTCGTCGTCGACCTGAAGACCGGGAAGTATCCACCGACCGCGCAAGAGGTGAAGGAACACGGCCAGCTCGGCCTCTACCAGCTGGCGGTGGAGCACGGAGCGGCCGCGTCGCTGGCGCAGGGCGCGACCTCCGGCGGAGCGGAGCTGATCCAGCTGCGTCACGCCGCGGGTTCGGGGAGCGAGCTGCCGAAGGTGCAGGTGCAGGCACCGGAGCCGCCCGAGATCATCAATCAGCTGGAGAAGGCGGTGGCGACGGTGCGCGCCGAGGAGTTCGTGGCCAGGCCCGGCAAGCAGTGCGACCGGTGTCAGTTCGTCGCGCTCTGCCCGGCGCAGACCTCGGGATCGGTGCTGTCATGAACCCGATGAAGGTCGAGACCCCCGAGGAGCTCGCCAAGCTGATGGGTCACGACTGGCTCTACAGCGAGGAGCAGTTCCGCGCGATCACCGCTCCGCTGGAGCCGGCGGTGGTGATCGCCGGTGCCGGGTCCGGCAAGACCGCGGTCATGGCCGCCCGCGTCGTGTGGCTGGTCGCCACCGGCCGGGTGCTTCCCGGGGAGGTGCTCGGTCTGACCTTCACCACGAAGGCGACCGCCGAGCTGGCCACCAGGATCCGGGAGTCGCTGCAGAAGGCCGGCCTGTGGCCGGAGCGTCGCGAGGGCCCGCCGCGGCCCGGCGAGGACGCGGAGGAGGAGCCGACCGAGCCGACGGTCGCGACCTACCACTCCTACGCCTCCGGCCTGCTCTCCGAGCACGGCCTGCGGATCGGGCACGAGCCCGACACCCGGCTGATCGCCGACGCGACCCGCTACCAGCTCGCCGCGCGGGCGGTGGCCCGGCACACCCACCCGGTGGAGAAGCTGACCGACTACCCGAAGCTGGCCGTGCAGCAGCTGCTCGCGCTCGACTCCGAGCTCTCCGAGCATCTCGTCGACCCCGCCACCCTGCGCGCCTACGACCGCAACGAGCGGTCGCTGTTCGCGCTCGAGGTGGCAGATCTCAACGCCCAGCTCGCCGACGGCAAGCGGGTCAAGACCAAGCTGAGCAAGGTCGAGAAGGCGATCGACGCGATCGACAAGCGCTATGAGCTGCTCGACCTGGTCGACGGCTACCGGCGCCTCAAGGACCGGCTCGGGCTGATGGACTTCTCCGACCAGATCGCCCTGGCCGCGCGGCTGGCCGTGGAGACGCCCGAGGTCGGCGAGATCGAGCGCGGGAAGTTCAAGGTCGTGCTCCTCGACGAATACCAGGACACCTCGGTGGCCCAGGCCCAGATGCTCGCCCGACTCTTCGGCGACGGACACCCGGTGACCGCCGTCGGCGACCCCAACCAGGCGATCTACGGCTGGCGCGGTGCCTCGGTGAGCAACATCCTCGAGTTCGGCCGCGACTTCCCGACCCGGGACGGGCGTCGTCCGTCCTACTCCCTGACCGTCAACCGCCGCTCCGACGCGCGCATCCTCGACACCGCCAACCATCTGGCCGCCCAGCTCTACGAGGGCCGCGAGAAGGAGCGCCTGGTCGCCGCCGAGGGGGCGCGCGACGGCGAGGTGCGGGTGCATGTCCACGAGACGTACGACGACGAGCTGGTCTGGCTCGCGGACAAGGTGATCGAGGCTCATGAGGCGGTCGGGGAGTGGAAGGAGATCGGCGTCCTGACCAGGGACAACTCGCAGGCCGCAGCGGTCTTCGACGCGCTCACCGCTCGCGAGATCCCGGTCGAGATCGTCGGTCTGAAGGGGCTGCTCCGGCTGCCCGAGGTGGCCGAGGTCGTCGCCACCATGGAGCTGCTCCACGACGTCACCGCCAACGCCGCGCTGCTCACCCTGCTCGCCGGTCCGCGCTGGGCGATCGGGCCGCGGGACCTGGCCATTCTCGGCCGCAGGTCACGTGACCTGGCCGGGGTCGTCGGCGGTGCGGAGGAGTTCGCCGACATCGAGCGGCAGCTGGAGGCGGCGGTCGAGGGCACCGACCCCACCGAGATCCCCTCGCTCAACGACGCGCTGGAGGACCCGGGCGACGCCGCCGACTACGACTACTCCCCGCAGGCACGGGAGCGGTTCAAGCTCCTCGCCGACGAGCTCCGCGGGCTCCGGCGAGCGGTCAACGAGCCGCTCCTCGACCTGGTCCGGCGGATCATCGACGTCACCGGCATCGACGTCGAGCTGGCCGCCTCGGTCTCCCCGGCGGCGTCTGCCCGCCGCGACAACCTCGATCTCTTCGTGCAGGCGGTCGCCGATTTCGAGGGGCTCGACGGCCAGGTCACCCTCGCCGCGCTGCTGGCCTACCTGGAGGCGGAGGACGAATACGGACAGGGCCTCGACGTCGCCACCCCGTCCGAGGCCGACTCGGTCAAGCTGCTGACCGTTCACCGTGCCAAGGGGCTGGAGTGGGACGTCGTCTTCCTGGTGGGCGTCACCCACAAGAAGTTCCCCACCGGCCAGACGCGCTCCTCGTGGCTGACCGTCCCCTCGGTCATGCCCGCCGCGCTCCGCGGCGACCGCGACGACCTGCCGCAGCTCCATGGCCACGACGCCGACTCGATCGACGAGCTCCTCGCCGAGCGCAAGGAGCACGAACGGGTCGAGGAGCTCCGGCTGGCGTACGTCGCCTGGACCCGCGCCCGCCACATCCAGTTCGTCTCGTGCTGGCGCTGGTCACCTTCGCTGAAGGAGGGCCGCGGGCCGTCGGTCTACGTGGAGAAAACCCGCGAGGCGCTGCTGCAGTGGGGTGCCAAGCCCGACCGCTGGGCCGACGTCGTGGTCAAGGGCGAGGAGGAGAGCCCGTACGCCGCCCAGGAGGTCGACCTGCCCTGGCCGATCAACCACCACACCCCTGAGGTGGAGCGCCGCCTGGAGGCGGCCAGGCTCGTCCGGGAGGTGGGTCCGGGACCCGACGACCTCGACGACCTCACCCTGCTCGAGACGGTGAACCAGTGGGACGAGGAGATCGAGCGGCTGCTCACCGAGGCGGAGCGCGAGCGTGCCCCGGAGGTGGTCGTACCGCTGCCCTCCTCGCTGTCTGCCACCGCCATGTCGAAGCTCCGCGACGACCCGCTCGGCTTCGCCGCCGACCTGGTCCGCCCGATGCCGCGCAAGCCGTCCTCGCAGGCCCGCTTCGGCACCCGGTTCCACGCCTGGGTCGAGGCCCGCTTCGGTCAGCAGGATCTCTTCGACCCCGACGACCTGCCCGGCCGCGCCGACCACGGCATCGAGGACGAGTCCGGGCTCGAAGAGGTGATCGCCGGCTTCGAGCAGGGCCCGTTCGCCGACCGGCCACCGTTCCGGGTCGAGGCCGCCTTCGCGATCGTCCTGGCCGGTCAGGTCGTACGCGGCCGGATCGACGCGGTCTACCAGGAGCCCGACGGGAGCTTCCTGATCGTCGACTGGAAGACCAACCAGGCGCAGAACGCCGACCCGCTCCAACTGGCTCTCTACCGGCTCGGGTGGGCTGAGCTCATGGGCGTGCCGTTGTCCCGGGTGCGGGCGGCTTTCTACTACGTGCGGTCGGGGAGGTTGGTCGAGCCTTCTTCGCTTCCTGGGAGGGAGGAGTTGGAGAGTCTCTTGGGTGGGGGTCGCTAGCGCCTTCATTTGGCAGCGGCTTTCGGCGCGCTTTGGATGGTGTGTACTTGTGGTGGGTGTTTGCCGCCGACCCGTTACGGGAGGGTGTTCTCAGCGGCGTCCGGAGTCAAGGACGGCCTGCGGCCGCCGGCTTCGCCGGCCGCTTCGCGGTCCTTGACACCGGCCGTCGCTGAGAATTTTGGCTGGCTATCGGGCCGGCGGCAGGGGTGTGGCGCGGTGATGTGGGTTGGGTAGGGGCTTGGGTTCTGGGGTGAACGAATTTTCGTTCACGCGTAGACCGCCCGTGGGTCGGTGGCTAGCTGGGGTGAACGAAAATTCGTTCGCTAGGACGGGGTGAAGAATTTTTCGTTCACCCAGGAGAGCGCCTCTTGTTCCGCAGGGGTGAATGAATTTTCGTTCACCGTGGAGCGTCTACCTCCCGAGGAGCGACCGTCTCCCGGCCACACTGGGGCCGCCGTCCCTGATAGCCAGCCAAGTCTTTCTCGACATGGTCCGGTGTCAAGGACCGCGCAAGCGGCCGGCGTAGCCGGCGGCCGTAGGCCGTCCTTGACTCCGTGGCAGGTCGAGAAATACTCGAGGACAGGGTCGGCGGCCCAGACCAGCCCCAAAATTCAGCCCCATACCAACGCCAGACCACGACGCAAACTCGAAGACGACGCGATCAGCGAGAAGCTACTTCACCGTCCGAGCAACCTCAGGAAGCTCCCCAGACTCCCGCAACGAGTCGAGCAGATCCCCAGGAAGGATCCAGACGGTCGCAAGCGGGAACGGCCGCTCACGCAGCATCACCGCGCCGGTGACGAAGGCGGGCTCACCCTCAGGGCACGAGAAGACGATGTCATCGCCCCACTCCCACTCGCGCTCGACGATGGCGGGAAGCATCCACCACATCAGCCAGTTGCGCTCGGAGTTCATCGCGGAGCGGCGGCGGGGGCAGTTGTCGTCGTAGGCGACGACCGCGTCGGGGTGCTCGGCGAGGATCGAGCGAAGGTCGTCGACGACCGGGGTGGCGTGGTCGAAGCGGTCGTGGAACTTGTCGGAGGCCACGTCGGCGACGGCAGAGCCGGCGGTGCCCACGACCAGGACGAGCGCGGTGACGACCACCGAGCGCACCCGGTCGGAGAGCCGCGGGCTGCGCCGGGACAGGGCCGCGAGGAGCGTCCAGATCGCCAACGGCACCAGCGAGCAGAGGGTCGCGATCAGCCAGAAGCGGTTGTCGTTGGTGAAGGACGGGATCGGCCCGGGTTGCGGGAACTGCCCGTCGGGAAGCGCCCACCACCACGGGATCGCGCCCGGGATGTGCGCGGGGGTGGTGTAGGCCCAGGTGGGTGCGTCGGGGGCGACGACGAGGATGGTCACCAGCGAGATCCCGGCGACGATCACCCATGTCCAGACGAAGACCGCGCGGGAGCGTACGGCCTGGATCGCCGCGCACACCCCGGCCAGCACCAGGACCGCGAAGACGGGGTCGATGTAGCGCCCGTAGATCCAGTAGTCGAAGCGCCGCCACTCCATGGTGAACAGCGAGTACTCGTTGCCCCAGTTCAGGCAGCTCAGGACGTACATCGAGCCGGCAGCGATCAGCACGAACCCGGCCGGCCCCACCTGCCGAGAGCGGAGCTCCTTCCAGAACATCGCGGTCACCACGACCAGGCCGACGACCACGACACCGAAGCTGCCGATCATCTGCGTCCAGGCCTCACCGGCGAAGGTGTCGACCCAGTACCGAGGGTTGGCCTGCGTGACCTTCTCGAAGAAGCCCTGCGCCTGGATGAACTTCCATGGCACCAGCTGCGCGTGGAACCAGAGCGCGGCCTTGTTGGCGACCACGGCGAGTCCACCGGTGGCGACCAGTCCGAGGAGGGCGACGAGGGCGACCTGCCGCTTGCGTACGAGGAGGCCGTGCACGAGGAGGCAGATCAGCCAGAGCGCGACCGCGGCGACGAAGACCTGCATCCGGGCGTGGGAGAAGAGGGCCAGCGCGGTGACCAGGCTGAGCAGGAGTACGCCGCGGTAGGTCGGCTTCTCCCAGACCCGGAACGCGACCAGCGTCGCCACGACGACGAGCAGTGTGATCAGTCGCTCGGAGAGGATGTAGTCGGCCTGGATGGCACGTGGCGGCAGGGCCACCACGACGGCACCGGCGACAACACCCTGCGCCGGAGTGACTCCGCTGAGCCGCACCGCGACCCGCGCCAATGGCCAGATCGTGAGCATGCTGATCACCAGACCGACGACGATCGCCATCTGGTAGAAGACGAAGACGTTGGACGTGACCAGCCACAACGGTGCCAGCAGCACACCCCAGCCGGGGTAGTAGCCGGGGGTGTTGAGCTGGGGTGAGTCGAGGCCCAGAACGGTCCGCCCATGGATGACGGTGCCGATCTCGTCGTACATGAACGAGAGGTTGGAACCCCAGGCGATGTAGACGTTGATCGCCAGAGCGACCACGACGGAGACGACAGCGGCGATACGCCAGAACCGATCCACGCCGCGGAACTTATACCCACCTCATAGGCTCTGACGGGTGGACTCCCCGAAGCTGCCCATCCATCTACGAATCATTCAGGATCCCCACGACCGCTCCGGCCACCTGCGCGCCGACGACGGCTGGGTCGACAAGGCTTGGTCTGACGAGACCACGAGGGTCCTCGTGGTCGCCGGCAACAGGGTCGAGCCGTCAGGCAGGACCGGGGTGAGATGGCGTACGCCGGCGGATTCGCCGGAGGGGATCCGGCTGCTCCTCGGCGACACCGCCGACGGGGCCAGGTTCGCGGTGCTCACCGGCCGCGAGGAGGCCGGCGAGACCTGGCGTGACCTGCGCGGGCTCTTCCCCGCACTGCTCGCCGACACCACCGAGGCGAGCTTCCTGATGCACGCGATCGGACTGGCCGAGTGGCACCGGGCGACCCGGTTCTGCTCCCGCTGCGGCGGCGCCCTCGAGCCACGCGCGGCCGGGCACGAGCTGGCCTGCGCAGAGGGACACGTGAGCTTCCCGCGTACCGACCCGGCGGTGATCATGCTGGTGACGGCGGGGGAGCCGGGGAGCGACGAGGAGCGTTGCCTGCTCGGCAACCACACCCGCTGGCCCGCACCCAACTTCTCCACCCTCGCCGGCTTCGTCGAGCCGGGGGAGTCGCTCGAGGACGCGGTCCGTCGCGAGGTCGCCGAGGAGGTCGGCGTACGAGTCGGGCAGGTCGACTACTTCGGCAATCAGCCGTGGCCGCTGCCGGCCAGCCTGATGCTCGGCTTCTTCGGGCGTGCGGCGTCGACCGAGATCACCGTCGACGAGGACGAGATCCGCGAGGCGCGCTGGTTCACCCGTGCCGAGCTCGCCGCGGTCGCGGAGAGCGGCGAGATCAAGCTGCCCAGCGGAATCTCGATCAGCCGATCGCTGGTCGAGGCCTGGTACGGCGGCGAGCTGCCCGGGTCGTGGTGACGGGCGTCAGACCAACTCGGCGAGCTTCGCCTTGACCTGGGCGATCGACGGGTTTGTCATCGCGGTGCCGTCGGAGTAGACGAGGGTGGGGACGGTCTGGTTGCCGCCGTTGACCTGCTCGACGATCTGCGCGGCCTCGGGCACCTGCTCGATGTCGACCTCGTCGAAGGTGATGTCCTCGCGGCCGAGCTGTCCCTTGAGTCGCTGGCAGTATCCACACCAGGGCGTGGTGTACATGGTGAAGCTACTCATCGGGACTCTCCTCATCAGAACTGTCGGTACGAGCCAATACTGTTGACTCGCAAGGCACAACGTTCCCACCCCGAGGAGTTCTTCCCGCCCATGACCCCCGAGTCCCTCCTCGCCGCCCTCGATCCCGAGCAACGCCGGGTGGCGGAGGCTCTGCGCGGCCCGGTCCGGGTGCTGGCGGGTGCGGGGACGGGCAAGACCCGGGCGATCACCCACCGGATCGCCTACGGCGTCGCCAGCGGGGTCTACGCGCCGCAGGAGGTCCTCGCGGTCACCTTCACCACCCGGGCCGCGGGGGAGATGCGGCAGCGGCTGCGCGCCATGGGCGCCGGTGCGGTCCAGGCGCGCACCTTCCACTCCGCCGCCCTTCGCCAGCTGCGGTTCTTCTGGCCGAAGGTCTACGGCACCGAGCTGCCCAACCTGACCGAGTCGAAGATCCCGCTCATCCGCGCGGCCGCGCAGCGCCAGCGGATCAACGTCGACCAGGCCCAGGCGCGCGACCTCGCCTCGGAGATCGAGTGGTCGAAGGTCTCCAACGTCCACCCCGACGACTACCCGAAGTCGGCCGAGGCGCGGGGCCGGGAGGTCGGCGGGCTGACTCCGTCGATGGTGGGACACATCTACGCGGCCTACGAGGACGTCAAGCGCACCCAGGCACGCATGGACATGGAGGACGTGCTGCTGCTGACCGCCGGGCTCCTGGAGCACGACGAGCGGGTCGCGGCGCAGGTCAGGCGGCAATACAAGTGGTTCACCGTCGACGAGTTCCAGGACGTCTCGCCGCTGCAGTCGGCCCTGCTGGACCTGTGGCTGGGCGGACGCAACGAGATCTGCGTCGTCGGCGACCCGGCCCAGACGATCTACACCTTCGCCGGCGCCGACGCGGCCTACCTCCGTGACTTTCCGAAGAAGCACCCCGGCGCCACCTCGGTCGAGCTGGTCCGCAACTACCGCTCCTCGCCCCAGGTGGTGCGGGCGGCCAACAAGATCCTGGAAGGCACGCCCAGCGCGGGTGTCCAGCTGCAGGCGCAGCGCGACGCCGGGCCGGCCGTCGAGCACGTCGAGCAGCCCGACGAGGTCGCCGAGGCCGAGGGCGTCGCCGCCGAGATCCTGCGCCTGCACCAGTCCGGCAAGCCCTACAACGAGATGGCGATCCTGTTCCGGATCAACGCCCAGTCGGAGGCTTACGAGGACGCCCTGACCGCACGCCGGATCCCCTATGTCGTACGCGGCGCCGCCAGGTTCTTCGACCGGCCCGAGGTCCGCGAGGCGGTGACCCGGATCCGGGGCGCGGCGCGAGGTGGCCAGGGAGCCGTGATCGGCGACGAGCTGCTGGAGTCGGTCCACGGGATCCTGGCCGGGATGGGCTGGACCTCGGAGCCGCCGGACGGCCGCGGCCAGACCCGCGACCGCTGGGAGTCGTGGCAGGCACTGATCGACCAGGCGCGTGCCTTTGCCGCCGCCGGCGGCGACCTGGCCGGCCTCGTCGCCGAGCTCGACCGCCGCGCGGCCGAGCAGCATGCCCCGGTGCCGTCGGGAGTGACCTTGGCGACCTTCCATGCCGCCAAGGGACTCGAGTGGGACTCGGTCTTCCTGGTCGGGCTCCAGGACGGCACGATGCCGTTCATCCTCCGAGGTGAGGAGCCGACCCCGGCCGAGATCGAGGAGGAGCGACGTCTGCTCTACGTCGGCCTCACCCGGGCGCGGGTCGACCTGACCCTGTCGTGGGCGCTGGCACGCCAACCGGGCCAGGCCGCCCGGCGCCGACCCTCGCGCTTCCTCGACCCGCTGCGCCCGGCGCGTTCCACGACGCCGGCACGGCGCCCCGGCTCCGGCAAGGCCCGGATGTGCAAGGCCTGCGGAGGGCCGCTCGGTTCGGCGGCCGAGAAGCGGCTGGGCCGACACGAGGGCTGTGACGCGCCCTACGACGAGGAGCTCTACGGCCGGCTGAAGCAGTGGCGCAAGGACACCGCCGAGGCCATCCGCAAGCCCGCCTTCGTGGTCTTCACCGACGCGACCCTGGAGCAGATCGCCGAGCAGAAGCCGGGCACCCTCCAGGATCTGCAGCGCATCGCCGGCATCGGCCGCGGCAAGGTGGAGGCGTACGGCTCGGAAGTCCTTCAGGTGATCTCGGCCGAGGCGTAAAAGTCCTTCACGGAAATTCCTCGAAATCAACGGGTTTAATCGTTTGCGGCCTACCTGCCCCGCCGGTTAGTGTTCTTCCATCAAGTAAAGCCGCGTGCTGCTGAAGCGCGCCCGACAGCCCCGAAGGAGGTGGCCCCAGTGAAGATCAACCAGATCAAGACGCCGATCAATGGCATCGCCATGTCCGCGTGCGGCCACCCCGAGCTGTCCAGCCCGACCTGGGCCACCCCGGCTGCCGGTGCCTTTGCGGGCGCCGGTTACGGCATGCGCGTCGAGGGACTCGTGTCCCCGCAGGCGGATGCCATCAAGGTCAAGTCCCACGGGATTCGAGCCTGGAGCTGTCCGACTACGTAGAACCACGTAGTCACAGCAGCCTCCAGGCCGCGGAACCCGAAACCCGGGATCCGCGGCCTTTCTGTTTCTCAAAACCCGCGATCAGTCACAAAGGAGGTGTACATATGACCAGCATTCTCGAGCCCGAGGTCAAGCTCGGCGTTCTCCACGACCGTGCCAACCGCTACGACGAGGACCTGCTGCCCTGCCGGGCCAACAACCCCGAGCTGTGGTTCGCCGAGTCTCCTGCCGACGTCGAGTTCGCCAAGGCGCTCTGCGCGACCTGCCCCGTGCAGCCGCTCTGCCTCGCCGGCGCCCTCGACCGGCGTGAGCCCTGGGGCGTCTGGGGCGGCCAGCTGCTCCTGCAGGGGAAGGTGATCCCCCGCAAGCGGCCCCGTGGCCGGCCCCGCAAGGACGCCGCCTGATCGACCGAACAACATCGAAGCACAGACCGCCGTTTCAACGACGAAAGGCAACAGCTATGAACACGATCGTGATGACCATGGGCGCAGGAGCCCGCTGACCACCAGGTCGGCTTTCGAAGAGGGACAACAACAGACATGAACACCAACCGAGTACGGAGCACTCAGATGAACTTGCTTTACGAAGACCTGGCGCGCGCGCAAATGTCCGCGCGCCTGGGAGAGGCGCGTGAACTGCGGCGAGGCCACGCCCTCGTCAAGGCCGCTCGCCTGGGCCGCAAGGCCGAGCGAGCCGCCGTCCAGGCGAAGCTGGCTCTTGCCCGCGCGCTGTAAGTCCCCCATGGGACACCAGACCCCACCCCTCTGATCGCGGGTGTGGAAGATGACCGGCCGGTCCGAGAAACCCTCGGACCGGCCGGTCCTACCTTTTCCGGCACCTACCTCCGGCCGGTCAGAGGTCGGTGGCGATGATCCTCTCGATGTTCCGCTCCGCGAGGGCGGTGATCGTGACGAACGGGTTGACGCTCGTGTTGCCGGGGATGAGCGCGCCGTCGATGACGTAGAGACCGTCATAGCCGTGCAGCCGGCCGTAGTTGTCCGTCGCCTTGTTCAGGACCGCACCGCCCAGCGGGTGGTAGGTCAGGTGGTCGCCCCAGATCTTGTTCGTGCCGAACAGATCCGTGCGGTAGATCGTCCCTTCGGTCTTGTTGATCTTGTCGAAGATCGTCTTCGCCATCGTGATCGAGTCCTGCTTCCACGCGGTCTGCCAGGACAGGTCGACCTTGCCGCTGGTCGGGTTGTAGCTGAACGCCGCCCGACGCTGGGTCTTGGTGATCGCGAGATAGAAGGATGCGAACGTCTCGATACCGGTGGGCAACGGCGCGACCTCGGCGAAGGCGCCGCCGGCGTCCCAGTTGTCGATGCCGGAGCACGGGATCGTCGACTGCACGTCACCGGTCGGGTCCCACATGTGGTTGGCGCGTCCGACCATCACGTTGCCGTTGTCGCCCCAGCCCTGGCCGATCTCGCCGTTCAGCGCGGGCAGCGCGCCGGTCGCCTTCAGCTTCACCAGCAGCTTGCTCGTGCCGACGCTGCCGGCCGCGAAGAACACCTTGCCCGCGTTGACCGTCTTCGTCGCCACCACGTCGCCGGTGGTGTTGATCTGTTCCAGGACGACGTCGTACCCACCGGACGCGGCGGGCCGGACCGACGTGGCTCGGTGCAGCGAGGAGATCGTGACCTTCCCGGTGGCGGCTGCCTGAGCGAGGTAGGTCTTCGGCAGCGTCCTCTTGCCGTGGTTGTTGCCGTAGATGACCTCCTGGGCCAGGGCCGACTTCGGGACGCTGCCGTTGTCCTCGGCCACCATGTAGTTCCAGTCGTAGACGTCCGGGACGAACGTCCACGCGAAACCCGAGCGCTGAGCGTGCTTCCGGCCCACGCGGGAGTACTGGTAGTACGAGGTCCGTTCGAACCAGTCGGGGTCGACCGATCCGACGCCGAGGGCGGCATTGGCGCGCGGGTAGTAGGTCGAGTACATCTCCGCGGCATCCACCGAGGGCAGGATGGTTCCGAAGTTCTCCCGCTTCGGGGTGACGGCCATGCCTCCGTTGACGAGCGAGCCGCCACCGACTCCTCGTCCCTGGTAGACGGAGATGCCGGCGAAGTCCTCGGCGTCCAGGATGCCGGCGTACTTCGGGACGTCCTTGTCGATGGGGAACCCCAGGAAGTTGCTGAGCGGCTGTTTGGTCCGGGTCCGCATCCAGAAGGACCGATAGTCCGGAGCGCTCACCTTCGGATGGATCTTGCCGTCCGGGCCGGGCGCGACCGTGGCCCAGTCCTGGCCCATCTCGACCATGTGGACGTTGATGCCGGCCTGGGCCAGACGCAGGGCCGCGACCGAGCCGCCGTAGCCGGTGCCGATGACCAGCACCGGCACCTGCGCGCCGTTGCCGATCGACGATGCGGCTGCTGACGCCCACGTCGGGCTGGTTCCGAATGCTCCTCCCAGCATCCCGACCCCAGCCAGCGAGCCCGCGCCGAGCACGAATCCCCGGCGCGAGAGCCCGCGCGACCGGTCGTGTCGTGGTGTGTTGCTCAAGATGACCTCCCTTTTCATCACTGATTGCTAGAACATGTTCTAGTATGCCGGTGGGGGTGTCAGGGGTTTCGCAACATTCACGCAGAGCGACAGGGAGGTCGCATGGTCACCGCATGCGTATGGGGCACGGGAAACATCGGTCGACTCGCCATCCGGGCCGTCGACGCACATCCACGACTCGAGCTCACCGATGTGCTCGTCCACGACCCGGCGAAGGTCGGTCGCGACGCGGGTGATCTCGGAGAGGTCGGCCGTGACCTCGGCGTCGCCGCCACCGACGACATCGACGCGGTGCTCGCGACGCGCCCGGAGGCCATCGTGTACGCCGCGTCCGGCGACATCCGTCCGGACGAGGCCCTCGCTGACATCGTGCGAGCGCTCCGGTCCGGCGCCGTGGTCGTCACGCCCGCGCTCTACGCGCTGTACGACCAGCGCAACGCTCCGGCGGAGATGCGTGAGCCGGTGCTGGCCGCGATCGCCGAGGGCGGCGGGTCACTCCTGGTCTCGGGGGTCGACCCGGGCTGGGCGAACGACGTGCTGCCGCTGCTGGTCAGCGGTCTGGGCAGCACCGTCGACGTTGTCCGGTGCCAGGAGATCTTCGACTACTCCACCTACGACCAGCCCGACTCCGTCCGCTATCTCGTCGGAATGGGCCAGCCGATGGACTACGACGCCCCGATGCTCGCCGAGACCGTGCCGACCATGGTGTGGGGCGGCCAGGTCAGGCTGATCGCCCGCGGGCTCGAGGTCGAGCTCGACGAGATCCGGGAGACGGTCGAGCGGCTGCCACTTGACGAGACCGTGACGACCGCGTCGATGGGGGAGTTCGAGAAGGGCACCCAAGGTGCGGTGCGCTTCGAGGTCCAGGGGATCGTCGGCGGCGAGCCGCTCATCGTCGTCGAGCACGTCACCCGCATCCATCCCTCGTGTGCCCCGCACTGGCCGACGCCGCCCGACGGCGACGGCGCCCACCGGGTGATCATCGAGGGCGACCCGCGGATCGAGGTGACGGTCGAGGCGACCGACAAGGGCGGCAACCGAGCAGCGGGCGGAAACGCGACCGCGGTCGGACGGCTGGTCGGCGCGATCGAATGGCTCATCGACGCAGGCCCTGGACTCTACGACGCGCTGGATGTTCCGCTGCGCCCGGCGACCGGCAGGCTCGGTGCGGCCAAGGCCGTCCAGGAAGGTGTGAACGCATGATCATCGACGTCCCCGAAGGGCAGGACCCGATCGCGTACGTCTGGGGCCAGATGGTGCCCGGGATCGGCCCGGCCGCGGCCGGTCTCTCGCTCGCGGTCTACGAGCACACCACGCTCGGGCTCCGCGAGTTCGAGGCCGCCCGGCTGCGGATCGCGCAGATCAACGGCTGCGTGTTCTGCCTCGACTGGCGCACCGAACGTGACGGCCAGAAGGTCGAGGAGTCGTTCGCCGAGGCGGTGGAGGAATGGCGTACGACGGACGCGTTCGACGACCGCACGCGGCTTGCCGCGGAGTACGCGGAGCGCTACGCGAGCGACCACCACGGGATCGACCAGGCCTTCTGGGACCGGATGTCGGCCCACTACACCGATGCCGAGATCGTCGAGCTGAGCATGTGCCTCGGGTCCTGGCTGGCCTTCGGCCGGCTCAACCACGTCCTGGGTCTCGACACCGCCTGCATGCTGCCTGTCCGGAGGTAACACGGCCCTGACAATCAGGTGATGCAGAATTTCGGTGTTGCGCCCTCTGAACCGCAGGATTTCGACCTATCGTTGAGGCATGAAGACCTGCGATTTCTGCGGATGCTACGAGGCCGACCCCAACCGCCTCCTCGCATGGACCACCGCGGTTGAGCGTGGGCGTGCGAAGTCGTTCTGCGAGGCCTGCTCGCGACGTCACGTGCGCTCCATGGAAGCCAAGCTCGACTCCGACTGGTGGGCCTGAGACACCAGGAGGTCACGCGCGCGGACGACGCCTGCTGCGCGCCACCCCAGCACGCACCCGGCGGCGTTGTCGTCGGTCGACGGCCAACACCGGGCCGCCTCCCTCCTCCGCCTTGCCGGGCACGCACTGGATCGGCGCTCGCGACGCCGTCGCCGGCGCGCGTGACCTCCTCACATCCGTTGTGGCGCCTCGATGCCGAGGAGCCCGAGTCCCTCTGACAGCACTCGCCGGGTCACCTCGCACAACGCGAGCCGGGTCTGCCTGACCTCACCGTCCGCCTTGAGCACGGGACAGTTCTCGTAGAAGGTGGTCAGCGCGGTCGCCAGACCGTAGAGGTACGCCGTGAGGTGATGCGGCTCCAAGGTGTCCGCGACCTTGGCGACCACGGCTGCGAAACCGGCCAACTCCAGCGCGAGCCGCTGCTCGGCCGCGTGGGACAGGCTGCCGACGGCGCGATGTCCTGAGCTCGTCGAAGGGTACGTCTGCTGCGGTGCCCGCGTGAGGATGCTGCACACCCGGGCGTGGGCGTACTGCAGATACGGGCCGGTCTCGCCGGTGGTGGCCGACATCCGGGCGACGTCGAAGACATAGTCCCGGGCCAGGTGGTTGGAGAGGTCGGCGTACTTCACGGCGGCGTTGGCCACGGCGCGTACGACCTCGGGATTGTCGTAGCGCGCGGCGACGGCCTCCTCGGCGTCGTCGAGGAGCGAGGTGAGCGTGACCGTCTCGCCCGAACGGGTCTTGAAGGGGCGGCCGTCGGGACCGAGCACGGTGCCGAAGCTGATGTGCTGGACCTCCACCGAGTCGGGCAGCCAGCCGGCGGCGCGAGCGACGGCGAAGACCATGTCGAAGTGGTGGCTCTGCCGGTGGTCGACCACGTAGACGACCCGGTCGACCGCCAGATCGTCGACCCGATGCCGGATCGTGGCGAGGTCGGTGGCGGCGTACCCGAACCCGCCGTCGGCCTTCCGCACGATCAACGGCAGCGGTGCGCCGTCGCGACCGGTGAAGCCGTCGGGGTAGACGACGAGGGCACCGGCCGACTCGGTCAGCAGACCCGATGCCCGAAGGTCGTCGACGACGCCGGGAAGCTGCGGGTTGTAGCGGCTCTCGCCGTCGAAGTCGTCCCTGGTCAGCAGTACGCCGAGCCGGCTGTAGGTGGCGTCGAACTCGGCCATCGAGGCGTCGACGAGCGCCTGCCAGAGCGCGAGCGTGGTCGGGTCGCCGGACTGCAGCGCGACCACCCGGCGCCGGGCGGAGCCGGCGAAGCCCGGGTCGTCGTCGAAACGCGCCTTGGCCCGCTGGTAGAGGGCGAGCAGCTCGCTCATCTCCAGGTCGGCGACGGCCGCGGGGTCATGGAGATCCTCACCGAGCAGCTCCTCGACCAGCATCCCGAACTGGGTGCCCCAGTCGCCGAGGTGGTTCTGCCGCACCACCTCGTGGCCGGCGTAGGCCAGCACCCTGGCCAGGGCGTCGCCGATGACCGTGGAACGCAGGTGGCCGACGTGCATCTGCTTGGCGACGTTGGGGGAGGAGTAGTCGACGACGACCCGTTGCGGTGCCGCCGGTGTGGGGACGCCCAGGTGGGGGTCGGTCAGCAGGTCGCCGACGGCCTCGCCGAGGACGGCGGGGGACCAGGTGAGGTTGAGGAACCCGGCGCCGGCCAGCTCGGCGGTGGCGAGATCGCCGAGGTGGACGGCATCGAGGAGGCGGGCGCCGATCTCCCGCGGGGCCAGGCCGAGCGGACCGGCCAGCCGCAGCGGGAGGTTGGACTGGAGGTGCCCGAACTCGGGCCGGGTGGCCGGGCGCAGCTCGGGATCGATGCCGGCGTAAGCGTCGCCGAAGCAGGTGACGACGGCGTTCTGAAGGTGTGCGGACAGGGCAAGGGTGTGCTCGTGCACGAGAGGGTCCTAGGAGGTGAAGAGGGCAGGCTGACGCGAGGGCGGGGTCAGAGACCCATGCCTCGTCGTCGCAGCGCGCTCTTCGTGACCATGTCCGCAAGGGTGCCGGAGCTGCGAGTCGAAAATCAAGCCGGTTCGCCCGTCTCCGCCCTCGCCGAGGCGATCAGGTCCCACGCGCAGCCGCAGTAGGGATGTCGCAGCCATGCTCGGACGGTGGGCTCGTCGTCGCGGGTGAGGATCACCGAGGTCGACCACGATGCCGGGGTGCGCCCGGCGAGGTAGGTGCGGGCGTCGCGTACGGCCCAGGAGAGCGCCAGCGACCGCAGCAGCGCATCGCTCGGCACCTCGTTGCCGACGAGCTGGCTCACGACCACCGCCCGTCGGTCGTCCTCCTCGGCGAGAGTCGCGTCGACGCAACGCAGGCAGGCGGTGACGCCGGGAACGACCAACGGGCCCACGGTCCAGGTGTCGGGGCCGCTCTCGACGACGAGGTGTGCCCGGCCCTCGCGCACCATCTCGTCGGTTCGCTCGCGGTGCAGCGGTCCCTCCGAGAGGAGGATCACGAGATCCGGGGCGCCGGAGGTCGCCCCGGGCGCCCCGATCAGCGCCCGTGCCGCCGAGACCATCGCCGGCGGTCCGTCGAAGCCGACCCGTGGTGGCGGCTCGCTGCGCTCGGCGTCGATCAGCAGTCCGGCGTTGGCGAGCTGCTGCATCGCATGCCGCCCGGGCAGATGATCGGGCTCGGTCGCTCGGCCGGCGGCGAGGTCGGTCAGCAGGCGGCGTACCTCCACGCTGTCCTGCACGATCGCCCGCCGCGGCGGGTCGATGCCGATCTGAAGTCGGGTCTCATCACGTCGTACGGCCACATACCCCGGCCGAATCCGGTAGCGCGTGCTCATGCCAGGGAGTCTCACACCGCCCGAGATTCCCTGCATCAACAATCCACAGCCCCTGTGGATAACGTGCCGAGACGTCGCTCGCGTCGGTCGAGTCGGCACCAGCGTGACGCTTCGGCCGACGGGGCCGACGCCTCGGCAAAACGTGGCAGCGGCGCCGCCGGACTTGCCGGGGGCGCCGCCGCGAGTCGTGCACTGGTAGGTCTCGAGCTGCGCTGGGCTAGCGCTCCGGGAAGCGTGGATCTCGACCCGCTTCGCGGGTTCGCAGGCTCACCCGCTGCGCTCGCTCGATCCCCTCGCGTTGCGACCCCGCTCCTTCGTCGCGGGGTCGCAGGCTCGGGCTCAGGCCTTACCGAGGATGCGGTTGAGGTTGGTGCTGCAGACGGGGCAGACGGCCTTGGCCATCTTGGTGCCCTTGTCGTTCACCCGGATCTCACCGGTCGCCTCGCGCTTCTCCTTGCACTTCACGCAGTAGAACTCGCCGCTCCAGGTCTCCGCCATGACGGCCTCCTTGCCTATGTGTAACTGGTCGTCGCGACGGGGTTGTCAGGGAAGCCCGTCGGAAGCTCGTCATGACGAGCCGACTCGACCCTACGACACGCGGCGCTTTCTGCGGCAACACGGGCTGTCGAGCGAGTGTCGGCGTGTTGGCGTCATACCGGGGGATTCTGGGGTTTCGAGGACGCATCGAAGGTCTGTCGAAGGCTCCCGCGACGTCGGGGAGGCGACCCGAAAACTGGAGGGACCCCCGGTGCCTGGATCGTCCTTCGCCTTCCCCTTGCGAAGGCCGTCCGGCGGCGCCGGGGGTCCCACTGACATCGAACTTAAAGAGGATGTGGGAGCCCGTCAACGTCCGACTCCGCGAGCCTTGTGGACAAGATGTGGACAACCCCGCTTTGCTTGGGGACAGCCGGTGGAAGACATGCCCGTTCCTGTGGGTAACCAGGGTGAACGGATGGAGAATGATCGGTTGAATACAGACTGTGACCTGCGAAAATCATTCTCCACCGGCTGTGGAGGAGAAAAATAGTTGGAGGAAGATTTGGTAGGCGAGGCGTTGTCGCCCGTCGCAGCCCTGCGACGGATCGCGTTCCTGCTCGAGCGCGGCCGTGAGGACAGCTACAAGGTGAAGGCCTTCCGCACCGCGGCGGCCGCGATCCTTCCGCTCCCCGAGGAGGAGGTACGCCGCCGTGCGACCGAGGGCACCCTGACGGAGCTGAGCGGGGTCGGAGCGAGCACGGCCAAGGTCATCTCCGAGGCCGCGCGTGGCGAGGTGCCGCAGCGGCTGGCGGACACCGAGCGGGTCCACGGCGGTCCGCTGACCGAGGGCGCGGCGGGGGAGGGGCTGCGGAGCAGGCTCCGTGGCGATCTGCACAGCCACTCCGACTGGTCCGACGGCGGCTCCCCGATCGAGGAGATGGCCTTCACCGCGATCGAGCTGGGTCACGAATACCTGGTGCTCACCGACCACAGTCCGCGTCTGACGGTCGCCAACGGGCTCAGTGCCGCCCGCCTGGAACGCCAGCTCGGTGTCGTCGACGCGGTCAACGACCACCTCGCCGGACACGGGTTCACCCTGCTGAAGGGGATCGAGGTCGATATCCTCGACGACGGCAGCCTCGACCAGACCGACGAGATGCTCGCCAAGCTCGAGCTCCGTGTCGCCAGCGTCCACTCCAAGCTGAAGATGGACAAGGAGCTGATGACCAGACGGATGGTCACCGCGGTCTCCACGACGCGGATGAACGTGCTCGGCCACTGCACGGGCCGGCTGGTCACCGGCAATCGCGGCACCCGGCCCGGAAGCCAGTTCGACGCGCGCAAGGTGTTCGAGGCGTGCGCGGAGCACGGCGTCGCGGTCGAGATCAACTCCAGGCCCGAGCGGAGAGACCCTCCGACCAAGCTTCTCGAGCTCGCTCGCGACGTCGGTTGCCTCTTCTCGATCGACTCGGACGCGCATGCTCCGGGGCAGCTCGACTTCCTCGTTCTGGGATGCGAACGGGCCGAGGCGGCGGGTATCGAAGAGGAACGGATCATCAACACCTGGCCGCGGGACCGCCTGCTGGCCTGGGCGAACAGGTAGTTTTTTGACCTATGGACGGCCCGGAGATCGAGGTACGGCGCAGCAAGCGGCGTCGGCGTACGGTCTCTGCCTACCGTGACGGCGACCGGATCATCGTGATGATCCCGGCCGCGATGTCGCAGCGCGAGGAGGCCGAATGGGTCGAGCAGATGGTCGCTCGGCTGGAGAAGGCCGAACGGCGCCGCAAACCCAGCGACGATGACCTGATGCGACGATCGGCCGCCCTGAGCGACCAGTACTTCGGCGGTCTGGCCAAGCCGGACTCGGTCCGCTGGGTCGACAACCAGAACAGTCGCTGGGGTTCCTGCACTCCCGGTGACCGCTCGATCCGGCTGAGCGACCGGCTGCGGGGCATGCCGGGCTGGGTCGTCGACTACGTGCTCGTCCACGAGCTGGCCCACCTCTTCGAGGCCAAGCACAACGAGGCCTTCTGGGCCTGGGTCGATCGCTACCCCCAGGCCGAGCGCGCCAAGGGCTATCTGGCCGGCTGGTCTGCCGCCGCCAAGCTCCCCGCCCCTCCGGGCGAGGAGGACGACGTCGACGCGGACGACCAGGTCGACTAGAGCCGCGCCTGCGCGAGCTTGATGAGCTCGATCAGGTCGTCCTCGGGATCGGGGACACCGTCGACCGGCCACCAACGTACGTCGAGGGACTCCTCGCTCACCTCCGGAACCGCACCGGAGGGGGCGACGGCCATGAAGCGCACGTCGAGGTGGTGGACGTCGCCGGACGGAGCGCAGAAGGGCACCGGGTGCTCGGAGAGCTGCACCAGCCCGGGCAACGGCACCAGGTCCGACACGCCCGACTCCTCACGCAGCTCGCGGGCCGCGGCCGCCCACAGGGTCGGGTCGTCCTGCTCGAGATGTCCACCGAACTGGAACCAGCGCCGCGCCTTGCGGTGATGGGTCAGCAGCACCGAGGAGCCGTCGTCGGAGAGCACCACGCACGAGGCGGTCAGGTGGTCGGGGACGCACGACTTGAAGACCCCGGTGGGCTCGGCCTCGAGGTGGGCGACGTACCGCTGCCGCAAGGTCTCCTGCAGAGCCGACGGAGCACCCCACGCCCGCAGGGTCGCGAGCGCGTCAGCGTTCAGGCTCACTCCTCGCCCGGGCTGTCGGAGTCGGTCCCGCCGAGCAGCTTCTTGAGCTCCTCGTCGAAGTCGATCGACTCGACGTCGGGGGCCTCGGCGCCCTCGCGGAAGCCGAGCGGGTCGTCGAGATCTGCCGAGGTGGGCAGCAGCGCCGGCGACATCCAGACGCCGTCGCGGGCCTCGATGCCCTGCCGGGTGCGCAGCGATCCCCACAGCGCGGCCGCGTCCCGCAGGCGTCGCGGACGAAGCTCGAGGCCGACCAGGGTCGCGAAGGTCTGCTCGGCCGGACCGCCGGCAGCGCGGCGGCGGCGTACGGCCTCCTGCAACTGCGCCGCGACCGGCATCCGCTCGGCGGTGGCCAGGGCGACGACCTCGTCGACCCAGCCCTCCACGAGCGCCAGCACGATCTCGAGCCGCTCCAGCGCGGCCTTCTGCACCGGCGAGTCGGGCACCTCGAACATGCCTTCCTCGAACATGTTCTGCAGCTGCGAGGGGTCCTGCATCGCGGAGAGGTCGAGGCCGCGCATCTGCTCCTCGATCCGCTGCTGCATGGCCTCCATGTTGAGCTCGACGCCCTGCGCGTAGTCGGTGACGGCGGTGACGACGTGGTCACGCAGCCACGGCACGCCGGCGAAGAGCCGCTGGTGGGCCGCCTCGCGCAGGGCCAGGAAGAGCAGCACGTCGTCGGTGCTGACCCCCAGTCCTTCGGCGAAGGGCGCGACGTTGACCGGGAGCAGCGCCGCTTGGCCGGTCTCGGCCAGCGGGATGCCGATGTCGGAGACCGAGATGACCTCGCCGGCGAGGTGGCCGAGGCCGGTGCCGGCCTGGTTCGCGTACAACGCGCCCATCGCCTTGCCGACGAACCCGATCATCGGGCCCATCTGCGCCTTCATCTCCTCGGGCAGCTGACCGCTCATCGCGGCCGCCGTCGAGGCGGCGACCGGCTCGATCAGCGGCTTCCACGCGTCCAGCGTGTTGACCAGCCACTCGGCCTTGGACCAAGCGGTGGCGGACTTCACGCCGGACGGGAACGAGGTGGTTTCCTCCAACCAGTGGTCGGCCAGCTGGATCGCGTCGGCGACCGCGTCCTTCTGCTTCTGAGAAGGCGTCGGGTCGGGCGTGGACGCGGCGACCTTTCGGGCGAGGTCCATCGCGACGTCCCAGTTCAGCGGGCCGTCATAGGGCTGTAGCAGCGACTGGATCTGACCGAAGATCTGGCTCAGGTCAGGCATGCCGCCGGGGCCGCCGCCGACGCCGCCGATGGGGAAACCACCGAAGAACGCTTCAAAGGGCGTGCCCTTGAAGGGGTTCTCCGGCTCCTCCGGCTCGTCGGGGCCACCTGGGGTCTGACTCATGTGTCCAGCCTACGCGGTTACGGAAGCCCGCTGTCAGCAAGCACTACGCTGGTCCCATGGCTGAACCGAAGAAAGGCGCTGTCAAGCTTCTGGACATCCGGGAGACCCCTCTCGATGTCACCGAGGTGATGGACGCGCTCGACGACGACGCATCCGGCGGGGTGACTCTCTTCGTCGGCCGCGTACGTGACCACGACGGGGGCAAGGGCGTGACCGGCCTCGACTACCAGGCCCATCCCACCGCCCTCGCGCGCCTGACCGAGGTCGCCGAGAAGGTCGCCGCCGACCACGGCGTCGCGGGCGTCGCCGCCGTCCACCGCACCGGCCACCTCGACATCGGCGACATCGCGGTCATCGTCGCCACCGCCTCCGGCCACCGCGGCGAGGCCTTCGCCGCCTCCCGCGACCTCATCGACACCCTCAAGGCCGAGGTGCCCATCTGGAAGCACCAGGTCTTCACCGACGGCACGGACGAGTGGGTCGGCGCGCCGTAATTTTGCGATTGCTTCGCAATTCGCGAGCGCCTGCGCTTGATCCTCGTCTTCCTCCGCTGCGCTCAGTCGCTTCGCTCCCTCGCTCCGCTGCGTCCAGACGAGGAGCGCTCCGGCGCTGTACTTGTGGCGATTGCTTCGCAATTCGCGCAGCGCTGTACTTATGGCGATTGCTTCGCAATCGCGAGCGCCTGCGCTTGATCCTCGTCTTCCTCCGCTTCGTTCGTCGCTGCGCTCCTCACTGCGCTGCGTCCAGACGAGGAGCGCTCCGGCGCTGTACTTGTGGCGATTGCTTCGCAATTCGCGCAGCGCCTGCGCTTGATCCTCGTCTTCCTCCGCTGCGCTCAGTCGCTTCGCTCCCTCGCTCCGCTGCGTCCAGACGAGGAGCGCTCCGGCGCTGGGTTGTCGGCGATTGCTTCGTGATTCGTGGTGTGCTCGGGCGGCTGAGGCGGCTCGGGGTCGGCGCGCCATGATGCGCGGCGTTGGGGTGACCAAATAGGCTGCGTACGTGGACATCCTGCTGTGGCTCGTGCCGTCCGCGGTCATCACCGTGCTGGCGATGGCCTGGGTCGCGTTCCTCGGACGTGAGGGGCGCGAGCAGGACCGCGAAGAGGTCGTACGCCGCCTCGGGATCGCGCTCGAGAAGGAGAAGACGCGCGAGCGCTCGAGAAGGTACGCAGCGCCTCAACCGCCGCCCGACAGGTCGACCGGAGTCGCGGTCCGTGTCAACCGCGACGCCTCTTAGGGTGCACTTGGTCTTGAATGAGAAGGTGACGCTATGACACAGCGCACCCTGGCCGGTCTTGTCGCCCTGCCGCTCGTGGTTGCCCTGATCGTGATCGCCTGGGTCGTTCCGCTGCCTTACACGATCTACAGCCCCGGGCCGACGGTGAACGTCCTGGGCGAGTTCGACGGCAAGGACATCGTCCAGGTCGAGGGCCACGAGAGCTACCGCGACGAGGGGCAGCTGCGGATGACCACGGTCTCCGAGACCACCCGCGAGGCGCGGCTCGGCCTGTGGACCCTGCTGGGCGCATGGATGAGCGATACCGAGGCGGTCTACCCGCGCGAGGTCGCCTACCCCGATCAGGGCACCGTCGAGGACGACCGTGAGGCCGGGCAGGTGCAGATGGCCAGCGCTCAGGACGCGGCGATCGCGGCGGCGCTGACCAAGCTCGGTGAGGACGTCGACGAGGTCTCGGTCGCCGAGGTCAGCGAGGACGCTCCCGCCGCGGGCAAGCTGAAGGCCGAGGACGTGGTCACCAAGGTCGGCGACACGGCCGTCGACACCCCCGAAGAGGTCGTCACCGAGGTGCAGAAGGTCGAGCCCGGCGACACGATCGAGCTGACCGTCGAGCGCAAGGGCAAGACGCTGACCGAGTCGATCAAGACCGGTGAGAAGGAGGGCAAGGCCTTCATCGGCGTCTCGCTGGGAGCGACCTACGACTTCCCCTACGACGTCAAGATCACGCTCGACCCGGCCATCGGCGGACCGAGCGCCGGGCTGATGATGGCGCTCTCGGTCTACGACACCCTGACCAAGGGCCCGCTGACCGGCGAGAAGAAGATCGCCGGCACCGGCACCATCGACGGCTCCGGCAACGTCGGCCCGATCGGCGGGATCCAGCAGAAGATCCCGGGTGCGGCCTCGGACGGGGCCGAGCTCTTCCTGGTGCCCGCCGGCAACTGCCAAGACGTCGAGGGCGCCGAGAACGGTGACATGCGCCTGACCCGTGTGGAGAACCTCGACGACGCCATCAAGGCGATCGAGACCTGGACCGAGGACCCGAATGCCAAGCTGCCGACCTGTGGGAGCACGAAGTGAACGACACCCCTGAGCCCACGCCCGGGCCCACCCCCGAGCTCAGCCGCGGCCTCGACCTGGAGACCGATCCCGCTCTGGCCGCGGCCGTCCTCGAGATCGAGGCCCACGTCGCGAGCGAGGGCTGGGACGGTCCGGCGAGGTTGTTCGCGCTGGTCGACACGGCCGCGCTGGTCAAGGCCGAGCCGGCGCTCGCCACGATGATGGGCCTGGACAACCCGGACCAGGAGGGGTCGCTGACCCCGATCGAGCAGGACCAGGTGCCCGTGACGACCCAGCTGGAGGAGGTCCTCCAGACGACGGCCTGGCCCGCAGGCGTCACCGGCTGCGCCGCGGTCGTCGAGCGTCTGGTGCTGCCGCCCGACGCCGACGGCAAGATCCCCGAGGACGCCGAGGCGGCCGCGGAGTTCGCCAAGGCGCACCCCGACCGGCAGGAGGTACGCATCGTGGCCGGCGCGACACGTGCTGGTGCCACGTACTGTGCTCTGCGGTTGAAGGCGCACGACGACGACCAGTCGGTCATCGGCGGCGTCGACCTGGTCCCCGAGCTCCTCGAGCTGCTGCGTGTCACTCTTGAGGAGAACCCAGACAGCGAGGGCGACGAATGAGTCTCTTTGACGACGACGACCCGGCGCAGGCGCCGGCCCGCAACCAGAGCACCGGCCGCAACCGATGGCTGGCGATCGCGGCCGTCTCGGTCATCGTGCTCTTCTTCGGCATCAGCGCCTTCGCGGCGGTCTACACCGACGCGCTGTGGTACGACGCGATCGACTTCAGCAGCGTCTTCGGCACAGTCTTCTGGACGCGCACGGCGCTGTTCGTGATCTTCGGCGTGCTGATGGCGATCATGATCGGGCTGCCGGCCGCGCTCGCCTACCGCACCCGTCCCTACTTCCACCCGGCCGACGACATCGGCGGCCTGGACCGCTACCGCGACGCGATCGCTCCGATCCGTACGTGGCTGCTGGTCGGCATCGCGGGGGTGTCGGGGATCTTCGCCGGCTTCTCCGGCGCGGGCCACTGGCGTACGTACCTGATGTGGCGCCACGGGCGCGACTTCGACAAGGTCGACGAGTTCTTCAAGAAGGACATCGGCTTCTACGTCTTCGACCTGCCGTGGTGGCACTACCTGGTCAACTTCGCGCTGACCGGGCTGATCCTCGGCACCATCGGCGCGATGATCGTGCACTACGTCTACGGCGGGATCCGGCTGACCGCGCAGCGTGACCGGTTCACCCGCTCGGCACAGGTCCAGCTCAGCGCCATGCTCGGGCTGATCCTGCTGGTCAAGGGGCTCGACTACTGGGTCGACCGCTACGACCTCGTCAACGGCTCCGGCCCGCGACTGGACGGGATGACCTACACCGACGAGCACGCGGTGCTCCCGGCCAACCAGATCCTGCTCGCGATCGCCGTGATCTGCGGGATTCTGTTCCTGCTGAACATGTGGCGGCGCAGCTGGCAGCTGCCCTCGATCGCGATCTCGCTGTTCGCGATCTCGGTGCTGCTGATCGGGATGATCTGGCCCGCGGTCGTGCAGGGCTTCCAGGTCCGGCCGAGCGAGCAGGACAAGGAGAAGCCCTACCTGGCGGCCAACATCAAGGCCACCCAGGACGCCTACGGCATCTCCAAGGACAAGCTCGAGGTGACCGAGTACACCTCGCAGGCCGAGGCCGACGGCGCCTCGCCCGAGCAGCTCGACGAGACCGCGTCCTCGCTGCCGATCGTCGACCCGGCGGTCGTCCACCGCGAGTTCGAGCAGGTCCAGCAGGGTCGCTCCTACTACTCGGTGCACGAGCCGCTCGACATCTCCACCTACGAGGTCGGTGGCAAGGAGCGGGCGGTCGTGCTCGGCGTACGCGAGCTCAACCAGGCCGGCATCTCCGACTCCGACCGCACCTGGACCAACCTGCACACGGTCTACACCCACTCCAACGGGGTGATCGCCTCCTACGCCAACATGCGCGGCGCCGACGACAAGTCCGAGTCGAACCAGATGCAGTGGGCCGAGGGTGACCGCACCGGTCAGCACGACCTCACCTCGGGACAAGGCAAGTTCCAGGACAAGGTCTACTTCGGCGAGGACTCGCCGGAGTACTCGATCGTCGGGAAGGCCGGCGAAGGCGCCGCGGTCGAGCTCGACTACAACTCCGAGGACGGCGAGACCCGGACGACGTACGAAGGTGCCGGCGGTGTCCCGATCGGTTCGAACTTCCGCCAGCTGATGTACGCCATCCAGTTCGGCTCCACGAACTTCCTGCTCTCCTCGCGGGTCAACGAGAACTCCGAGATCCTCTACGACCGCTCCCCGAAGGAACGGGTGCAGAAGGTCGCGCCGTGGCTGACGCTCGACGACGACGTCTACCCGGTGATCGTCGGCGGGCGGATCCAGTGGGTGGTCGACGGCTACACGACCACCGACCGCTACCCACAGGCCGCGCGCGACTCGTTCGCCTCGATGACCGACGACGCCACCCAGACCTCGACCGGTGTGCAGACGCTGCCCACCGACGAGATCAACTACATGCGCAACGCGGTGAAGGCGACCGTGGACGCCTACGACGGCACGGTCACCCTCTACGAGTGGGACGAGTCGGACCCGATCCTGCAGACGTGGGAGGCGGCCTTCCCCGGCACCGTGATGCCGAAGTCGTCGGTCCCGAAGGAGCTGATGGAGCACCTTCGCTACCCCGAGGACCTCTACAAGGTGCAGCGCTACCAGCTGGCGCGCTACCACGTCTCCGACCCGGACGTCTTCTTCTCCGGCAACGAGCGCTGGGCCGTGCCCGAGGACCCGAACGACGACAACCACCAGCAGACGCCCTACCGGATGTTCCTCGACGACGGCTCGGGCACCGCTCGCTGGTCGCTGACGTCGGCCTTCGTGCCCTACAACCGTCCCAACCTGGCGGCGATGATGTCGGTCGACTCCGACGCCACCTCGGAGAACTACGGGAAGATCCGGATCACCACCGGCTTCCCCGACGACACCCAGGGCCCCGGCATGGTGTCCAACGAGTTCCGTACGGACAAGGCGATCGCCGACGAGGTCGCCTCGTTCAACCGCTCCGGATCGGCGCCGGTGTGGGGCCAGGTCATCACCTACCCGACCGCGAAGAACGGCATCCTGTACGTCGAGCCGATCTACGCCCGCCGGGCGACCGCCTCCACCTCTGGCTATGCCCAGCTCGCCTTCGTGCTGGTCTCCTACGACGGACGGGTCGGCTACGGAACCACGCTGAGCGATGCCCTCGAGGTCGCGCTGACCGGCGCCTCGCCGACACCCCCGACGGAAACCGATCCCGACGAGGAACCGGCCGAGACCCCGCCCTCCTCCGGTGACGCACCGGGCGAGGTCGGCCAGCTCCTCGAGGACGCGCGCTCGCTGTTCGCCCAGGCGGACGAGGCCGGCAAGGCCGGCGACTACGCCGAGCGTGAGCGGCTCATCGCCGAGGCCCAGGACAAGGTCGACCAGGCCGCCGACCTGATCTCGGGAGGGTGAGGACACCTCCGATTAGGGGTTCGTTTCCCCTCGCGTGTAATGTTCTTCTTGCGACGCGGGGTGGAGCAGCTCGGTAGCTCGCTGGGCTCATAACCCAGAGGTCACAGGTTCAAATCCTGTCCCCGCTACTCCAAGACGAAGGCCCGGACCGAAAGGTCCGGGCCTTCGTGATTTCGGTTCCACTTGCGCCTGGTCATCCGTGGCTCTCACGTCGGGCTCGTCGGGACCCCGCGTCCCAGATTGGGGTTCGGGTGAGTTCGCGGGTAGAGTTGTTCTTGCGACGCGGGGTGGAGCAGCTCGGTAGCTCGCTGGGCTCATAACCCAGAGGTCACAGGTTCAAATCCTGTCCCCGCTACTCCGAGACGAAGGCCCGGACCGAGAGGTCCGGGCCTTCGTTCATCCTGCCGTGCCTTCCAAAGAGTCGGCGAGGAAGGTGATCACTCGTTCCTCCCACGCGGCGGGTGCTTCCTGCAGTCCTTGTGTGTGCCCCGCGCCGGGAACGGCCCACGTCTGGACTGCGTCGGTGCTCGAATCCGCCACGTAGTCGGCTGCGTGTCCTTCGTCCGGCACCTCACCGGCCGTGATGAGCAGGAAGCTGGTGGGGTCGGGTCGTGTGGTGGCTGTCGACACGGATCGCCGCAAGGAGCTGGGCTCGGGAGCATCCGTCAGCCGTCCGGTGAGCCAGTAGGTGACTCGGTCGATGTTTTGCTGCAACTCTCCACGAGCGCCGTACGCATCGAGGTAGCCCTTGTCGGCTGCGACCCGGCTGGTGGCCCCCTCGGCCACCACGGCAGCGACCCGCTCGTCGACTCCGGCGGTGCCGATGGCCTCTTCGCCACCCATGGACACGCCGAGGAGTCCGATGCGCGCCGGTGACACACCGCGCTGCTGGGTCAGGAAGTCGACTGCTCCGGATGCGTCCGACTCCCCGTACCAGCCGAAGTCCATGGCGCGGCCCGCGCTCTCCCCGTGGCCGCGCGCGTCGAAGAGCAAGACCCCGTAGCCGTGCTCGGCAAGCACCGCCGCATGTTCCAACACCCCGGACCGGGTCGACCCGGCTCCGTGCATGAGGACGACGCCGGCTCCGTTGCGGGTGGGGAGGTACCAGCCGGCCAAATCCGTGCCGTCACTGCTGGGAAATGTGACGTCTCGGTAGGCGAGGCCCAAGTCTGCCGGGGTCCTCTCTCCCAGAGCCGGTCGCGGTGCGTATGACGCGGCCACCGCCTGGCCGAGCGTCCAGAGAACCAGGTAGGTCGCGACCAACATCGAGGCGACGATCGGTGCCCACCACCGGCGCCGGGTCGCGGCCAGGATGCGGATCGCCGCCCATACCGACGCGACCAGGCCGATGGTCAGCAGAATGAAGCCCGAGACGGCCAGCGGGCTGAGACCCTCGTGGGTGTAGTGACGAGGTACCAGCCCGACCCCCACCGCGAGCACCACCAGTCCGGTGGCCACCACGACCAGCCGCATCGCCCACCCGCGTGCCCCGATCGCACCGCCATCCGCATCCCCGGTCCCCAGGGACGCCGTGGGCCGGGGTCCGCGGCGGGTGAACACGTTGGTGTTCATGAGCCGCCGGAATCCAGGGCCACCGGACCACGGACTCTCTGCGGTACCGCGCGCAGCCAGAGGGCCAGCGGGACCACGGTCGCTGCGGCGAGTACGACGAACAGCACGACGCCACCCAGAGTCGCCACGTCAGAGGCGGGATCGGCGCGGTGACCGAACCACTGGTCGACCGCGACACCGATGGCCTCGATCATCCAGAAGAACAGCCCGGCCCCGGCGAGGAAGACGCCGGCGGGCCGACGCTGCCAGAGCAGCACGGCCACGATTGTCAGGGCCGGCAGCCAGACCGCGAGGTCCTGGGCGTAGATGGGGTTGGTGGTCAGGCCGGTCCCCTCCAGGAACCCAGGCGGGTCCTCACCCAGGTCGGGTACCACGAAGCGCAGCCAGGCCAGCGCGTTGAGTACGACCACGGTCAGGATGAACACGGCGATGCCGCGCGCGGGCAACCTGCCGGGAAGCAGGAACGGCAGAGGGTCCAGCAGCGCGCTGACGAGGGTCCACAACGACAGCCCGAGCAGGGCGACGTACGCCAGGAACAGCTCGTTGAACGGAGTGGCGTACACCAGCAGCGTGGCGTTGTAGGTGAGGTAGCCGAGCGCGCCGATCAGGGCTGCGCGCCCCCGGACCGAGCCCCGGGCCGAGGTGAACCGGCCGATCACGAGCACCGGAAGCGCCAGTGCGAACATGGTGAGCGCGGTGCCGCGCGCGGAGCCGTTCATCACCGGGGTGCCGTTGAGGATCCCGTCTACGAAGAACGTGGGAACGGCCGCGACCAGGACCAGGGCTGCAACAGCCGCGCAGAGATGCTGGGTCCGGCGGCTCAAACCCTCGGTGGACCGTCGGAAGTCATCGCTAGGTTTCATCGCCATCGCCACCACCTCCTTCTGGCCGCGGTCGGGCGAGTGGGTACCGGTCTCGCTTGGTCATTCGACGGAGTCACGCTCGTGTCGCGCGCTGGTGTCCACGTGACGACGAGCGCACTGGTCACGAGGTAGATCACTTGCAAGAAATGGAATGCGCGGATCGATGCGATCTCTCCGATGATCCAGAACGTCATGATGGTTCCGGCGAGGACGCTGGCGAGATGCCAACCGTCGCAACGTTTGACCAGGGCGATGGCGGCGATCAGGGAGCTGCCGCCGACGACGGCCATCAGGATCACGCCTGGGAAGTAGTTGCTGGGGAAGTCGGTGTGCCGGACCCAGGACGCTTGTTCGGGTATCCAGCCCGTCATCAGCGCCAGGCCCCCAGCCGTGGCGCTCAGTCCGTTGAACAGCAACAGCCCGAGCAAGATCTCGCTCTTGCGATTCATCGCGTCTCCTTCGTCGCCGCAGCGGCTCGGTGTTGCGGCAGCGCGGTGGTTTCCGGGCGGCGACGGCGCCGCCGACGGCGCAGCATGGTCCACACGTCGGTGGGAAAGTCCTGGGTGAGCAGGAAAGCCATGCCTGCGGCCAGGACGACATTCGGAACCTCCTCCAGACCCAACGGTGTGATGCCGAGGAGGAACAAGATCGCGGTGAGCAACCCCAACTTGGCGGCGCGACCTCGGCTCAGGATGAGGGCAGCGGTGGCAGTTTCGAAGGTCAGCATGAAGATGCCGAAGGCCAGGGGGTTCGGTTCGGTCAACCACATTCCGATGTCGCGATAGATCGGCCAAGGTGCATCGGCGGCGAAGTCGACGTACCTCTGGGGGTTCGTAGCGATCAGAGCTCCGTGGATACCCAGGCCCATCGCGCCGAAGAAGAGACCGAGGAAGACTCGCGCGCCGTTCGGCCTCCAGACACAGAACGCTGCGACTCCGACGGTGAATGCTCCCCAGATGACGAATCCCTGCATGACAACTCCCGTATGGTCTGCGACCACGCTAGGAAACGCCCGAGATCTCGAAGCAGTGGCGAAGGTCCCCGTGGCTCAGCGCCTAAGTCCTCATCACCGTCGCCTTCGTTCAAGGACCTCACGGCGCCCTGAAGGAACGGATGACGACGTCGTTCGCTGGGCATGCACGGGGAAGGGTCATCCGGCCGGGGCCGCGAGGACCTAGTCCTCTGCCCGACCTGCCCTGCCACCCCAAAGACTGCGAGGAAAGGGATGAACCGCCGATGCACACGCCGCGACACGTCGAGCACGTCGAGCGCTCGGCAGCACGCCCCTCCATTGAGAGGTGACCCCGTGTCCGACTCGCACACTGTGCAGCCGACGCCGACCGCGGCCCGCGTCGAGCTCTACTGGCTGCCCCTGGGAGCCGGAGACAACACGCACTGCGTCCGTGTCAACGGGCGGATCTTCGAGGCCGTCGTCGCCCTTGTCCAGCGTCGTGACCGCTGCGACCTCTACCACTCGGCCTTGGCCGTCCAGCTGGGTGCCGACCGCTATGTGATCGAGATGGCACCCGTGTGGAGCCTGGGCGGTCTCGATCATGGCGCGGTCTGCGTGGGACCGGTTGGGATGCGAGGTCTGGGGCGGTCGCGGCTATTTCGGTACGAGGTGCGCCGCTGGCGCGACGGCGCCATCCCCGACGCCTCCGAGGCCGTCGACAGCCCGCTCATGGTGGAGACCGATCCGGTCCGAGCGGCGCGACTGCTCGAGCTCGTACCGTCGGTTCCCGCGGTCACGTGGGGTCGCGACGAGCTGGAGACCGGGGACATGTGGAACTCCAACTCGTTGATCTCGGCGGCTGCTCGCCGCCAGCGGCCACGACACCAGCGCCATCGAGCTGCCCGCCCATGGGCGAGCGCCTGGGTGGGCTGCCGGTCTGGTCATCGCCACTCGCCGAAGCGCAACCGACCGGACATAGGCTGCAGATGTCCACCTGCTGCGCCAACAGGTCCACCCTGCGCCGGTACGAGGCACCGACTGAGTGTGCGGCGGCAGACGATCCGCATTCTCCGGGTCAGCGCTCTTGCGGATAGACCGGAGCGCGAGCGCGTCGGGCGATCACCCGATCCTGGGGGACGATGGGGCCATGAGCGTGGACGTGATGGTGGAGACGACGATCAGGCGTTCGCCGGCCGAGGTGTCCGCGTACGCCGGCGACCCGGGCCATGCCCCGACCTGGTACGCCAACATCCGCTCCGTCGAGTGGCGCACCGAGCCGCCGATGCGGGTGGGGTCGCGGATGGACTTCGTGGCCCAGTTCCTCGGTCGCCGGCTGGCCTACACCTACGAGGTGGTCGAGTGGGAGCCGGGGGAGCGGCTGGTGATGCGTACGGCGGACGGACCGTTCCCGATGGAGACGACCTACACGTGGGAGCCGGATGACGGAGATGGCACCCGGATGACGCTGCGCAACCGCGGCAACCCCTCCGGCTTCGCCCGTATCGCCGGGCCGGTGATGGAGCGAGCGATGCGGCGCGCGACGACGAAAGACCTGGCCAGGCTCAAGGAGATCCTCGAGGGCTGACGGCGCAGGGGCCCGTCCCGTGATGATCCGGGCGGACCCCTGCGCCTACGGTCAGTGGGTGTGCGAGGAGTGGCCGTCGTCAGCCGGGTCGACGGGTGCCTCGGACGGCCTCTCCTGATCGACGGCCGGGTCGGTCGGCTCCACAGGCGTCTCGCTCGGGCTGTGATCGTGGCTGTGGCCGTCGGAGGCGATGGTGCCGGCCAGGGCAGTCATCCCCAGCCAGGCGAGAGCGGCGATGAGGACGACGACTGCGGCGAACGGGCTGATCAGATGGTGCCACCGGCCCTTGGAGTCCTTGGCGACGAACGCGGCGTACGACATGAGCAGACCGATCGGCGTCATCAGGGCGCTGCGCTCGGGGAACTGCTCGAAGTGCTGGATGCCACCACCGACGAGACCGACGCCGAAGGAGAGCAGCAGCGAGAAGGTCACGAGCGGCAGCGCCTGGCTGAGAGCGGGGCGCTCGTCGGCTAGGAAGAACTCGTTGACGAGCGTGCCGAGCAGGAACACGAACGCACCCACTGCGCAGATGATCGTGTACAACGACGGGTTGACCGGGTAATGGACGACGGCGCCGGCGATCAGGGCGGCGCCCATGAAGTAGAGCATCTGACCGCTGTATCGCGCAGGCAGGGACTGTTTGTCGAACGCCCGCCGGTGCGCCTTCGAGGGTGTGTTCTGCTGCACGTCGGGATCGAGAACGGTGGTCATGGTCTGAATGGGTCCTTTCGGTTCTGGGTTGTGAGAGCAGGCAGCACCGCGCCGGCACCAGGCATGGTCGGCGTGACGCTGGGTCGGTCGCTCAGCAGCGCAGGATCGAAAGACGGTGGAGACAGGGTGGGTCAGCGGTGCGGCCCGATGAGAAGGTTCGCGACTCGGCCCACCGGAGTACGACGCAGAGAACGCGACGTGGGCTGCCGCGTCGGAGCGCGAGGACGATCAGTGCTGCCAGGAGGCACAACAGAGCCAGGCACAGGTCACCGGCCCCGCCGTCATGATCTGGCGAGGGGGCGGGGCTTTCCGGTGTCTCGCTGTCGAGCCCGTGACCCGTACCGACATGGTCGTGTGCCGCCGTGTCCATCGCCAGCACGGCGGCAGCGTGCTCGCTGTGGGCCTGCTCGTGGGAGGTGAGCCCATGCAGCGTGAAGACCGCGAAGACGACCCCGAAAAGGGTCGCGAGCAGCAGCGCGCCGCGTGGCCCCCTGATCGAGATCATGGTCCGGCACCCTAGGCGGACAAGGTGGCGAATGGCCCAACGGAGGGCTCCCGGGGCCGAGAATGCGACGAGTATCACATCGTCGGTCAGGCACGTGACCAGCGCGCAGCGCCCGTATCCGTCCGGATCGCTGTGTCTGACCGTCGTCGGCTGCATTTGGTGACAGGGTTCGACCATGAGCGAAGACGCGGTCGAAGAGGAGACCACGACGCTGCGGGCCACCGGCGTACGTGCTCGGCAGGGGGCCCGGGATCTGCTTCCGACCACGTCGTTGACGCTGCGCGAGGGAGAGGTCGTGGTGGCTGTCGGCCCGCCGGGAGGTGGCCACACGTCGCTGGCACTGGCGCTGGCCGGGCGGCTGCGGCTCGATGCGGGCAGGGTCGAGATGGACGGCGACGCCTCGCCTCGGGTCCTGCAGGGCGCGGTGGCGCTCGTCGACGTGCCGGGTGTCTCCGAGCCGGACGAGATGGTGCCGTTCCGTACGATCCTCGGCGAGGAGCTCGCGATGGCGAAGCACAGGCCGAGCGCCGCGGCGATCGACCGATGGCTGGGGGAGTACGACCTCGCGACCGACATCACCACGGAGGCCGTCCCGCCGAGACCACGGCTGGAGATCCTCGGGCGGATGGCGTCGCTGCGGCCCGGCACCCGCTTCCTCGTCCTCACCTACCCCGAGCGGCTCGGCCTGCCCGTCGGGGACTGGCTCGACATCGCCTACGACATCGCCGGGGCCGGGCAGCGGCCCGGCGTCCTGGTCACCGCCAGTCGCGCGGCGGTGATCCCGAGCGGAGTGCGTACGTTCACCATCGGCCCGACGGAGGAAGCATGAACTCGCTGCGTATCGCTCTGACCGAGCTGCGCCGGATCACGGCCGGCCGGCTGGCGAAGCTCGTCATCGTCGCGCTGGTGGTCGTGCCCACGCTCTACGCCGGGCTCTACCTCTACGCCAACCACGATCCGTACGCTCACTTCGACGAGCTCCCGGCGGCGCTGATCGTCGAGGACACCGGCGCCACCACGACCGACGGCACCGAGATCGAGGCCGGTCGTGATGTCGCCGACAAGCTCCTGAAGTCCGGCGACTTCGACTGGTCCGAGACCTCGGCGGCCGAGGCGGAGGCGGACATCCGCGAGGGCGACTACTACTTCGCCCTGCGCATCCCAGAGGGGTTCTCCCGGACGCTGACCGGCGCGGAGCGGCTCGACCCGAAGCAGGCGCAGATCCAGGTCATCACCAACGACGCCAACTCCTACCTGTCCACGACGATCGCGACCAACGTCACCGACAAGGTCCGCGACGCCATCGCCAGCGAGGTCTCCGAGCAGGCGGCGGCCAACTTCCTGCTCGGCATCTCTGACCTCCGCTCGGGGCTGGTCAAGGCCGCCGACGGCGCCGCGAAGCTGGAGAAGGGCGCGGTCTCGCTCCGCGACGGCGCCGGGAAGCTGGCCACCGGAGCGGGCGAGCTCGAGGACGGTCTGAACACCATCGAGGGCAAGGTCACCGACGTGCCCGCCAAGACCCGTGAGCTCGCCACCGGCGCCCGGAAGGTCGCCGACGCCAACGGCGAGATCGCCGCCACCGGGCAGCGTGCGGCGACGGCTGTCGACGACGCGGTCGCCGCCTACGAGGCGAATCGGGCAGACCTCGACGCCCGCCTCGAGGCGCAGGGCCTGGACGAGCAGCAGCGAGCCGACGTGCTGGCGATCTACGACCGTGGATCCGCCCCGCTCGACCGCGTCGACCAGCGCGTCGGGGACGTCTCCGGTCGGCTCGACGAGCTGGCTGCCGGTGCCGACCAGGTCGCCGACGGCAACGAGCAGCTGGCCTCGGCGATGCCGGATCTGGTCGCCGGGATCTCCCAGGCTGCCGACGGAGCCGGTCGGCTGCGCACCGGGGCGACCGAGCTGCGTGACGGCGCCGCAAAGCTCGCCACCGGCGCCGGTGACCTGAAGAAGGGGCTGCAGGACGGCGTCGCGCAGGCGCCGGCGACCGACGAAGAGCTCCGTGACCAGATCGCCTCGACGATCGCCGACCCGGTCGCGATCGACTCCGTCTCCGAGGCCAAGGCGTCCTCCTACGGCGCCGGGCTGGCGCCGTTCTTCCTCGCCCTGGGAGCCTGGATCGGCGGGTACGTCCTCTTCCTGCTCGTCCGGCCGATCTCGACCCGCGCACTGGCCGCCAACCAGACGCCGTTGCGGATCGCCCTCGGTGGCTGGCTCACCCCGGCGCTCATCGGCGCCGCGCAGATGGTCGTCGTGCTCGTGGTCGTCGGTCTCGCCGTCGACATCACCCCGGTGAACTGGCTGGGCACCTTGGGCTTCCTGCTGCTCACCTCCGCGACCTTCATCGCGATCGTGCACATGCTCAACGCGCTCCTCGGGGCGCCGGGCCAGTTCCTCGGTCTCGTCCTGATGGTGGTCCAGCTCGTCACCGCCGGCGGGACGTTCCCCTGGCAGACGATCCCTGAGCCGTTGCACCCGCTTCACCACGTACTGCCGATGAGCTATGCCGTCGACGGCCTGCGGCAGCTGATGTACGGCGGCCTGTCCGGCCGGGTGGTCTCCGACGTCCTGGTCCTGGCCGCCTTCCTCGTCGGCGCCCTGCTGCTGACCGCCTACGGCGCCCGCCGGCAGCGGGTCTGGACGCCCAAACGGGTCAGGCCCGAGATCGTCCTCTGACCTCAGTACGCCGCACGGCCACTATGCGGCAGGCTCGGCCTGTGCATGCTGGATGAACCAGGTCGCGAAGGCAAGGACACGGAGGATACGCAGCGCGCGCAGCACCGGCAGACCGATGAGGGCGACGTCGTACCGTGCTCCCACCGCTGGACACGGGTCATCGGGCGAGCGTAGGGCGGACGGACCGGGACGTCCGGATGTTCGGGCGACGGTGCTCCTGATCCGGTATGTGCGGTGATACTCCCGACGTGACCGTCGCCCGCAGGGCGGCGGCGCGCTTCGACTCCGACATCGACCTGGATCGACCTGGATCGACCTGGTCGACTGCGGCGGCCCGAAGCCGCGGTTGGACGATGACGTCGGAAACGACGCGGCGTTGTTCTGATGGATCCGGGTCTGTGTGCCGACCTGCCCCGCCGGGCAATGCGCTAGAGGGACCGAGAGCCGACACGGTGGTCGCTCACCCTATGGCGTCAGGAAGGACGTCCTTCACGATCGTCAGTAGGCAGTGACGCAGCAGGCTGTGCGCCTGGGCGCGGGTGAGAACACCCTTCAGCAACCAGTCGCGTCCGGCGGACCTGGCGAGCTGGCCGTAGGCCCTGACCATCGCCCGCAGCTCGGACCGGTGACGAGTGTCATCAGCCAGGCCGACCGCCTCGAGCACGCGGTCGACCGAGTCGTTCTCGGCCTTGAGCAGGATCTTCTCCAGCTCGGGATCCCTGCCGACGCCCATCGCCCCGGTCGCGCTGATCCAACTCGCCCCTTGCTCGGCGAGTGAGTCGAGGAACCACGTGACCGCGGCGTCGATGCGCTCTTCGAGGGTGCCATCGGGCAGCTGGGTGACGGCGATCGCGGGAACGGTGGCGGCCTCGCGTACGACCTCGAGGTAGAGCTCGCGTTTCGTGCCGAAGTAGTGGTTGAGCAGCCCGCGGGCGACCCCTGCCGCTCGCGCGATCTCGGCCGTGGACACCTCGCCGTAGGGTCGCTCGGCGAAGAGATTCTTGGCGGACGCAAGGATCTCTTCGCGTCGCTGGTCCGGACCGAGGCGTCTCCACCTGGGCTCTTCGGCGGTGCTCATGGGGTCGAGTCTTCCATCGGTCGCGCCCACGGCAGCCACGAGGGCAGTCCCTCCGCGACCGTCGTCGGGAAAGCGGGCGGACGCTTCTCCAGGAACGACATCACCCCCTCGACCGCATCTGCACTGGTCGGCAGGCCCGCGATGAGCCGGGAATCCACCTCATGGGCCAGGTATGGAGTCGGCTGTCCGCTCAGATGGTTGAGCATCTGCCGGATCACGGCGACCGAGACCGGCGCGGTGTTGTCCCGGATGTCGCGGGCGAGCTCGTACGCCGCATCGAGGACGTCGGTCGGCGCGTGAGTGGAGGTCAGCAGGCCGGCTGCCTGGGCCTCTTCGGCGAAGAAGACGCGCCCGCTGGTCATCCAGTCCTGCGCCTTGGTCATCCCGACCAGGCGGGGGAGGTGCCAGGCGGAACCTCCTTCCGGGAAGATGCCACGGCGGCCGAAGACGAACCCGAACTTCGAATCCGTGGAGCCGAGCCGGAAGTCACACGCCAACGTGATCGTCAGTCCGGCGCCGATCGCGGCGCCGCGCATCGCCGCGATCACCGGCTTGTTCATCTCGAAGACGCGCCGGGAGCATCGTCCCGCTGGTTCCTGCCAGGCGCTGACGTCGTCGACCGCCTCGTTGACGTCGAAGCCGCCGCCGGACAGGTCGGCACCGACGCAGAAGTCGCTGCCCGCTCCGGTGAGCACGACCACCCGGACGTCCTCGTCACGGTCGGCGCGGTCGAGGGCGGCGTTGAGGTCGTCCGCCATGGCGAGCGTGTAGCCATTCCTGGCCTGGGGCCGGTTGAGCGTGATGGTGGCGATCCGCTCGGAGACCTCGTACGTGATGTCGGAGTAGTCGGTGACGGTGCTCGTGTCCATGAGATGACCTCTGTTCCGGATTGCTTGTTGACCGGCTGCCAACAGTAGTGCACTATTGGCGCTGTGCCAACAACTACTCGATCCTGGATGACGGAAGACCTTCATGCGTTGCGTGAGCTGGCGGCGACGTACTTCGCCAAGGAAGTGCTGCCGCGCGCTGAGGAGCACCTTGCCCAAGGCCACGCGAGTCCCGAGGCCTACCTGAAGGCCGGCGAGCTCGGTCTGGTCGGCATGTCGCTGCCCGAGACGTACGGAGGGGGAGGAGGCTCCTTCGCGCACGAGACCGTCCTGATCGAGGAGCAGGTCGCCGCGGGCGACACCTCGATGGGATTCGCCGTGTCGGTCGGGATCGTGGCGCACTACATCGCGGCATACGCGACGGAGGAGCAGAAGCGTCGCTGGTTGCCGAAGGTCGCCAGCGGCGAGTGGGTGCTCTCCATCGCGATGACCGAGCCGGGCACCGGCTCCGACCTGCAGGCCATCAGCACCCGCGCGGTCAAGGACGGCGATGACTACGTGATCAACGGGTCCAAGACGTTCATCTCGAACGGGCACGTCTGCGGACTGCTGGTGATCGCGGCCCGCACGAGTGACGAGCCGGGGGCGGCCGGGATCTCGCTGATCGTGGCCGAGGTCGCCGACGACCCCGAAGGCTTCACCCGCGGCAGGGTGCTGGACAAGATGGGCCAGAAGGATCAGGACACCGCCGAGCTCTTCTTCGACGACTTCCGCGTCCCGCAGTCGCACCTCCTCGGTCCCGAGGAGGGCAAGGGCTTCTACCAGATGATGGAGCAGCTCCCGCAGGAGCGGTTGATCACCGCGATCCTGGCGCAGGCCCAGATCGAGCGCACCGTCCGGCTCGCGGTCGACTACACCAAGGACCGGCACGCCTTCGGCAAGCCCCTGCTGGCCCTGCAGAACACCCGCTTCGAGCTCGCCGAGTGCGCCACCATCGCCCGGGTGAACCGTGCGTTCCTCGACCAGTGCATCGAGAAGCATCTTCGTGGCGAGCTCGACGCCTCCGAGGCCTCGATGGCGAAGTACTGGATCTCCGACCGCGCCACCGAGGTGGCCGACCGCTGCTTGCAGCTGTTCGGCGGCTACGGCTACATCAACGAGTTTCCGATCGCCCGCATCTACACCGATGTCCGGGTGCTGCGCATTCTCGCGGGTGCCAACGAGGTGATGAAGGAGCTCATCGCGCGCTCCCTCTGACCCGCCCACCCGTCACCGACGTACGTCACCGACGACCCCGTCTCGAAAGGACCGCTCGCTGTGAGCACCGACGCATTCATCTACGACCATATCCGCACCCCGCGCGGCCGCGGCCGCAACGGCTCGCTGCACGGCGTCAAGCCGGTCACGCTGCTCGTCGACCTGATCGACGAGCTGCGCAAGCGCAACCCCGGCCTGGACACCGACGCGATCGACGACTTCGTCGCCGGCGTCGTCTCCCCGATCGGCGACCAGGGCTCGGTCATCCCGAAGACCGCGGCGCTGGCCGCGGGCCTGCCCGACACCGTGGGCGGTCTGCAGATCAACCGCTTCTGCGGCTCTGGACTCGAGGCCGTCAACACCGCAGCCCAGAAAGTCGTCTCCGGCTGGGACTCGCTGGTGCTCGCCGGTGGTGTCGAGGTGATGTCGCGCGTGCCGATCGGGTCGGACGGCGGCGCCTGGGCGATGGACCCGGCCACCAACTACGACACCTACTTCGTGCCACAGGGCATCGGAGCCGACCTGATCGCGACCATCGAGGGCTTCAGCCGTGAGGACGTGGACACCTACGCCGTACGCTCCCAGCAGCGGGCCGCCCGCGCCTGGGAGGAGGGCCGATTCACGGGCTCGATCGTGCCGGTGCACGACCAGAACGGCCTGCTCCTCCTCGACCGTGACGAGCACATGCGCCCCGAGTCGACCGTCGAGTCCCTCGGGAAGCTCAAGCCGTCGTTCGAGACGATGGGCGATCTCGGTGGGTTCGACGCGGTGGCGCTGCAGAAGTTCCACACCGTGGAGCGGATCAACCATGTCCACACCGCCGCCAACAGCTCCGGCATCGTCGACGGCGCCGCGCTGGTGCTCGTCGGTTCGGAGCAGATCGGCAAGGACCTCGGTCTGCGTCCTCGCGCCAGGATCGTCGCGACCGCGACCTCCGGTGCCGACTCCACCATCATGCTGACCGGCCCGACCCCGGCCACGCACAAGGTGCTGGCGACCGCCGGCCTGACCGCGGACGACATCGACCTGTGGGAGATCAACGAGGCGTTCGCCTCGGTGGCCCTGAAGTGGCAGAAGGACTTCGACATCCCCGACGAGGTGCTCAACGTCAACGGCGGCGCCATCGCGATGGGCCACCCGCTCGGCGCGACCGGCGCCATGATCCTCGGCACCATGGTCGACGAGCTGGAGCGGACCGGTGGCCGTCGCGCCGTCGTCACCTTGTGCATCGGCGGCGGCATGGGCGTCGCCACCATCATCGAGCGCGTCTGAGCGCCGCCATCTTCCGACACACGCAAAGGAAACCCATGAGTGCGAACATGATCGGCTGGGAGCAGGACGCCGACGGCATCGTCACGCTGACGATGGATGACCCGACCCAGTCCGCCAACACGATGAACGCGATCTTCATCGAGTCGCTGCGCGCCACCGTCGCGCGCCTGGTGGCCGAGAAGGACGAGGTGGCCGGGGTCGTGCTCACCTCGGCGAAGAAGACCTTCTTCGCCGGCGGTGACCTCAACGACCTCAGTGCAGCCGGCCCGGAGGACGCCCAGCGGGTGTTCGATCTGGTCACCGACATCAAGGCCCAGCTCCGTACGCTCGAGACACTGGGCAAGCCCGTCGTCTCAGCGATCAACGGTGCGGCACTCGGCGGCGGGCTCGAGATCGCGCTCGCCACGCACCACCGCATCGCCGCCGACGTCAAGGGCTCCCAGATCGGCCTGCCCGAGGTCGGACTCGGACTGTTGCCCGGCGGTGGTGGCGTCGTACGCACCGTACGCATGCTCGGCATCATCGACGCGGTCATGAAGGTGCTCGGCCAGGGCCAGCGCTACCGGCCGGCCCAGGCTCTCGAGGTCGGCCTGGTCGACGAGGTCGTCGCTCCCGAGGAGCTGCTCGCCGCCGCCAAGGCGTGGATCGTGGCCAACCCCGAACCGGTCCAGCCCTGGGACGTCAAGGGCCACAAGATCCCCGGCGGTACCCCCGCAACCCCGGCGCTCGCGGCCAACCTGCCGTCCTTCCCGGCGAACGTCCGCAAGCAGCTCAAGGGCGCCAACTACCCCGCACCCCGGGCGATCCTCGCGGCCGCCGTCGAGGGTGCGCAGGTCGACTTCGACACCGCCTTGGACATCGAGTCCCGTTACCTCGTCGAACTCGTCACCGGTCAGGTCTCGAAGAACATGATCAAGGCCTTCTTCTTCGACATGCAGCACATCGCAGCAGGCGGCAGCCGCCCCGACGGCTATGAGAGGTTCGTCGCCACCAAGGCCGGTGTGCTGGGCGCCGGCATGATGGGCGCGGCGATCGCGTTCGTGTGTGCCAAGGCGGGGATGGAGGTCGTCCTCAAGGACGTGTCGATCGAGAACGCCGAGCGTGGCAAGGGCTACTCCAAGAACCTCGTCGACAAGGCCGTCTCCCGCAACAAGATGACTCAAGAGCAGGCTGATGCGCTCCTGGCCCGGATCGTCCCGGCTGCCGACCCGAGCGCGCTCACCGGCTGCGACCTGGTGATCGAGGCGGTCTTCGAGAGCGTCGAGCTCAAGCACCAGGTGTTCCAGGAGATCGAGCCGTACGTTGCCGACGGCGCCGTCCTCGGTTCCAACACCTCCTCGCTGCCGATCACGGGCCTGGCCGACGGCGTGCAGAAGCCGGAGGACTTCATCGGCCTGCACTTCTTCAGCCCGGTCGACAAGATGCCGCTGCTGGAGATCATCGCCGGTGACAAGACCAGCGACGAGACCCTGGCCAAGGCCTTCGACATCGCCCAGCAGATCCAGAAGACCCCGATCGTCGTCAACGACAGCCGCGGGTTCTTCACCAGCCGCGTGATCGGCACCTTCCTCAACGAGGCCCACGCCATGGTCGCCGAGGGCATCTCGGCGGCCTCGATCGAGCAGGCCGGTCTTCAGGCGGGCTACCCGGCCGCGCCGCTGAAGCTCTCCGACGAGCTCAACTTCTCGACGATGAGCAAGATCCAGAAGGCGACCCAGAGCGGTCTGGAGACCGACGGCAAGGGCCACCTCTACTTCCACCACCCGGCCTACGACGTCATCGACCGCATGCTCGAGGAGTTCGATCGCACCGGCCGCGCAGGCGGCGGTGGCTTCTACGACTACGAGGACGGACGGGCCACGGGCCTGTGGCCCGGACTGGCCGAGCACTTCGGCGCGGGCAGCAAGGAGATCCCGTTCGAGGACATGAAGGAGCGGATGCTCTTCGCCGAGTCCATCGAGACGGTCAAGTGCTTCGACGAGGGTGTGCTGCGGACGGTCGAGGATGCCAACGTCGGCTCGATCCTGGGCATCGGCTTCCCCGGCTGGACCGGCGGCGTCGTGCAGTACATGAACGGCTACGAGGGCGGTCTCGCCGGCTTCGTGGCGCGCGCCCGTGAGCTTGCGGCCGCCTACGGTCCGCAGTTCACCCCGCCGGACTCACTGGTCGCCAAGGCCGAGGCAGGCGAGTCCTTCGAAATGACCCCGGCTGATTAGCCGGCGCTGATCCGCCCCTTCAGAACCCGTACGCAGGAGTCAGACATGTATCTCACCCAGGGATTGCACCGCGCCGTCCAGGCCGCGCCGAACAAGGTCGCCACGATCAACGGCGATCGCACCCGCACCTTCGCCGAGCAAGGGGACCGGGTGGCACGTCTGGCCGCCGGCCTCAAGGGGCTCGGTGTCGCCGAAGGGGACGTCGTCGCGATCCTGTCGCTGAACAGCGACCGATTCGTGGAGTACTACTCCGCCGTCCCGTGGGCGGACGCGGTCCTCAACCCGATCAACATCCGGTGGAGCGCGGAAGAGATCGTCTACGCCCTCAACGACTCCAGCACCGCGGTGCTGCTCGTCGATGACGCGTTCGCCGCCATGGCGCCGGTGATCAAGGCCAGGTGCGCGGCGCTCGAGGCCCTGGTCCACTGCGGTGACGGGACCACACCGGAGGGGATGGTCTCCTACGAGCAGCTGATCGTCGACAACGAGCCGGTCGCCGACGTACGCCGTTCCGGCGACCAGCTGGCCGGGATCTTCTACACCGGCGGCACCACCGGGTTCCCCAAGGGCGTGATGCTCTCCCACCGCAACCTCCTCACCTCGGCGCTGGGAGCGGTCGCCAGCGGCTACCTGCTGGACCGGAAGTCGACCTATCTGCATGCTGCCCCGATGTTCCACCTCGCCGACCTGGCCGGCAACCTGGGCGCCAACATGCTCGGGTGCACCCACGTCACGATCCCGTTCTTCGAGCCGAAGAACGTCCTGGAGACCATCCAGAAGCACCGCGTCACCGACGTGCTGATGGTGCCGACGATGATCCAGATGACCGTCGACCACCCCGAGGCCAAGGACTACGACCTGTCCTCGCTGGGTCGCCTGATGTACGGCGGTTCCGTCATCTCCGAGGGCGTTCTGCGACGTACGCAGGCGCTGCTGCCGCACCTGAAGCTGACGCAGGCCTACGGCATGACCGAGCTCGCTCCGGTGGCCACCCTGCTCGGCCCCGACGATCATGTCGACGGCCTGCTCACCTCGGCCGGACGCGCGGTGCCCCACACCGAGGTGCGCATCTGCGACCCGGACGGCAACCCGGTCCCGAACGGCACCGTCGGCGAGATCTGCGTCTTCGGTGCCAACGTGATGCTCGGCTACCTGAACAAGCCGAAGGAGACCGCGGCGGTCCTGCGTGACGGCTGGATGCACACCGGCGACGGTGGCTACATCGACGACAACGGCTACGTCTTCGTGGTCGACCGGCTCAAGGACATGATCGTCACCGGCGGAGAGAACGTCTACTCCGCCGAGGTGGAGACCGCGCTCTCGAAGTTCCCCGGCGTGCTGATGTCGGCCGTCATCGGAGTGCCCAGCGAGCAGTGGGGCGAGACCGTCCACGCGTACGTCGTGCGGGCTCCTGATGCCACCTTCACCGCGGAGGACCTGCAGCAGCACTGCAAGGAGCTCATCGCCAACTACAAGGTGCCGCGGAGCATCGAGTTCCTCGAGGAACTGCCCGTCAACGGGGCTGGGAAGATTCTCAAGCGTGATCTGCGCAAGACCCACGCGGCCGGTGCTTGATGAGCCTGCTGAGCGTACGTCCGGCCGACGGCGCCGCGGTCGCCGAGTTTCCTGTGATGGCGGAGGGCGAGGTCCGCGAGATCGTCGCCGGCGCGCGGTCGGCTGCTGCGTGGTGGCGCGCGCAGGGGTTCAAGGGACGGGCGGCTCATCTGGCCCGATGGCGCACCTGGATGTGGCGCCACGTCGTGGAGATCGCCGAGCTGATCCACCTCGAGAACGGCAAGCCGATCGACGACGCCGTGCTCGAGGTCGTACTCGCCGTGGAGCACATCCTCTGGGCGGAGAAGAACGCCGGAAAGGTGCTCGCGTCCCAACGCGTCAACCCTGGTCCCCTGTTCGCCAACTACACCGCTCGCGTGGACTACGACCCTCTCGGAGTGGTCGGCGTCATCGGGCCCTGGAACTATCCGCTGTACGCCCCCAACAGCGCCGTCGCGTTCGCGCTCGCAGCCGGTAACACCGTCGTGGTCAAGCCGAGCGAGCTCACCCCTGCGGTCAGCCGCTGGTACGTCGAGGCGTTCGCCGCCGCCAACCCGCAGGCGCCGGCCGGCGTGCTCTCCGTGGTGACCGGTTTCGGCGAGACCGGTGCCGCGCTGTGCAGCGCCGGTGTCGACAAGATCGCCTTCACCGGGTCGAGTCGCACGGGCCGCCAGGTCATGGCACAGTGCGCGCAGACCCTCACTCCGGTCGTGCTCGAGTGCGGCGGCAAGGACCCGGTCGTGGTGGCTGCCGATGCCGATGTCGCCGCGGCCGCCCGCGCGGTCGCGTGGGGTGCCTTCACCAACTCGGGACAGACCTGCGTCGGCGTCGAACGCGTCTACGTCGTCGACGAGGTCGCCGACGAGTTCTGCACTCGGCTGCTCGCCGAGCTCGACGGCGTGCGGCCCGGCTCGGGCGAGGGCGCCGCCTACGGTCCGATGACGATGCCGGCACAGGTCGATATCGTCCGTCGTCATGTCGAGGACGCCGTGGCGCGAGGTGCCACCTTCCTCATGGGTGGTCCTGAGTCGGTCGGCGAGCGGTTCATCTCGCCCATCGTCATCACCGACCTCGACGAGGACGCGATCGCGGTGCGGGAGGAGACGTTCGGGCCCACCGTGACGGTCAAACGTGTCGTCGACGTCGACGAAGGGATCCGACTCGCCAACGACCACGACTACGCGCTGAGCGCGGCGGTGTTCTCTCGCAGCCGCGGCGACGAGCTCGCGAGCCGACTCCGTGCCGGTCAGGTCACCATCAACTCGGTGATCGCCTTCGCCGGGATGGGTGCGGTCCCGATGGGCGGTGTCGGCGACAGCGGGTTCGGCCGGGTCCACGGCGCCGACGGACTGCGTGAGTTCGCGCGGCCGAGGGCGGTCGTGCGCCAGCGGTTCGCCCTGCCCGGCTTCGAGCTCATCTCACTGCGCCGGGCCGGACATGTACTGCCACTGATGAAGAAGGTGCTGAGCGTCCGTCACGGACGCTGAGGCGTTCGGGTGCCCATCAGCACCATCGGGACGATGTGCGTCCGAGCGAAGGCGCGTAGCTGCTGGGGAGTGGTCAGATCGATCAACGCCTGGGGTGTCAGCAGGTAGGAGTGCACGACCCGCACCAGGAGCTCGGCGCTCGGCTCCATCCCCTCCGCACTGTCCAGGAGGCCGTCGTCGACGGCCTCCTGGAAGAATCGCATGGTGGCCAACGTGGCCCCGGTGACCAGCAGCGTCCCCTCGGTGGTCAGCTGCGTCAGCACGGTCTCGGGCTCGGTCTTGAGCATCCGCGCCAGCAGCGAGTGTCCACGGATCTGCTCCATCATCGACGTGAAGGCCAGCTCGACGCGCTCATCGATCGTGCGGCCTGATCGAGCCTCGTTCGCGACGAGCTCGAAGAGCGCGGTCGCCTCTCGGGTGACCACCGCGTGGATCACGGCATCCTTGCCTCCCACACGGCGATAGACCGTCACCCGATCGATGCCGGCCACCCGGGCGATGTCGCCGATCGTCGTGCGCTTGATGCCGTGCTCGACGAAGAGCTCCAGCCCCGCGTCCAGGATCCGCTCGATCTCGGGAGCCCGAGGCGAGGGGCCCCCGGACTCGGCCAGCGCGCTCGCTGCTCGGCTCAGCATGTCCTTCATGGGTCCAGCCTACGCCAACTGAACATTGCAACAACCAGTGTTGCATTGTTACAGTGGCGGCCATCACAAGCCAAGGAGGATCGATGACCGATCTACACACCGACTCAGCGGCGTATCAGGACGAGGCTTTGGCGATCCATGCCCGTGAGGTCCACTTCGACTGGACCGACGTGCCGACCGAGTACATCCCCGGGCACCCGTACGCCACCCACTTCTGGAACGTCATGCACCTGGTGCTCCCCGAAGGTGAGCGTGCGATGGCCGATGTGCTGGGCCGGGCGCTGCCCGAGATCACGGACCCGCGGCTGCAGGAGGAACTGGTCGGGTTCATCGGCCAGGAAGAGACGCACGCCAGCTCGCACGAGTCCTTCCGCATCCATCTGGAGCGGAACGGCTTCGACATTCCGAAGATCATGCGGATGATGGAGTTCCTGATGGACCAGGTCTTCGGCGACCACGGCCTCACCGGCCGTGCCGGCGATGCCTGGTTCAAGGAGCGCCTCGGCATCTACGCCGCCGCCGAGCACTTCACCGCCACGGTGGGGGAGTGGTTGCTGGACAACAAGACCTTCGACGAAATCGGGGTCGACCCGACGATGCTGGACCTGCTCCGCTGGCACGGCGCCGAGGAGATGGAGCACCGCAACGTCGCCTACGACGTCTTCCAGCACATCGACGGCAGCTACGCGCGCCGGGTCCGAACCGCAGTTCTGGCCGCCTTCGGGCTGCTCGTGCTGTGGCTCTACATCTCGAGCTGGATGTACGCCAACGATCCGACGACCTCCCGGCGCCGGATGCCCTGGCCGCTGGCCTTCTTCCTAGGCGTCCGCCGTGGCCTCATGCCGGGTGTGCGGTTCCTCTTCCGGGAGATTCCGCAGTATCTGCGGCCTGGTTTCCACCCCTCGCAGATGGGCCCGATCGACAAGGCCGTGCGCTACCTGGCGCAGTCTCCGGCCGCGAACGGACACTGATGACCACCATCACGGCTCACGAACCCTCGCGCGGGCTCCGCGCGCTGGCGCGCGGCGCGCGGGCGTACTCGACCGTCTTCGCAGCCGGTCCCGCCGCGCCTTACCTGTCCCGCGCCAACCCGGTCCGCCGGGTCGGCTACGACCTCGATGTCGTCGTCGACGAGCGAACCGAGGAGGCCGACGACGTCGTCAGCCTCACCCTGCGCCACCCCGACGGCGACGCGCTACCGCGCTGGCGGCCGGGCGCGCACCTGGACGTGTTCCTGCCCTCGGGCGCCCAGCGGCAGTACTCCCTGTGCGGCGACCCTGCAGATCGCAGCCGTTATCGCATCGCGGTCCGCCGGATCTCCGACGGTGGCGGCGGCTCCGTGGAGATACACGACCGGGTGCGGGTCGGTGACCGCATCAGGGTGAGAGGTCCGCGCAATGCCTTCCCCTTCGTCGACGTCGACGACTACCTCTTCGTCGCCGGCGGCATCGGCATCACCCCGATCCTGCCGATGGTGCGGGAGGCCTCGCGTCGAGGTGCCCGCTGGCGGTTGGTCTACCTCGGCCGCTCGCTCGCGACGATGCCGTTCCTCGACGAGCTGCGGGACGTGCCCGGCGGCCGGCTGGAGGTGCGACCCGACACCGACTTCGGTGTGCCCGATGCGGCCGAGCTGCTTGCGCTCGCCGAACCCGGCGCGGCGATCTACCTGTGCGGCCCGACGCCGTTGATCGACGCCGCCCGCGCGCTCCAGCCGTCGCTGAGCACGACCAGCTCGCTCCACTCCGAGCGGTTCTCGGCGCCGCCTGTCGTGGGCGGCCGCCCCTTCACCGTACGCCTCGCCCGGACCGGCGTGACCGTGCCTGTCGACGCCGACGAGTCCGCGCTCGCAGCGATCCGCCGGGCCGTCCCGGGGGTGCGCTACTCCTGCCAGCAGGGCTTCTGCGGCAGCTGCAAGCACCGGGTGCTCGAGGGCACCGTCGAGCACCGCGACACCAAGTTGCGGCCTGCAGAGCGCGAGACGGAGATGCTCATCTGCGTCTCGCGCGCCGAGGGTGACGCGCTCACCATCGACCTGTGATCCGGAGGACTGTCATGAACCAGCATCTACATGTTGCCGTGATCGGGGCCGGCTTCGGCGGTCTCTGCACGGCGATCAGGCTCAAGCAGGAGGGGATCGACGACTTCGTCGTGCTCGAGAAGGCCGGTGAGGTCGGTGGCACCTGGCAGGTCAACACCTACCCGGGGGCCCAGTGCGACGTGCCGTCGCTGATCTACTCCTTCTCGTTCGCCCCCAACCCCGACTGGAGCCGGCTCTACCCGCTCCAGGAGGAGATCCAGGCCTACCTGCACCGGTGCGCCGTGGACTTCGGTGTCCTGCCACACATCCGGTTCGACACCGAGGTCACGGATGCGTCCTGGGACGATCTGGCCGGCCGGTGGAACGTCTCGACAACCGAGGGCAACCTGACCGCCACGGTGCTCGTCGGCGCGGTCGGACCGTTCAGCGCGCCCTCGGTGCCGGACCTGCCTGGCCTGGACACGTTCGCGGGGACTGTCTTCCACTCCCAGGGATGGGAGCACGACCACGACCTGGCCGGCGAGCGCGTCGGAGTGATCGGGACCGGCGCCTCGGCGGTGCAGTTCATCCCCCGCATCCAGCCACAGGTCGCCCACCTGACCGTCTTCCAGCGCACGCCCACCTGGATCCTGCCTCACCCGGACCGTCCGGTCGGCGATGGTGTCCGGGCGCTCTACAGTCGCTTTCCTCGTGCCCAGGCGGCCGCTCGGAAGACCTGGGAGCTCGCCTTCGAGGCGATGGTGCCCGGGTTCATCCACGAGCCGTTGCTGCAGAAGCCGCTCGAGGCGCTCGGTCGTGGCCTGCTCCGCAAGCAGGTCGCCGACCCAGAGCTCCGCGCCCGGCTCACCCCGTCCTACGCCGTCGGGTGCAAGCGGCCCACCTTCTCCAACGCCTACTACCCGGCGCTGACTGCCGACAACACCGACGTCGTCAGCGACGGCATCGTCGAGATCAACGAGCGCGGCATCATCACCGCCGACGGGCGTCAGCACGAGCTCGACACGATCATCCTCGGCACCGGATTCAAGATGGTCGATCACCCGGCCTTCGACCTGATGCACGGCCGCGACGGAGTACGCCTGGGCGATGTGTGGCGGAAGGGGGAGATGTCGGCCTACCTGGGCACCGCGGTGCACGGCTTCCCGAACCTGTTCCTGATCCTCGGCCCCAACTCCGGCGTCTACACCTCGGCGGTGATCACCATTGAGGCGCAGGTGCACTACATCCTGGAAGCGCTGCGCGCGATCGACGAGCACGACCTGATCAGCCTGGAGCCCTCCGCGACCGCGCAAGAGCGGTTCGTCTCGTGGGTCGATCGCGGGCTGCGCAGGTCCGTGTTCGTGGCAGGTGGCTGCCAGAGCTACTACCTCAGCCCCTCGGGCCGGAACTTCACCCACTACCCGGGCTTCTCGGCGAGCTTCCGGGCCCGGACCCGCAAGGTCGACCTCGCCGACTACGTCGTGCGGGACCGGCAAGCCGCGCCGATAGGAGCCGACGCATGAAGCGCCCGGCAACCAGCAGGTTCGACGTACGTGACCGGGTCGCGCTGGTCACCGGCGCCGGGTCCGGCATCGGGCGTGCGCTCGCGCGCCTGCTGCACGAGCGGGGCGCCTGGGTAGCGCTGGTCGACGTGAACCCGACCGGCCTCGAGCTCGTCCGTGCCACCGTCGGTCCCAGACGCGTCAGTGTCCACGTCGCCGACGTCACAGACCGGACGCGGATGTCCGAGGTCGTCGCAGAGGCGATCGATCAGCACGGCCGCTTGGATCTCGTGGTCGCCAACGCAGGCGTCACTCCCGCCCCGGCGACCATCACCACGATGGACCTCGCCGACTACGACCGCGTCGTGGCGATCAACCAGACCGGCGTGCTCAACACCGTGCAACCGGCCCTCCCCGAGGTCATCGCCCGTCAGGGGCATGTTGTCGTGGTCGCCTCCTGTGCAGCGTTCTCACCGGGCGTCGGCGGGGTCGCCTACATGTCGAGCAAGGCCGCGGCCGAGCAGATCGGGCGTGCGCTGAAGATCGAGCTGGCCCCGCACGGTGCGTCGGCCGGGGTGGCCTACTTCGGCTTCGTCGAGACGCCGTTGGCCACCGCGACCCTCGACGACGACCCGACCGGCCGCAAGCTCGACGAGCTGCTCGGCTGGCCGCTCAACCACCGCATCTCCGCCGAGGCCGCGGCGACGTCGATCGCCGATGGCATCGCTTCTCGGGCCGGCGCGACCTACGCACCCAGACGCTGGTTGCCCTACTCGATGCTGCGCGGGGTGCTCAACCCGGGCATGGACCAGGTGCTCGTCCGAGACCGGCGCGTGCACGACCTGGTCCGTGAGCTCGAGACCCGTCGCCCCCCGGGCGACCCGCTGAAACCCGACAACGTTCAGAGGTAGCACATGAAGATCAAGTACGTCTCGCCCCTCGATGCCGCGTTCATGATGGTCGAACGCGACGACATGCCCTGGCACATCGCCAACCTCATGCTGTTCACGAAGCCGTCCGGCGCCGCCCCCGACTTCGTGCCCGCACTGCGCGAGCAGATGCGCGGTCAGAGCGTGGTCGCGCCTTACGACCAGGCGCCTGCCTTCCCCAGCGCCCGATGGGTTCCCCTTCAACGCCGGGTCGAAGAGATCGACTTCGACCATCATGTCCGGTTGCACACGCTTCCCGACGGCGCCGACGATCAGGACCTGCTGGCACTCGTCTCCGAGATACACGGCGAGGGTCTCGACCCCAGGCACCCGTCCTGGGAGATGCACCTGATCGACGGGGTCTCAGGCAGCCGGTTCGGCATCTTCATGAAGCTCCACCACTCGATCCTCGACGGCGTCACCGGGATGCGGCGAATGTTGCGCTGGCTCACGACCGACCCGACCGACCTCGCCCGCCCAGCGATCTTCTCGGTCGGCCCGGACGCGCTCACCGCGACGCGCGATGTGCCGACCCTGAAGGAGCGCGTCCGTCGCAGGTCCGTCGCGGTGGCTGAGTTGTCCCGAAACGTGTCGCAGCTGTTCCGCAAGGAGTTCGACGGCCAGCCGCTCGCAGCGCCGTACGGCGTGCCCAAGACCGTGTGGTCCGGTCCCGTTTCTCGTGGCCGCAGCGTCTCCTATCGGTCCTTCGAGCTCAACGAGCTCAAGGTAGTCGCGCGGGCGCACGGCGTCGGCGTCAGCGATCTGGTGCTCTACATGTGCGGCAGTGCCCTGCGCACCTACCTCCTCGCCCACGGAGACGTGCCTGCTCGATCGCTCACTGCGGGTGCCCCGTTCAACATTCGAGCCGAAGGTGATGAACGTCCAGGCTCCTCATTCGCCTTCCTGACCGTCGACCTCGGCACCGACATCGCCGACGCCCGCGAGCGGCTTTCCCGGGTCAAGGCGTCGAACGACTCCAGCAAGGCCCAGGTGGCCACGCTCGGTCCCGAGGCCCTCGCGTTGCAGACCGTCGTCGCCAACGGCCCGATGATCGCCACGATGGCGATGGGGATGCGCGGCAAGACCCTGCCCGCGTTCGGCGTGGTCGTCTCCAACGTGCCGGGACCACCCGAGCTGCTCTACCTCAACGGTGCCCGGCTGGACGCGATGATCCCGATCTCGATCCCGATGCACAACAGCCCCTTCAACATGACCTGCATCGGCTACGACGGAAAGATGACGTTCGGCGTCGCGGCAGCCAGCGAACAGGTCGTCGACGTGGACTTGATCACCGAAGGGCTAGCATCGGCCCTCGACGAGCTCCGTGGCGTCGAGCCGAGCGTGACACGAGGAGCGGATGGATCGGTGAAGCCATGAACACGAACGAGCCGGGTGTCGAGCTGAGCATCGACGGCGCTGTCGCGACCGTGCTGCTGGATCGTCCTGAGGTACGCAACGCACAGCATCCGGCGATGTGGGCGGCGATCGCGTCGTTCCTCGAGTCGCTCCCGGACGAGGTCCGGGTCGTCGTGGTGCGTGGGGCGGGTGGCACGTTCTCGGCAGGGCTGGACCTGTCGCTGGTCGACCCGGGGCAGGGCGAGGTGGAGGGCAGTCTGGTCGCGACGCTGGCGCGTAGCGACCAGGAGGTCGTCGATCTGATCGGCGACTACCAGCGGCCGTTCGTGGCGCTGGCCGACCCGAGGTTCATCTCGATCGCAGTCGTCGACGGGTACGCGATCGGGGCCGGTTTCCAGATGGCGCTGGCGTGCGATCTGCGGATCATGGCCGAGGACGCCTGGGTCTGCATGAAGGAGCCGGCGCTGGGGCTGGTCCCCGATCTGGCCGGCACCAAGCCGCTGGTCGAGGCCGTGGGCTTCTCGCGAGCCCTGGAGATCTGCGCCACCGCGCGCAAGGTGGGTGCGCACGAGGCCGAACGGATCGGGCTGGCGCAGAGCGTGGTGCCGGCGGTCGAGCTGGACTCGACCCTCACCGAGCTGGTCGCGTCGCTCGTGGCTCACGACGCGACCGCGGTGCGGCGTACGCATGAGCTGCTGGCGGCCGCGCCCGGCCGTAGCCTCGACGAGCAGCGCCTGGCCGAGCGCACCGCTCAGGTGGGACGGCTCCGCGCGATGCTCGGTCGCTGAGCCGGCTACGCCGGCTAGGACACAGGCCGGCCGTTGTCCACGAACTCGATCCCGAGGGCCAGCTGCCGCAACCGGGTGCCGAACCAGGCGGCTGCCAGGCAGATGACGAGGTACATCGAGATCGCCTGGGTCGCGTAGTTGGGGTAGTGGAGCACCCAGACCACGTGGTCCTCGGGCGATGCCGGGTCGGCCCAGATGTAGGGCATCATCCAGGCGATGAAACCGCCGGCCAGCTGGGACGCGACGAAGATCAGCAGGGCCTCGCCGGCACGCCCCCACCACTGACGGGGCAGTTCGCGGCGCAGTGCGGGGCCCACCTTGCGGACGAGTCCGGGGCGCCAGCCGACGCCGGGTGCGACCCGCGCCGAGAGCCGTGGCGAGACCGCGATCAGGAAGAAGGACAGGGCCAGGAACGCCGCGATGCCGAACGAGGTGATCCCGGGCACCAGGGCGACCCGGCTGCGCATGAGCCCCGGGGTCAGCAGCAGCGCGGCCAGCGGAGCCCCCACGACCAGGGCGGCGAGATAGCACCGGAGCAGGGCACCGGCGAAGGTGAGGGAACCAGCGGATGTCCGGGGTGGCGAGAGCTCGATCTGCATGGAAGCAGGCTAGCCTGTTATTTCACTTTGGTGAAACAAATTTGAGGGGTTCACATGTCGGAGGACGGCGACCGGCTCGGCGCTGAGCTCAGCCTCCGCGTGGTGATGTTCCACGAGGCCATCGCCCGCCGGCTGGGGGTCAGCAACAGCGAGCACAAGATGCTCGATCTCGTCGCCCGCCATCCCGGCGGCATCACCCCGGGCGAGCTCTCGGCCGCCACCGGTCTGAGCAATGCGGCGGTCACCAAGATCATCGACAAGCTGGTCGATGCGGACTACGTACGTCGCGAGCGCAGCACCCGCGACCGCCGGTCGTTCCGGATCCACACCACCGCGCACTTCCAGCAGACCTCGCGTCCGACGGCGGCCGGGCTCGCCCGGCGGATCGAGCAGATGAACGAAGGCTTCGACCAGGACGAGCTCGCCGCCATCGGGCGCTGGGTCGCGGGAGTGATCGACGCGCTCCGCCTCGAGACCGAGCGACTGGAGTCCGGTGACTGAGAAGCGCTCAGCCGGCGTCGGGCACGAAGGCACCGGTGGGATCGGGCGGGTAGGGGATCAGCGTGCCGGTGGACCGGCCGAGCTCGTCGAGCTTCCAGCCGAGGCGCTTGATCTGGCGCAGGGCGATCGCCGACTCGACCACCGTGAGGGCGAGGTCGCGCTGGAGGTGCTCGTGGAGGAGCATCGCGCTCTCGACCGAGCGCGTCCAGGTGCCGATCAGCAGGTTCGTCGGTCCGGGCAGGCCGACGACCTGGCGTACGCCCGGGGTGGTCCGTAGCCGGTTGACGCACTCCGCGACCGCGCCGACCGGCACCTGGCACCAGGTCTGCACGACGATCGGCAGCGGGGTCAGGCCCTGGGCGACCTCGCAACGGAAGGTGAGGGCGTCGGAGGCGAGCAGTTGGCCGAGCTGGCGGCGGGTGGTCGACAATGGTCGGCCGGTCTGGCGGGCGATGTCGGCGGCGCTGCTGCGGCCGTTCCGGATGAGGGCCTGGGTGAGGGCGGCGTACGGCTCGGCCCAGGGGTTGACCGGAGCGGACCCGGCGCCGCCGGCGTGGTCGGGGATCCCAGCGACTGCCCGGGCGTGCTCACGGTCGAGTCCGCCGACCCGCCAGCTGCTCGCGTCGAGGTGGAGCCGGGCGACGTGATGGGCACGGACGCCCAGGACGCCCGGCAGCGCGGACAGGTCGTCGAGCAGCAGCTTGGGCATGTCCCCGGGGCCGAGGCCGACGGCCGTCACGATCAGACCGTAGTCGCGGGCGGCTTCCTCGATGGTGATGATCATCGGCCAGGCGGCCAGCTCCTGGGCGAGCGTGCCGGCCCTTCCGCTCACGCAGGAGATCTCGGCGATGGCGAGGCTGGCTCCGTCGTGGCCGCGGACGCGCGGATGGGCCATGACCCAGGCGCTGCCGTCGGCACGCAACCTCTCCCAGCGGCGGCTCAGGGTCGTCGGCGAGGTGCCGAGTGCGGCGGCGAGGTCCGTCCAGGAGGCCCGCGGCCTGATCTGCAGCGCGTGGATGAGCGAAAAGTCGTCCTCATCCAGTGTCGCCATGGTCACATCCTGTCCGATCGGCCCCTCGGGCGGGCGAATCGGGCCAATTCACCGGCCGCCGGCGCAGCTCCCGTGATACTCGTCCCCGCCCATGTGCTCGGTCTCTCCGAGCCCGCCCCCGAGAGGACCTCGATAGATGACCCGCTGGACGAAGCCCCTGCTGCTGGCCGTACTCGCCGTGCTCCTCGTCGGTGGTGCCGGCTTCTTCGCCTTGGCGCCCGGGATCGTGGAGAACGGGCAGAACAAGATCCGTCCGGCGAGCCTGCCGGAGGTCACGCCCGAGACGCGGCGGCTGCACGACTCCCTGCAGGTCATCGACATGCACAGCGACACCCTGATGTGGGACCGCGACGTGCTGGAGCACTCGGACCGGGGCCACATGGACCTGCACCGGATGGAGGACGGCAATGTCGCGCTGCAGGTTTTCTCGTCGGTGTCGAAGTCGCCCAAGGGGCAGAACTACGACAGCAACACCGGCGACAGCGACAACATCACCCTGCTGACCTTCGCCCAGCTCCAGCCGCCGCGCACCTGGACCTCGCTCCTCGACCGCTCGCTCTACCACGCCCAGAAGCTCGACAGGGCGGCGGCGGACTCCGAGGGCAAGCTGCGGCTGATCCGCACCCGCGCCGACCTGGACGCCCTCATCGCCGACCGCGAGGCGGGAAAGCAGGTCACCGGTGCGCTCTTCTCGGTCGAGGGCCTCCAGAACCTCGAGGGGGACTTCGACAACCTGGACACGCTCTACGACGCCGGCATGCGGATGGCCGGGTTCACCCACTTCTTCGACAACGAGGTGGCCGGCTCCATGCACGGGGTCGAGAAGGGCGGCCTCACCGATCTCGGGCGCCGTGTGTTCGCCGAGATGGAGCGTCGCGGCATCATCGTCGACATCGCCCACGCCAGCCACACCGCGGTCGCCGAGATGCTTGCGATGGCGACCAAGCCGGTGGTGCTCAGCCACGGCGGCGTACAGGCGACCTGCGACGTCAACCGTAACCTGACCGACGAGGAGGTGCGCGGGGTCGCCGCGACCGGTGGTGTCGTCGGCGTCGGCTACTGGGACGCCGCGGTGTGCGACCTGACCGTCGAGGCCGTCGTCGACGCCATCGACCATGTCGTCGAGGTCGGTGGCGTCGAGACCGCGGCCCTCGGCAGCGACTACGACGGGGCCACCACCGTCGGCTGGGACGCCAGCGACCTCGCGGCCATCACCCAAGAGCTCGTCGACCGGGGCTACGACGAGACCGAGGTGGCCGCGATCATGGGCGGCAACACGCTGCGCGTGCTCGGGGCCACCCTGCCCGAGTAGGTCGGTCCGCGGCGGCGGTGTTCCGGTCGGTCAGCGCTGCTGCGCGATCATCGTGGCCAGTGCCTTCGCGCCGGCGGCGATGTCGTGGCCGAGGCGGACGGCGGGTTCGGGAGCATGGCTCTGCTGCGCGCCGCCGACGGCAACGACGAGATCGGAGCGGTGGTCACGCAGCGCGGTGATCACCGCGGCGGTGGCGGTGATGTCGGCGGTGGTGGGGATCGCCAGCACCACCGCGGCGAGGGCGGAATCGGAGACGACGCCCAGCCAGTCGTCGATCGGGAGGTCGGCCCCCAGGTAGTCGGTGTCCAAGCCGTGCCGCCGGGCGGCGACGGCGAAGGCGAGCAGGCCGATCTCGTGGCGGGTTCCGGGTGCCGTACCGAGGGCGACGCGGGGTCCGTGACCATGGGAGGCAGCCGCCTCGTAGGCGACGGCGAGGCGGCGCATCACCGCGTTCGAGGCCAGATGCTCACCGGCGATGCTGACCCTGCCGTCCGCCCAGGCGTCACCGAGCTCCTCCAGCGCGGGGAAGACGTGGTCGGCCATCACCGTCTCGAAGCCGCCGAGGGCGAACACCTCGTCGAGGGTCGCCGCCAGGTCGGCGGTGTCGAGCGCCGCCGCGGCGGCGGCCATCCTCCCGGCGAGGTCGGGGGAGAGGTGGGTGCGGCTCTCGCTGTCTCCGGCGTCCGCGGGCGTGGCGTGGGTGGGTTGCGCGCGGTCGAGCCGGATCGCCTCGGCGGCGGCCAGGCCCACCGACCAGCCCTGGTCGACCAGATGCTTCATCGAGCGCAGCACGGCGACATCGTGCTCGCCGTAGAGTCGATAGCCACTCTCGGACCGATGTGGCTCGATGACGCCGTATCGGCGCTCCCAGGCACGAAGTGTCGCGGTGGTGATGCCGACCCGCTGCGCTGCGTGCTTGATGGTGTACATCTGCTCGGCTACCGGCCCAGTCGGTCCAGGGTTGCGCGCAGCTGGTCGGATGCCTTGTCACCCAGGCGGGTGAAGGCGGGGGTCAGCAGTGGGGCCACCATCCTGGCCATGCCTTTCAGCTCGAACTCGGCCACGTAGCGTACAGATGTTCCGCCCGTGGCTGTCGGTACGAAGGTCATCGTGTCATGGGCGACGACGGTCTTGTTCTCCCCGCGTAGCGCGACCCGGGCGTCGGGCTCGTACGCCTCCACCACATAGGTGAGGTCGGTGTCGCGCCCGAGGAATCGAGAGGTGTTCGCGTACGCCGTCCCGACCCCGCCGTCGCCGGAGATGCGTTCGGTGCGCACCGTGCCCGGATCCCACTCCTCGGTGGTGGTGAAGTCGGCCAGGAAGGCGAACACCTGGGTGGTCGGTGCGGAGGTCTCCACGGTTCGATCGATTCTCATCATTGCGCCCCTTTCAAACCTTTGACATACCTTGTACAAAGATTGTACATTCGATCACCGGAATCAGCCAGTGGCAGTGCTGTCGCCTGACGAGGGAGTACCCATGAGCCGAACGGCCAAGACCCAGCGGCCGAGCGTCGCCGTGATCGGGGGCGGGGTCTCCGGTCTGACCGCGGCCCATCTCCTCGCGCGCACCCATGACGTCACCCTCTTCGAGTCGGAGCGGCGGCTCGGCGGCCACGCGCACACGCACGACGTCTCGTCCGCCTCGGGTGCCCGCCTCCGCGTGGACAGTGGCTTCATCGTGATGAACGAGCGCACCTATCCGAACCTGCTCCGCCTGTTCGCGGAGCTCGGCGTCGAGACCCGGCCGACCGAGATGAGCATGAGCATCGTCTGCGACGACTGCGGCCTGTCCTACGCCGGCGGCAAGGGACTGAGCGGCATCCTGGCCGACCCGGGTCGCCTCCGTGACCCACGCTTCGTCCGGATGCTGGCGCAGGTGCCGCGGTTCCACCGCCGTGCCCGCCGCCTGCTCGAGTCCGGGAGCGACCTGACCTGGCGCCAGTTCCTCGCCGAGGGCGGCTTCAGTGACTACTTCGTCCAGCACTTCGCGGTGCCGCTGGTCTCGTGCGTCTGGTCGTGCGGCGACGAGGACGCGGCCGCCTACCCGGCGAGGCACCTGTTCGCCTTCCTCGACCATCACGGGATGCTCCAGGTCACCGGGTCGCCCACGTGGCGCACGGTCGTTGGTGGCTCTCGCACCTACGTGGACAGGATCGCCGAACGGCTGGGCGACGTCCGTGTCGGTGAGCCGGTCACCGCTGTCGAGCGGCATGCCGATGGTGTGGAGGTACGCACCGAGGCCGGGTCCCGGCACTTCGACCGGGTGGTCGTGGCGACCCACGCGGACCAGGCCCTGAGGCTGCTGGTCGACGCCACGCCGGAGGAGAAGACGGACCTGGCCGCCATCAGATACTCACGCAACGAGACCTGGTTGCACCGCGACGCCACCCTGCTGCCGGACTCGCCACGCGCCCGGGCGTCGTGGAACTACCGCCTGGCCTCGTGCGGCGGCGGCGCCGACAAGGTGGTCGTCAGCTATTGGATGAATCGCCTTCAGGGTCTCGAGGACCGCGACGAGCACGTGGTGACGCTCAACGCGACCGAGCATGTCGATCCGGCGACGGTCACCGCGCGGATGACCTACGAGCACCCGGTCTTCACCACCGAGGCGGTCGCGGCGGCCGCGCGGCTGCGTACGGCCGGTGGGCCCCGGCTGGCCTTCGCCGGCGCCCATCTCGGCTGGGGCTTCCACGAGGACGGCTGTCGCTCCGGCGTGGAGGCGGCCGAGTCGTTCGGGGTGACCTGGTGATCCCGTCACCGGTCTTTCCCGAGGTGCCGGCGCTGGTCGTCGGTCATGTCAGCCACACCCGAGAGGTGCCGTTGCGGCACGCCTTCCGCCATCGGAGCTACCACTGGCTCATCGACGTCGATGATCCGCCGCGGCTCCCGTTCTGGCTGCGTCCGCTGGCCGGGTTCCGGGTCGAGGACCATCTCGACGCGGGCTCGTCGGGCCGTGGCGTACGTGGCGATCTCGGTGTGTTCCTCGCCTGCCGCGGCGTCGACCTGGCGCCGACCGATCGGGTGCTGATGCTGACGAACGCCCGGGTCCTGGGTCATGTCTTCAACCCCCTCACGGTCTTCTGGGTGCAGTCGGACGACGGTGTGCTGCGCGCGGTCGTCTTCGAGGTGCACAACACCTACGGCGAGCGCCATGCCTATCTGCTCGACGTCGATCGACACGGACGTGCCAGCACCGGCAAGGCCTTCTACGTCTCGCCGTTCAACGACGTGACCGGCACCTACGTGATCCAGCTGCAGCTCGACCCGGGACAGGTCGCGGTGACCGTCGGTCTCGACCGCGACGGTGCTCGTGTGCTGACGGCGACCACCCGCGGGACTCCGGAGCCCGCGACACGTCGCGCGCTGGTGCGGGTGAGTCTCTCCCATCTGCTGATGCCGCATCGGGTCAGCGCCCTCATCCGGTTCCACGGGATCCGGCTGTGGCTGCGCAGGTTGCCCGTCTTCCCTCGTCCGGCCCCTCCGAAGGAGACCACATCATGACCGCAGAGCCTGTGACGCTCGACCTGCCCGCGCACAGGGCACCGGCCGCCACCAAGAGCCTGCGAGCAGGCATCGCCAAGCAGATCCTGCGCCTGGCGACCCGGGAGGTTCCGGTCGACGTCGTGCTCCCCGACGGCAGCCTGCTCAACCGTCGTGCCGGCTCGCCCACCGCGGGAAGGCCGGGCATCGTGCTGCGGCGTCCGGAGTCGCTGTACGGCCGGCTCGCGGCGAACCCGAAGATCGGCCTCGGCGAGGCCTACACGGCGGGGGACTGGCACACCGCGGACGGCACCGATCTCGCCGACGCGCTGACTCCGTACGCCGAACGCCTCTCGAGGCTGGTCCCGGGCTGGATGCTGCGGCTGCGCCGCCTGGTCGACCAGCCCATACCCGCCGACCAGCGCGGCGCGGTCGAGGACTCCCAGGAGAACATCTCCGCCCATTACGACCTGGGCAACGACATGTTCGCAGCCTTCCTCGACCCCAGCCTCAGCTACAGCTCGGCCCTGTTCGACCGCACCCGTCCGCTCGCCGAGCAGGACCTGGAGGAGGCGCAGCTGCGCAAGGTCGGCGCCGCCCTCGACCTGGCGGGAGTCGGTGCCGGTGACGACGTGCTGGAGATCGGCACGGGATGGGGGACCCTCGCGATCGAGGCGGCCCGTCGCGGCGCTCGGGTCACCACCGTCACGCTGTCGGTCGAGCAGGCGGCGCTGGCCAGGGAGCGGATCGAGGAGGCCGGTCTCAGCGACCGCGTCGAGGTGCTGGTGCAGGACTACCGGCACGTCGTCGGCACCTTCGACGCCGTGGTCAGCGTGGAGATGATCGAGGCGGTCGGTGAGCGCTACTGGCCCGACTACTTCGCCGCCCTGTCGCGTCTGGTGCGTCCCGGCGGAGCCGTCGCCCTCCAGGCGATCGTGATGCCGCACCAGCGCTACCTGGCGACCCGCCACTCCTACGGCTGGATCCAGAAGCACATCTTCCCCGGCGGGCTGATCCCGTCCGAGACCGTCATCTCCGAACAGGCCGCCGAGGTCGGGCTGAGCGTGACCCGCACCGACAGGTTCGGAGCCGACTACGCCGAGACCCTGCGCCGCTGGCGCTCCGCCTTCCTCGCCGCGTGGCCGACGATCCGGTCGGACACCTTCGACGAGGAGTTCCGTCGCACCTGGGAGTTCTACCTGGCGTACTGCGAGGCGGGCTTCCGCACCGCGTGCATCGACGTCGCCCAGATCCGTCTGGAAGCCGCCGAGGGGAAGCGCACATGACGACGTCGCTGATGTGGTTCCGACGAGACCTGCGGCTGGGGGACCATCCGGCACTGCAGGCGGCGGCAGCCGCCGGGCGGGTGGTACCGCTGTTCGTGCTCGACCCGCGCCTGGCCGGCACCGGGCCACGGTGGGAACGACTCCTCGCCTCGCTCGCCGCGCTGCGCGAGGAGACGGGTGACGCGCTGGTCATCCGTCACGGCGACCCGGCCGAGGTGGTGCCGCAGGTTGCGGCGGAGGCCGGGGCGAGCCAGGTGCACGTCTCGACCGAGACGACCCCCTACGGCCGGCGCCGCGACGCGGCGGTGGAGAAGCGCCTGGCGGCCGACGGCATCGAGATGATCGGCACCGGCAGCTCCTACGCCGTGACGCCGGGCCGGATCCTGAACACGTCCGGAGCGCCCTACCGCGTCTTCACCCCCTTCCTGCGGGCCTGGCGTGAGCACGGCTGGAGAGCGCCTGCGGGGGATCCCCAGGTCGAGTGGACGACCGAGGTCGGATCGGACCCGCTGCCGGAGCATCCCGACGAGGAGGCCGGCGAGCGCGCTGCGCTCCAGCGCTGGGAGGACTTCTGTGAGGAGGACCTGGCCGGCTACGCCGAGGCCCGGGACCGACCCGACCTCGATCGGACCAGCCGCATCTCGACGGCACTGAAGTTCGGCGAGATCCACCCGCGTACGCTCCTGGCGGATCTGGGTGAGCTCGCGCACGGTGCCTCCGGAGAGGACGTCGAGCGCTACGTCGCGGAGCTCGCCTGGCGCGAGTTCTACGCCGACGTGCTCTGGCACGATCCCCGATCGGCCTGGCGTGACCTGCGCGACGACCTGCGTGGCATGCGCTACGACGAGGACGAGGCGCTGCTGGAGGCATGGAAGTCGGGCACCACCGGCTATCCGTTCGTCGACGCCGGCATGCGCCAGCTGCTCGCGGAGGGCTGGATGCACAACCGGGTGCGGATGGTCGTCGCGAGCTTCCTGGCGAAGGATCTGCACATGTGGTGGCCGCTCGGGGCCCGGCACTTCATGGACCACCTCCGCGACGGCGACCTGGCCTCCAACAGCCACGGTTGGCAGTGGGTCGCCGGCACCGGGACAGACGCCGCGCCGTACTTCAGGGTCTTCAACCCGGTCACCCAGGGTCGTCGGTTCGACCCGCAGGGCGACTACGTCCGACGCTGGGTCCCCGAGCTTCGGCACCTTCCCGGCGCGGCGGCCCATGAACCCTGGCGCCACTCCGATGGAATGGCCAACGGCTATCCGGAACGCATCGTCGACCATGCCGAGGAGCGGCGCGAAGCGCTCTCCCGGCTGGCAGAGGTGAAGGATGTAGGCACATGAGTCAGGCATCTGGGTCACCGGACCACGGCATCGACCGTGTGCTCGACCGTACGGTCGTGCTCGGCTACTCCCGTCTCGGCTTCGCGATCCGTCGCCGCGGCTGGGCCGAGGGGGACCCGCGCCGGGGAGCGCTGACGGGACGGACCGCCATCGTCACCGGCGGTGCCGGCGGGCTCGGCGAGGCGACCGTGCTGGGGCTGGCCCGTCTCGGCGCGCGCGTGCACGTCCTCGTGCGCTCGCCCGAGCGCGCGGCGCCCGCGGTCGCGCGGATCGAGCGGCTGCTGCGCCGCGAGGGGCTGGTCCCCGATCTCCGGGTGGAGCACTGCGACGTCTCCGACCCGGCGATGATCGACGCGTTCGCCGACGACTTCTGTGCGCGTGAGGACGGCAGCACCGCCCTCGACGTGCTGGTGCACAACGCGGGGGTGATGCCGCCCGAGCGGACGGAGTCGGTCGACGGCCACGAGCTGTCCGTCGCCACCCACGTGCTCGGGCCTATCCGGCTGACCGAGCGCCTGCTGCCCGCGCTGCGCCGTTCGGAGCGCGGCGCCAGGGTGGTCTTCGTCGCCTCCGGTGGGATGTACACCCAGCCGCTTCCCGTGGGCGACCCCGAGTTCGAGCACGGCACCTACCAAGGTGCCGTGGCGTACGCGCGGTCCAAGCGCATGCAGGTGGAGCTGGCGCCGATCCTGGACCGGCGATGGTCCCCGGACCGGATCTCCACCTCGGTCATGCATCCCGGCTGGGCGGACACGCCGGGCCTGGCCCGATCGCTCCCCGCCTTCCGTACGTCGACCCGGCTGCTGCTGCGTACGCCCGAGGCGGGCGCGGACACGTCGGTGTGGCTCGCCGCCACGGATCCTGCTCCGCCGTCGGGCGCCTTCTGGCACGATCGCCGGCAGCGTCCCACGAGCTATCGGGCGTCGACGCATCCCGGTGACGGCGAGACCGAGAAGCTGTGGAGATGGGCGGCAGCCGCCGCCGGCCTGGAGAGGCCCTAGCCCGATGTCACTCGACGAATCCTCATCTCTACCGAAAGGCCTGACCATGCGGTCCGCGCTGGCACGTCTCGCCCACATCACCACGAGCAAGGCCTCAGCCTGGGTGGTCCTGGTGATCACGGTCGTCCTGACCGGCGTCGTGATGGCCCTGGGTTCCTCGCTGGGGTCCACCACCTCGGCCCCCGACCCGCTGCCGGCGGACGCCGAGTCGGCCCGTGTCGCGGAGCTCCAGCAGAGCTTTCCGGGAGGCGACGTGCTGCCCGCGGTGGCCGTGGTCGAGCGTACGGGCGGGCTCACCGCAGAGGACCGGGCCTGGGTCGCCGAGGTGTCGCAGCGCTGGGCCGAGATCGCCCGGAACGAGGTCTCCCCGCCGATCCCGGCGACGGACGGCGACGCGCTGATCGTCGCCATCGACGTCGACGCCGACGTCACCGGGCTCGAGCTCACCGAGCTCGTCGGCGAGCTTCGGGACACGGTCGCCGAGGACCGGCCCGACGGCCTCGTGGTCGAGCTCACCGGCGGTGCCGCCTTCGCCGCCGACATCTCCTCGGCGTTCGAGGGGGCCGACCTGCGCCTGCTTCTCGTCACGGCCGGTGTCGTCGCCCTCCTGCTGATCCTGACCTATCGCTCGCCGGTGCTGTGGCTCGTACCCCTGATCGTGGTCGCGGTGGCCGACCGCACCGCGTCGGTGGTCACCCAGATCGTCGCCGACTGGACGGGCAGCGGGCTCGACGGCTCGACCTCGGGTATCACCAGCGTGCTCGTCTTCGGCGCCGGCACGAACTATGCGCTGCTGCTGGTCTCGCGCTACCGCGAGGAGCTCCGTCGGCACGCGCACCACCGCGAGGCCCTCGCCGCGGCGGTCCGTGGTTCGGGCGAGGCGATCGTGGCCAGCAACCTCACCGTCGTGCTCGCGCTGCTGGTGCTCGTGTTCAGCGTCGCGCCCAACACCCGGTCCCTGGGGGTCTCGGCTGCGATCGGTCTGCTGGTCGCCCTGCTCTTCGCGCTCTTCGCACTGCCTGCCGCGCTGTCGTTGTTCGGTCGTGGCCTCTTCTGGCCGTTCGTACCCCGCAACGGCGACGACGAGAAGACCCGCGACGGTGTCTGGTTCCGGATCGCCCGCACCGTGGTGAGCCGCCCGGCAGCAGTGCTGGCGGTGGCCGCGGTGATCCTCGGGGTCCTCGCCTCCGGGCTCCTGGGCGTCAAGGTCGGGCTCTCGCAGACCGACCAGTTCCGTGTCGAGGCCGAGTCCGTCGACGGTCTGGAGACCCTCTCGAAGCACTTCCCGCCCGGCGCCTCCGACCCGGTGACGATCGTGGTCGGAGCCGACGAGGCCGACGCCGTGCTCGCGCAGGTCAACCAGATGGACGGCGTCGACAGCGCGCGCCCGTCGGGCGAGAGCGGCGACCTGGTGAAGATCACCGCGACGCTTGATGACGCACCAGCCACACCGGAGAGCATCGAGACGATCGAGACGATGCGCAGCGAGCTGGCCGGGACCGGTGCTCTCGTCGGCGGCAGCGTGGCCAAGGACCTGGACAGCCGGAACGGTGCCGAGCGTGATCTGAAGGTCGTCGTGCCGATGATCCTGCTGGTGGTGCTGCTGGTGCTCTTCGCGGTGCTGCGGTCGATCGTGACTCCCCTGGTGCTCGTCACCATCAGCGTGATCGCCACCTTCTCCGCCCTCGGCCTGGGTGCGTGGATGAGCACGCATGTCTTCGGGTTCCCCGCGCTCGACGTCAGCACACCGATCTACGCCTTCCTGTTCCTGGTGGCGCTCGGCGTCGACTACACGGTGTTCCTCGTCCTGCGTGCGAAGGAGGAGACCGCCGAGCACGACACCGTCGATGCGATGGTCATGGCGGTCGGGCTGACCGGTGGCGTCATCACCAGCGCCGGCATCGTGCTGGCCTCGGTGTTCGCGGTGCTGGGCGTGCTGCCGCTGATCACGCTGACTCAGGTGGGCCTGATCGTGGGTCTGGGCATCCTGCTGGACACCTTCCTCGTCCGCACCGTGGTCGTGCCCGCGGTCTTCGCGCTGGTCGGCGACAGGATCTGGTGGCCGGCGGCGGTCGCTCGCCGGCACACCAAGAAGGTCGAGCCGCCGGTCAACGACCCGCGGTGAGGACCCTCGCGGCCTCGCGCGCGGCGGTGGCGTTGAGCACGCCGGCGCGCGAGCCCGCGAGCTTGGCGGCGATGTGCTCGTCGACCGTGACGTCACGGTAGAGGCGCGGGTGCTCGTCGTCGACGAACCCCGGCAGTGGACCGATCACCGCCTCGGCGTCGCCGTCGAAGAAGTACGCAGCCGACCGGCGTCGCCGGATGGTGCCACCGACGATCGGCGGCTTGACCCGGTGCAGGGTCGAGAGCCACTGCTCGTTGGTCAGCCGGGTGGTGAGGTCGCCGAGGTTGATCAGCAGCGCCCCGTCGGCCGGGCTGACGTCGTGCCACTCGCCACCGTGCAGGACCTGCAGCCCCTTGACCCGGTCGGCCCACAGGATCGTGACGATCCCGTAGTCGGTGTGCTCGCCCATCCCGATCATGTCCTCGTCGACCTCGACGCGGGTGCCCTCGGGCAGGGCGTAGTTGTTCATCCGCAGGACCTCGATCGGATGAGCCGCCAGGCTTGCGATCGCGCCGCGCTGAAGGTCGAGCGCGTCCTCGAAGATCGTGACCATGGTGCGCGCGACCCGGGCGGCCTCGGCTCGCCAGGCGTCGACCCGCGCCTGGAAGCCCGGGACCGCCGGCCAGGTGTTCTCCGCGTAGTGCGCCTCGACGAGCTCGTCCTCGGGGTGGTCGGAGATCGACGAGCCGACGTTGAACGCCTCGAAGAAGTCCTTCATCCGGGTCTCGGACTGCACGCCGGCGCTGAGGGCGAGCGTCTCCGACTTCGGCGGGGTGTAGCCACGGTTCTCGGCAGCCGGGCGGCGCCACCGGCTCTTCTCCGCCGTCGGCAGGGCGAAGAAGTCGTCCATCGCCGAGGCGAGACCCTCGGCCGTAGAAGGCGCGACGCCGTGGCCGAGGATCTGGATGAAGCCGATCTCACGGCAGGCGGTGTCGATCGCGGCGGCCACGGCCGCCAACTCCTCGGGCGTCCCGCCCTGGACGTACGCAGCGATGTCGACGGCAGGGACGTGGAAAGTGCTCACAGATGCTCTCCTAGCAGGCGCAGACGGTTGGTCGTGCCCGGAGGTGTCCGCTTTCCCGGCCTGGAGGCCTTGCTGTCCGTTGAACTCGGGCTCCACCACAGTAGTGCGCCGAGGTTTCGGTGCTATTTCGGACCGAGGTGCTCGTCGAAGAACGCGAAGATGCGTCGCCAGGCATCCTCCGCCTCGGGCTCGGAGTAGTTGTAGCCGACCACCCGTTCCAGGGTGGGGACCGGGCGGGGGAAGCCCCATTCGTTCATGAAGCTGTGGCCGACGTCCGGGTACTCCTTCAGGTCGCGGGGCACGTCGCCCGCGGCGAGCGCCGCCTCGACCTTGTGCACGGCGCCGGGCAGCATGCGGTCCTTGGCGCCGAAGCTCGCGACCATCGGGCATGAGGAGCTCAGCTCGGACAGGTCCCTCGGCAGCACCCCGTAGTTCGGTGCCGCCGCGTCGAAGATGCCCCGGGGAGCCAGCAGGAGCGTGAAGCCGCCGCCCATGCAGAAGCCGACGATGCCGACCTTGCCGGTGCAGCGGGGGTCGGCGGCGAGGTGGTCGCGGGCGGCGATCAGGTCGTCGACCGCGGTGCCCTTGCCGGTCACCAGCGACTTCATCGTGCTGACGACGCATCCGACCTTCGGGCCGCGATGGTAGAGCGACGGGGTCAGCGCCAGGTAGCCGTTGGCGGCGATCCGGTCGCCGATCCGCTGAACGTCCGACGCCACGCCCATGAGGTCCTGCACGACGACCACGCCGGGCCAGGGGCCGTCGCCGTCGGGCACCGACAGATGGCCACGGGTCGGCCCCGCGGGAGCCGCATAGTCGATCATCGACATCTCATCACCTCGGGCGCTCATCCTTGCAGGTCGAGCGCCCGAGGTGCGATCAGTCCACCTTGGAGGGGTGTTTCGCCAGCGGGGTGACCTGCACGTCCATGTAGGGGAACAGCGGCAGGCCGGAGAGGATCTGGTGGAGCTCGTCGTGGGACTCGACGTCGAAGACCGAGAAGTTCGCGTACTCCCCGGCGATGCGCCACAGGTGCGGCCACTTCCCGGCGCGCTGGAGCTCCTGGGCGTAGGCCTTCTCGCGGGCGATCGTGTCGTCGCGGACGTCCGGATCCAGGTCGTGCGGGATCCGGACGTCCATGCGTACGTGATAGAGCATCAGCCGCGAACCGGGTCGAGGACGAAGCCGTAGTCGACGTTGACGGAGCCGTCCTCGTTGGCGACGGGCGCGAGCACGAGCTCGGGCTTGACCGCCGAGGCGATGTCGTCGTCGTTGTGCTCGTCACCGGGGAAGTAGAGCTGGGCGGTGAGGAGCTCGTGGCCCGGGGCCGACACCTTGACGTGCAGGTGGGCCGGACGCCAGGCGTGCCAGCCGGCGGCAGCGATGAGCTTGCCGCAGGAGCCGTCGGTCGGGATCTGGTAGGGCGCTGGCTGGATCGTGTGGATCTCGAAGGCGCCGTCGGCACCGACGGTGAAGCTGCCGCGCAGGTTCCACTCCGGGATGCCGGGGGCGAACTGGGAGTAGAAGCCGTCGGCGTCGGCGTGCCAGAGCTCGACCTTGGCGCCGTCGAGCGGGGTGCCGTCGGTCGAGGTGATCGTGCCGGTCCAGGTCAGCGGGGTGCCGGACTCGCCCTCGCGCATCGGGATGGTGCCGTTGGCACCCTGCTCCGGGGCCTCGGGGACGTAGTAGGGGCCCTCGATGGTGCCCTTGTTGCCCTCGCGGTGCTCGGTGGCGACCTTCTCGATCTCGTGCTCGACCCAGACGTCGAGGAAGAGCGGCCACTCGCCGTCCTTGCCGACCTGGATCAGCCACGCCTTGAGCGCGTTGTACTCGTCGTAGCTGACCTTCTCCTCGCGGATCGTGTCGTAGACGGCGTTGAGCACGCGCTTGGCGAGCCGGTCGACGCGCTCGGGCGGGGTGTCCTTGACGGCGTCGAAGGGCGACTTGTCGGCGGCGAACCGCTCGGTGGCGGAGGCGCCCGAGGCGGCCGCGGTGGCTGCCTCGGCGGACTCGAGGGTCTGGTCGGTGGTCATGAGTGTGTCCTCTCGTGTTGCGGTGTGGGGTCCGGTGTTCAGTTGTCGGTGCGGTAGCGATCCAGCTTCTCCGGATCGATCTCGACCCCGAGGCCGGCACCAGGACGTACGGCGAGCTCGCCGTCGCGGATCTCGAGCGGCTCGGTGAGCAGGTCATCGGCCATGTCGAGGAAGTTGGAGAGCTCACCGGCCCGGCGGGAGGTGAGCCGGTGGGCCGCGCCGAAGGCGATCGAGCAGGCGCTGCCGAGCTGGCCGTCGATCTGGTTGCCCATCACGACCTCCAGCCCGAGACCCTCGGCCAGATGGAGCACCTGCTGCGACCCGGTGAAGCCGGTGCGCGCGGTCTTGATGCTGATGGCGGTGGCGGAGCCACCGAGCACCTCGCGGGTCACGTCGGCCGCCGTCGGCACCGACTCGTCGGCGATGAACGGCACGTCGACCTGGCTGACCAGCCAGCGCCGCCCGAGCACGTCGTCGGCCGGGTTGAGCTCCTCGGCGAAGAGCAGGTCCAGGTCGGCCATCTGCTTCATCGCGCGGGCGGACTCGGCCGCGGTCCAGCCGCGGTTGCCGTCGACGTACAGCTCGATCTCGGCGCCGAACCGTTCCCGCAGGGCACGGACGACGGCGGTGTCGAGCTCGATGGGGGAGCGGCCGACCTTCACCTTGAACGTCGAGATCCCGTACGTCTCCCGCATCCGCTCCGCCTCGGCGACCATCGCCTCGGGCGAGTCGAAGCCGAGCATGTGCGAGACGCGCATCCGGTCGGTGAAGGCGCCGAGGAGGTCGACGACCCGCAGGTCGAGGGTCTTGCCGAGGGCGTCCCACATGGCCATGTCGACTGCGGCCTTTGCGGTGGGGTTGCCGACGGTGCGCTCCATCAGCGCGCGGGCGGTCTCCCGCTCGAGCAGGGTGAGCCCGGCGAGCTGCGGGGCGAAGAGCTGGTCGATCACGGCGATGATCCCGGCCTGGGTCTCGCCGTAGGTGAACGGCCGCGGCGGCGCCTCGGCGACGCCCACGACACCGTCGTCGGTGTGGACCCGGACCAGCACGTGCTGGGCGGTGTGGACCTCGCCGGAGGCGAAGCGCAGCGGTTTGCGGTAGGGGATGGCGAACGGGATCGCCTCGACCTTGGTGATCTTCATGACCGGGGAGCTTCCAGACGGGGTGCGGTGAACAGGTCGGCTGCCTCGAGGATCTCGATGACGGCGTCGACGACGGGGTTGTCGTCGTCGGTGCGGTAGGCGAGGGAGAGCTCGACGCTGCCCGCGTCGAGCAGGTCTCGGAAGACCACGCCCTCCAGCGGGAGGGCACGGACCGAGGCCGGGACGACCGCGACGCCGAGGCCCGCGGCGACCAGCGCCAGCAGGACCGCGGTGCTCGGCGCCTCGTGCTCGCGGCGCGGCACGAACCCGGCCTCGCGGCAGCTGCGCAGGACGGCTTCGTTGACCGCGGAGTCGCGGGCGCTGTAGGCGATGAACGGCTCGGTGCGCAGGTCGGCGAGCGCCACGACCGGCTCGACGGCGAGCCGGTGGTCGAGGGGGATGGCGAGGGCGAGGGGCTCGACCTCGAGGGTGCGCAGGGTCAGCCCCTCGCCGACGGCCGGCGGCCGCAGTACGCCGAGGTCGAGCGCCCCGCTCTGCAGCCGCTCGCACTGGGCCGGCGTGAGCAGGTCGGCGTGGATCTCGAGCGCCACCCCGGGCAGCTCGCGCTTGACCACCCGGGCGATGCCGGGCAGGTGCGAGAACGACGCGGTGCCGGTCAGGCCCAGGCGCACCAGGCCGTGGCGGCCGGCCCCGATGCGGCGTACGCCTCGGACGCTGTCGTCGACGGCGGCCAGGACCCGCGCGGCCTCGGTGCGCAGGAACTCGCCGGCGGGGGTGAGGGAGACCTGGCGGGTCGTCCGGGTGAACAGGGTGACGTCGAGCTCGGACTCGAGCTGGCGGATCGCCTGGGAGAGCGCCGGCTGGGCGATGTGCAGCTGTGCCGCGGCCTGTCCGAAGTGACAGGTCTCGGCGACCGCGGCGAAGTACCGCAGGTGGCGTAGCTCCATGAAGCGCTCCTCACGAGGTGGTGACGACCGCCACACTAGGCCCGCGATAGATAAACAACAAGGACGAAACAGACGCCTATTGATTGATCTGAATGATCAATGGATGCCTAGGTCGGAACTGGGCATTCGCCTGGTGTGACGGCCGCCACTCCTTGCGAAGGTGTGGTGACCGTCACCCGTTGGAGGCATCACATGACCGCACCGCTCACCGAGAGCCTGGGCCACATCGAGAACGTCCTGGCGGACGCCGTGGTCGAGGACCGCGAGGCCGGGATCTACCGCGCCAACCGCCGGATCTTCACCGACGAGGAGATCTTCGAGCTGGAGATGAAGCACATCTTCGAGGGCAACTGGATCTACCTCGCCCACGAGAGTCAGGTGCCGAACCCCGGCGACTACCTCACCACCTACATCGGTCGGCAGCCGGTCGTGATCACCCGCGACAAGGACGGCGAGCTGCACTGCATGATCAACGCCTGCGCCCACCGCGGCGCGATGCTGTGCCGGCGCAAGACCGACAACCGGATGACGCTGACCTGCCCGTTCCACGGCTGGACGTTCCGCAACGACGGCACCTTGCTCAAGGTCAAGGACCCCGACGACGCCGGCTACCCGGAGAGCTTCAACACCGAGGGCTCCCACAACCTCACCCACGTGGCGCGCTTCGACAGCTATCGGGGCTTCCTGTTCGGCTCGCTCAACGAGGACGTGCTCCCGCTGGACGAGCACCTCGGCGACACCGTCAAGGTCATCGACATGCTCGTCGACCAGTCGCCCGACGGGCTCGAGGTGCTGCGCGGTGCCTCGACCTACACCTACGACGGCAACTGGAAGGTGCAGGCGGAGAACGGCGCCGACGGCTACCACGTCACCGCGACGCACTGGAACTACGCCGCCACCACCTCGCGCCGCAACACCGGTGAGTCGAAGAACACCACCAAGACCGTCGACGCCGGCAGCTGGGGCAAGGCCGGGGGTGGCTACTGGTCCTACCCGAACGGCCACCTGTGCCTGTGGACCTGGGCGGCCAACCCGGCCGACCGGCCGCTGTGGGACCAGATGGACACGCTCAAGGAGAAGTTCGGCGACGCCAAGGGCGAGTTCATGGTCAAGGGTTCCCGCAACCTGCTGCTCTACCCGAACGTGTATCTGATGGACCAGTTCTCGACCCAGATCCGGCACTTCCGGCCGATCTCGGTCGACAAGACCGAGGTCACCATCTACTGCATCGCCCCGAAGGGCGAGAGCCCCGAGTCGCGCGCCTGGCGGATCCGGCAGTACGAGGACTTCTTCAACGCCTCCGGCATGGCCACGCCCGACGACCTGGAGGAGTTCCGCTCCTGCTACGTGACGTACCAGGCCTCCGCAGCGCCGTGGAACGACATGAGCCGCGGTGCCGAACACTGGCTCACCGGGCCCGACGAGGTCGCCGAGGCGCTGGAGATGCCGGGCGTCATCTCGGCCGGTGCGAAGAACGAGGACGAGGGCCTGTACCCGGTCATGCACGCCCAGTGGGCCGAGCAGATGCGTACGGCCATCGCGAACGAGAAGGGTGAGTGACGATGACGATCACGCAGCAGAACATCGCGACCGGGGCGAAGCTGATCACCCAGAACTCGATCGAGCAGTTCCTCTACCGCGAGGCGCGCTTCCTCGACGACCGCGAGTTCGAGAAGTGGCTCGAGTGCTACGCCGACGACGTCGTCTACTGGATGCCCTGCTGGGACGACGCCGACCTCCTCACCGAGGACCCGCAGACCGAGATGTCCCTCATCTACTACCCCAACAAGGGTGGTCTGGAGGACCGCGTCTTCCGGATCCGTACGGAGCGGTCCTCGGCGACCTCGCTGCCGGAGCCGCGTACGTCCCACAGCATCAGCAACGTCGAGGTCATCGAGCGCCGCGGCGACCTGGTCGACGTGCGCTTCAACTGGCACACCATGTACTTCCGCTACAAGACCGTCGACCCCTACTACGGCACGTCGTTCTACACCATCGACTTCTCCGGAGAGCAGCCGTTGATCCGCCGCAAGACCGTGGTGCTGAAGAACGACTACATCCACCACGTCGTCGACATCTACCACGTCTGAGGCGCGCGATGACTGCAACTGCTGAGCCCATTTCTGGCGAGGTCGCCGCTCACCAGGTGGCCCTCTCCTTCGAGGACGGGGTGACCCGCTTCATCACCGTCCGCGAGGACCAGACCGTCGCCGACGCCTCCTACCGGCAGCGGATCAACATCCCGCTGGACTGCCGCGACGGCGCCTGCGGGACGTGCAAGGCGCTGTGCGAGTCGGGGGAGTACGACGGCGGCACCTACATCGAGGACGCGCTGTCGGCGGCGGAGGCCGCCGAGGGGTACGCCCTGCCGTGCTCGATGAAGCCACGCTCGGACCTCGCGCTGCAGATCGCTACCACCTCCGAGGTCGCCAAGACCGGGGCAGCGAGCTACACCGGCACCGTCGTCGGCCTGGACCGGCTGAGCCCGACCACGGTGGAGCTGTCCATCGACATCCCCAACCGCGGTGAGCTCGCCTTCCTGCCTGGCCAGTACGTCAACATCGCCGTCCCGGGCACCGAGGTCACCCGGTCGTACTCCTTCGCCAACGCCCCGCACGAGGAGCGGCTCGTCTTCCTGGTCAAGCTGACCGAGGGCGGCGCGATGTCGACCTGGCTGACCGAGCGCGCCGCCGTCGGCGACGAGGTCACCTTCACCGGGCCGAACGGCTCCTTCTTCCTGCGCGAGGCGCGCCGGCCGGTGCTGATGCTGGCCGGTGGCACCGGGCTGGCACCCGTGCTCTCGATGCTGCGCCAGCTGGAGGTCGACGGCTGCGACCGCGGCGGCCGGTTGGTCTACGGCGTCAGCACCGACGACGACCTGGTCAAGCTCGACGAGGTCGGCGAGCTGGTCTCGCGGCTGCCCGCCTTCACCTGGGACCACTGCGTCTCCGACCCCGCCTCGAGCGCCGCCAACAAGGGCTACGTGATGAGCCTGATCGGCGAGGAGGACCTCCACGACGGCGACGTCGCGATCTACCTGTGCGGCCCGCCGCCGATGGTCGAGGCGGTGCGTACGCACGTCGCCGATGCCGGCATCGAGCCCACCGGCTTCTACTACGAGAAGTTTGCCCTCGCCGTCCCCGCCCCTGCCGATGCATCCGCCGAGCCCGCACCTGTGGCCGCCGAGCCCGCACCTGTGGCGGCCGAGACTGCACTTGTGGCGGCCGAAACTGCACCTGTGGCGGCCGAGACTGCAGTTGTGGCGAACGAATGGAAGACCGACCCGGCGGCGCGAGCCATCGGCGGCCAGGAGATGTTCTCCGCTCGCGACCTGGAGCGAGCCGAGACCGATGCCGTGGCTCGTAACGACGGTGACGTCGTACGCCGCATCGCCGGCCAGCTGATGGCGCCGGTCGCGTTCGACGGCGCCGCCGGCGAGGTCGTCGACGGCGAGGATCTGATCCCGGCCGAGGGCGCCCGGCGGATCGGCGGCCAGGAGGTCTTCCCCGCCGCCACAACTGCAGACTCGGTCTCCACAACTGCAGACTCGACGACCAGAACTGAGGTCTCGGCCGCCAGAGGTGAGATCTCGACGACGGACGGCTACACGATCGGCGAGGAGCACCCGGACATCTCCGCGTCCGACGCGATCTTCGAGGCCCGGGCGGCGCTGGAGGTGGGGGCGCTCGATCTGACCATCGGGCGGCTGGACTCCCAGCAGCTGGCCGGCTACCGGCTGCTCGCCGAGTCGACCCTCCCGTACGTCGACGGCGACCGCTTCCTGGACGCCCACGGCTACACCGAGTCGAACGCGGCCTTCCACGACTACCTGTTCACCCTCACCGGCAACGGCCACCTGCTGGCCGCCTACCAGGCGCTCGGGGTGAAGGGCCGGATGGAGGATGTGCTGCGCAACGCCACCTGGTGCCACCCGCGGTGCACCCAGGACCACCTCGACATCGTCGAGGCCTTCGAGCGCGGCGACCGGATCGCCGCCCGCGACCTGATCAAGGCCCACAGCGAGCGGTCCCAGGAGACGATGCGGCGCGCGATGGCGGAGTCGGCCGCCGCGACCAGGCCGAGGTTCATCACCCCGGGCCGGTTCGCCGGGCAGGTCGTGGTGGTCACCGGCGCGGCCCAGGGCATCGGCGCCCAGGTCGCCCGCCGGGTGGCCGCCGAGGGTGGCAAGGTCGTCCTCGCCGACCGCTCCCCGCTGGTCGCCGAGGTCACCGACGAGCTCACCGGCCAGGGCGCGAGCGCCAGCGCGGTCGAGTGCGACCTCGAGCACTACGAGGGCGCGGCCGCCCTCGTGGAGCGGGCAGTCGCGACGTACGGCCGGATCGACGTGCTCGTCAACAACGTCGGCGGAGCGATCAACTTCAAGCCGTTCACCGAGTTCACCGCCGAGCAGATCGACGCCGAGATCACCCGGTCGCTGATGACGACGCTCTATGCCTGCCGGGCGGCTCTGCCGGGCATGGTCGAGCGTGGTCGCGGCGTGATCGTGAACGTGTCCTCGGCCGCGACCCGTGGCATCCACCGGATCCCGTACTCGGCCGCGAAGGGTGGGATCAACGCGATCACCGCCTCCCTCGCGCTGGAGTACGCCGGAGCCGGCATCCGGGTCACCGCGACGGCCCCGGGAGGTACGGAGGCTCCGCCACGCCGGATCTCCCGGGGCACACCAACGCCCCGGACGGACGCCGAGAAGGCGTGGTTCCAGGCCCACATCGACCAGACCCTCGAGACCTCACTGATGCACCGCTACGGCACGCTCGACGAGCAGGCCGCCGCGATCTGCTTCCTCGCCTCCGAGGAAGCCTCCTACATCACCGGCACGGTCCTTCCCGTCGCCGGCGGTGACCTCGGCTGAGCCACCAGGTTCCTCTCTCGGGGCCGTCCCTCCCCTCGCGAGCACGCTCGCGTCACCCATGGAGATCACCATGTCCGAAAACACCGACGAAATCGCCCGGGCCAGGACCGGGCGCCAGCTGTCCTGGGTCGTCGCGCTCTCCGCGCTGGCCCTGATGTTCGACGGCTACGACCTCGTGGTCTACGGCACGGTGCTGCCGACGCTCATGGCCGACCCCACCCAGATCGGGCAGCTCTCCGCGGGCCAGGCGGGCACACTGGGCAGCTACGCCCTGGTCGGCGTCCTCGTCGGCGCGCTGAGCGCGGGCGCGGTCAGCGACCGGATCGGGCGCCGCAAGGTCGTGCTCGCCAGCATCACCTGGTTCTCGCTCGGGATGGCCGCGACCGCCTTCGCGCAGTCGATCGCCGTCTTCGGCATCCTGCGCTTCCTCACCGGTATCGGGCTGGGCGCGATCCTGGCGACCGTCGGTGCCCTGGTCGCCGAGTTCGCGCCGCCGGAGCGGAAGAACCGGCTCAACGCGATCGTCTACAGCGGCATCCCCGCCGGTGGCGTGAGCGCCTCGCTGATGGCTCTGATCATCGACCCGAGCGGCTCCAACTGGCGGATCCTGATGGCGATCGGCGCCGCCCCGCTGGTCCTGCTGCTCCCGTTCGCCGTCGCCAAGCTGCCCGAGTCGCAGCTGTGGCTCGACTCCCGTGGCCGGGTCGCCGCGACCAGCACCGCCCAGGACGCGGTCGGCTTCGGTGCCCTGGCCCGCCGCCCGCTCGCCTTTCCGACCATCGTGCTCGGCCTGATGAGCTTCTCCGGCCTGCTGCTGACCTACGGCCTCAACACCTGGCTGCCGAAGATCATGGAGGACAACGGCTACGGCAAGGCGTACGCCCTCACCTTCCTGCTGGTGCTCAACGGTGGCGCCATCATCGGTGGCCTCCTGGCCTCGTACGTCGCTGACCGGACCGGCGCCAAGAAGGTGGTCTCGACGACCTTCGTGCTCGCCGGCCTGATGTTGTTGCTGCTGCCCCTCGGGCTGCCCCTCGCCGTCCTGTTCCCGGCGGTCGCGATCGCCGGCGTCGGCACGATCGGCACCCAGGTGCTCATCTACGGGCTCGTCGCCAACTACTACCCGACCCGGGCCCGCGGCGCGGGTGTCGCCTGGTGCGCCGGGTTCGGGCGCCTCGGCGGGATCGTCGGACCGATCATCGGCGGAGCCCTGGTCGCCGCCGGAGTCGGAGGCACGACCGCCTTCCAGATCTTCGCGGGTTTCGCGGTGCTCGGTGCGGTGGTCACCGTGGCGGTGCCGCGATCCCCGGAGGAGCCGGTCGTGACCGTCGCCCTCGACGAGGGTCTGCCTGCATGAAAGGGGCCTAGGGTGTGACCGTGCTCATCGAACGAGCTGGGTGTGTCGGTCGCGAGGACGAGCTCGTCGAGCTCACCTCGCGGCTGGCCCTGGCTCGCACCGAAGGCGCCGCCGCCGTCCTGGTCCTCGGGGACCCAGGGCTGGGGAAGACCGCGCTGCTCCGCGGCCTCGCCGACCGGGTCGCCACGCCGGCCCTGAAGGCGCGCGCGGGTGCCTGGGAGCAGGACTGTCCTGGCTCGGTGCTCCGCCAGCTGCTCGGCGGGGCTCCGCCGGCCGATCCGGTCGCCGCGGCCGACGCGCTGATGGCGCGAGCCCTCGAGCCCGCCGCGGCCGACGAGCCCGGTCTGGTCCTGGTCGACGACGCCGACCTCGCCGACACGCTCTCGCTGCAGGCGATCGCCTCCGCGCTGCGCCGACACCGTGACGCCCCCGTGCTGGTGGTGCTGGCGGCCACCCGCAGCACCCCGTTCCTCGGCGAGATCGCCGCCGAGACCGTACGCATCGAGGGGCTGGACGCGACCGCGGTCGGCGAGCTCGCGGCACTGCGCGGCCGGGTCCTGCACCCGGCGATGGCCGAGGTCCTCACCCGCCACACCGCCGGCAGCCCGCGGGACGCGGTCGCCCTGCTCGACGAGCTCCCGCCGAGCCGCTGGGCTCGGCCGGACACCCAGCTGCCGGCCCCTGTGCACGTACGCGACGAGGTTCAGCTCGCGCTCGCCGGCTGCGGTGCCGACGGGCGTGCGCTCGCCGAGGCCTTCGCGATCCTGGGGGAGGACGCATCCCTGGGGCAGGCCGCGAACCTCGCCGGGCTCGAGGACCCGTTGTCCGCCGTCGACGCCCTGGTCTCGGCCGGGCTCGTCGAGACGACCCGCGACCACCGCCCCCGCTGGCGTACGCCGCTGGTCGGTGTCGCCGTGCTGGGCACGATGGGCGCGCGCCGCGCCGCCGACGCGCACCAGCGTGCGGCGGCGATCGTCGACGACGAGGTCCGGCGGGCCCGGCATCTCGTCGCCGCGACCCCGGTGCCCGACGCCGAGCTCGCCGAGGAGGTCGCCCGACTGGCGCAGCGGCGGGGCGACGAGGGTGCCTGGGCGCAGGCGGCGGCCCTCTACCGCGACGCCAGCCGCCTCACCGAGGACCCGGTACGCCGCGACGACCGGCTGATCCGATCGGTCGACGCACTGGTCGCGGCGGGCGACGGCATGGGCGCGGCGGCGCTGGTGCCCGTCGTCGAGAGCCTGCGCGAGACGCCGCTGCGCGACGCCGTGCTCGCCTACCTGGCGATCCTGCGCGGCCGCGCCGCCGAGGCTGAGGTGCGGCTCAAGCGCGCCTGGGACATCGTCAACGCCGACCGGGAGCCGGAGACCGCCGCGCTGATCGCCACCCGCCACGTGCTGCACTCGTTGGCGCTGTGCCGTGGTGAGGAGCTGGTCACCTGGGCCGACCGGGCGATCTCGCTCGCCGGCCGCGACTCGGCGGCGGGCGTCGAGGCGGCGGCGATCCGCGGGCTCGGGCTGGCGATGTCGGGCCGGTTCGAGGAGGCCCACGAGGCGTACGCCCTGGCCGCCCGCCGTGTCGGTCACGGCGCCCAGACCCAGCGGGTCACGATGGGCCGCGGCTGGCTCGGTGTGCTCACCGACGAGCCCGACGAGAGCCGCAGCCGACTGGAGGGGGTCACCGACCCGCGGATCCTGGGCGGCTCGACGCGGATCGCGATGTGGGCGCTGGCCTGGCTGGCGCGCGTGCAGTTCCTCACCGGTGAGGGCGACGCGGCGCTGCAGACGGTCGCCGCCGGGCGAGCGCTCGCCACGACGTCGGGCATCGCCCTGGTCACCCCGCTCCTGGAGTGGACCGCCACCGAGACCCATCTGCTGCGCGGCAGCTGGGAGGACGCCGCCCGCACCGCCCGTGCCGCCGAGATCGGCGCGCAGGGCTACGAGATCATGCGGGTCCCCGCCCTGCTCGCTCGTGCCCACATCGCCGAGGCGCGCAGCGACTTCCGTGCCGTGCTCCGCATCCTCGAGCCGCTCACCCAGGCCCCGGCCGGCAGCGCGCTGACCGAGCCGGCGATCTGGCCCTGGGCCGAGACGTACGCCGCAGCGCTGGTCGCCGAGGGCCGCCTGGACGAGGCCGACGAGTTCCTGCGCCCGCACGAGACCCGCGCCCGCGAGGAGGAGCACCGCTCCGCCCAGGCCAGGCTCGCCACCGCACGTGGCCGCTGGCACGGCGCGCGCGGCGACCTCGCCGGGGTCCGCGACACCTTCGACCGCGCCCTCGAGCTCCTCGACGGGCTGCCGCTGCGCTACGAGCGCGCCCGGATCACCTTCGCCTACGGCCAGGCGCTGCGCCGTGCCGGACGCCGCCGCGACGCCGAGGCGCTGCTCTCGTCCGCGCGCGACCTGTGGGACGGTCTGGGCGCGTCGATGTACGTCGACGCCGCCGAGCGCGAGCTGCGCGCCGGGGGAGTGCGGGCACCGCGCGGCCAGCGCGGGCCGGTGGATCTGACACCCCAGGAGGAGACCGTCGCGGAGATGGTCGCCTCGGGCCTCTCCAACCGTGAGGTCGCCGCGCAGCTGTTCGTCTCGCCCAAGACCGTGCAGTACCACCTGACCCGCATCTACGCGAAGCTCGGCGTACGCAGCCGGACCGAGCTCGCCGCGCTGGCGGCCGAGCCGACGGAGGAGCCATGAGCACCGACCTCGACGTCCGGGACGCACCGACAGGCCTGAGGCGAGACCTGGGCCGTCACGAGCTGGTCAACGGCTTCATCGGCTTCCTGTTCTCCTGCACCGGACCGGTCGCGGTGATCCTGGCCGTCGGCCAAGGTGCCGGGCTCTCCGCCGCTGTCGTCGCCTCCTGGGTGAGCGCCGTCTTCTGCCTCAACGGGGTGCTGACGATCATCGCCTCGCGCTGGAGCCGGCAGCCGCTGGTCTACTTCTGGACCATCCCCGGCACCGTGGTCGTCGGCCAGGCGATGGCCGCCGGCACCACCTGGCCCGAGGCGGTCGGCGGGTTCGTCATGGCCGCGGCGCTGCTGGTCGCGCTGGCCCTGACCCGGCAGGTCGACCGGGTGATGCACCTGCTGCCGATGCCGATCGTGATGGCGATGGTCGCCGGCGTCTTCCTCCGCTTCGGCACCGACCTGGTCCTCGCCGTCGACCGCGACCTGGCGATCGCCGGACCGATGGTCGCCGCCTTCCTCGCGGTCAGCGCGATCCCGCGGCTGGCCCGCTGGCTCCCCGCGGTGCTGGTGGCGCTGGCGGTCGGTGCGGTCGCGGTCAGCCTCGCGGACCGGCCAGCCGTCGAGGTCTCCGGCCGCTGGGTGATCGACCCGGTCTGGACCGCACCGACCTTCACCGGGTCGGCCTTCGTCGAGCTCACCATCCCGCTGCTCATCACCGTCCTCGTCGTCCAGAACGGCCAGGGCATGGCCGTCCTGCGCGCCGCCGGCCACGACCCGAGGATGAACCAGGTGACCGGCTGGTGCGGGGTGACCTCGCTGGTCGCGGCCCCGTTCGGCGGGGTCTCCACCTGCCTGGCCGGGCCGACCAACGCACTGGTCACCGCCTCGGGGGAGCGGCGACGGCACTATGCCGCGGCGGTGTGGTGCGGCGTACTGGCCATCGGGTTCGGGCTGCTCGCCCCGGGCATGGTCCGGGTGATCACCACCATGCCCGAGGCGTACGTCGCCGCGCTCGGCGGCCTCGCCATGCTCAAGCCGCTCCAGGGTGCCTTCCAGACCGCCTTCAGCGGCCCTCACGTCACCGGCGCGCTGGTCACCTTCCTGGTGACCGTCGCCGACATCACCGTCCTCAACATCGGCTCAGCCTTCTGGGGGCTGGTGGTCGGTGTCGCGGTCAGTGTGCTGCTCGACCGCAACAGCAAGGAGAAGTCATGATCACGACCGACACCACCTACCCCGACGCGACCATGCGCTACGGCGCCACCGCCCGCCAGGTCGCCGACGTCTTCGAGCCGACGGAGGCGACCGACTCGCTCGTCCTGCTCCTCCACGGCGGGATGTGGCGTGACTCCGACCGGATGCGCACCTGGTCGGCCGGGCGGGCGCTGGCCGAGGCGGGCCATCTGACCGCGACGGTGGAGTACCGGCACGGCCCGGGCCAGTGGCGGCAGGCCTTCGAGGACGTTGAGACCGCGATCGAGTCGATCCAGCTCAGCGGCCGGGAGTGGACCGTCCACAACGACGCACCCCGCCGGATCACCCTGGTCGGACACTCCTCCGGCGGCCAGCTCGTCCTCTGGGCGGCCTCGCGCCCGGACACCCTGGTCACCGGCGTCGTCGCCCTTGCCCCCGCCGCCGCGCTGGCCGCGATGAGCGAGGACGGCCTCGGTGACGGCGCGGTCGAGGAGTTCCTCGGCGGCAGCCCGTCCGAGACGCCCGAGGCGTACGCCGCCGCCGACCCGCTCGGCCTCGCTCCTCGGGTCCCGGTGCGGGTCCTCCATGGCGCCGCCGACACCGTGATCCCGCTCGCGATCTCCGAGCGCTATGCGGCAGCACATCCCGGCGTACGTCTCGAGGTGGTCGACGCCGTCGACCACGCCGCCTGGGGCGACCCGGCCTCGTCGGCCTGGCCGCACCTGGTCACCGCGGTCAGAGAGGGATGAGGGTCGAGGCCAGCCCGAGCAGCGCGCAGGCACCGAGAGTGCGCAAGGTGGACCACTTGCGCCAGAACATGAGCGCGATCGCGACCGCTGTGATCGCGAAGGCGACCGGGTCCCAGGACGACAGGACGGGGAGGTCGAGGTCGACCGGGCCCCAGGCCAGAGCACGGGAGCGGTCGAACAGGGTGTGCAGCGCGAAGAACAGCGCGAGGTTGGCGATCACGCCGACCACCGCCGCGGTGATGCCCGTGAGCGCCGCGGTGAGGTGGTGGTTGTTCCGGAGCCGCTCGACGTAGGGCGCGCCGAGGAAGATGAACAGGAAGCAGGGCACGAAGGTCACCCAGGTCACCAGCAGCGAGGCGATCACGGCGGCGACCCAGGGGTCGAGCGAGCCGGGGTTGCGGTAGGCGCCCACGAAGGCGACGAACTGGACCACCATGATCAACGGTCCCGGGGTGGTCTCGGCGAGCGCGAGACCGCGGACCATCTCGCCGGCCTTCAACCAGCCGAAGACGTTGACGGCCTGGTGGGCGACGTAGGCCAGAACGGCGTACGCGCCTCCGAAGGTGACGACGGCGGCGCCCGAGAAGAACAGGCCCATGTCCACGAAGACGCTCGCACGGCTGAAGACGATCGCCGCCAGCGCCACCGGAGCGAACCACAGCACCAGTCCGAGCACGAGGATCTTCAGGCCGCGGACCTTCGAAGGGGCGTCGTGGTGCAGGGCGTCGTCGCTGATCAGCGGTGCCGGTCCGTCGTCCGCGCTGCCGTGGCCCTTGCTCTGGACGAAGGCGGGGACCCGGGTGCCGACCAGCCAGCCGAGCAGGCCGGCGACGACGATCACGACGGGGAACGGAATCTTGAAGACGGTCAGCGCCAGGAACGAGGCGATCGCCATCGCGACCAGGATCGGATGATGCAGAGCTCGTTTGCCGACCCGCTGCACGGCCTGGACCACGATCGCGATGACCGCCGGGGCGAGGCCGGCGAACAGCCCGGTCACGACGGCGGTCGATCCGGCGCCGACGTAGAGCGCCGAGAGGGCGAGAAGGGCGACGACTCCGGGGAGCACGAACAGGATCCCGGCGATCAGCCCGCCGAGGGTGCCGTTGAGCAGCCAGCCGATGTAGATGGCCAGCTGCTGGGCCTCGGGACCGGGCAGCAGCATGCAGTAGTTCAGCGCGTGCAGGAAGCGCTGCTGGCCGATCCAGCGCTTCTCGTCGACCAGCTTGTGCTGCATGACCGCGATCTGGCCGGCAGGTCCGCCGAAGGTCTGCAAGGAGATCGAGAACCAGGTGCGAGTCGCCTCCTGGAGCGGGATCACGTCACGGTTGCGGGTCTTCTCGGAGGTCATGGGGTGTCCGTTCCGGTGAGCAGGGTCCGTCGTGAGGAGGTGTGGACAACGTGGAAGGTCGAAGCGGTGTGCTCGAAGACATCATCGTCGTCGTGGACCACTCGTCGGGATCGGGGGTCTGTGCTCAGTGATGCGGGACGACGACGTCGTCGGCACGGTCGCCGGCATCGGGGTAGAGAGCCAGGATCAGGAGTACGCCGACAACGAGCCCGCCGAGCTGGGCGAGGACGAACGGCGCGACCGAGCCCGGCGCGATGCCGGCGAAGGTGTCGGAGAAGACCCGGCCGATCGTGACAGCAGGGTTGGCGAACGAGGTGGAGCTGGTGAACCAGTAGGCCGCGCCGATGTAGCCGCCGACCGCGGGCGCCGCGAGGGCGCCGCGGTCGCTGCGTACGAGGGCGAAGATCAGCGCGACCAGGCCCGCGGTGGCGACGATCTCGGCCACGAGGTGACCGCCGGTGGCGCGGTCCTTGGTCGAGATCGCCTGGTCGACGTCGAACATGACGTTGGCGAGCAGCGAACCCCCGATCGCTCCGAGGATCTGGGCGACCGCGTAGGCGCCGACCTCGGCGAGCGAGAGCCCCTTGCCGGTGCGGCGGCCGAGGAACCAGTCGGCGAGCGAGACGACAGGGTTGAAGTGGGCGCCGGAGACCGGGCCGAACATCAGGATCAGCGCGGCCAGCCCGAAGACGGTCGCCATCGAGTTCTCCAGGAGCTGCAGGCCGGTGTCTCCGGGGGAGAGCTGCTGCGCGGCGATGCCGGAGCCGACGGCGACGGCGACGAGCAGCGCACTGCCCAGGAACTCGGCCAGCAGGCGGCGCGGGAGGGAGGAGGTCACCCCGGCATTCTTGACTTCCGGAGATTGCTCAGTCAATATTGAGTCAATGGAGGTTGAAAGACAGGCCGAGCTGGAACGCCGGGCCAAGATACATGCCGCGCTCGGCGATCCCGTGCGGCTTCGCATCGTCGACAGCCTCCAGACGAGTGATGCCTCCCCCACAGAGCTCGCCGGGATGTTGTCCATCCCGTCGAACTTGTTTGCTCATCATGTGCAGACCTTGATGAGCGCAGGCGTCGTTTCCCGTCATCGTTCCGAGGGCGACGGGAGACGCACGTACCTGCACCTCGAGCAGGACACGCTCGAGAGCCTGGGCACCGCGTCCCCCGTGGCGGTGCCCAGGCGTGTCCTGTTCGTCTGCACGGGCAACTCGGCGCGGTCCCATCTGGCCGCCGCGCTGTGGCGCCAGGTCAGCACGATCCCGGCCGCATCGGCCGGCACTCATCCCGCCGATCGCATCAATCCCGGGACGGTCGACGCCGCTGCTCGCCACCACCTGGACCTCCCGATCGTCGAGCCCGCCCGTATGGACGACGTGCTCGCTCCCGAGGACCTGGTGGTCACCGTCTGCGACCGGGCCCACGAGACGGCGAAGGTCCCCGGTGAGCTGCACTGGTCGATCCCCGACCCGGTGGACAAGGGCCCCGAAGCCTTCGACGCCGCCTACCTCGAGCTGGAGCGCCGGGTCAGGGCCCTCGCCTCCCGCTTCGACTCCTGATCCCTGCTCTTCCCCACACCCCCACCCCAGGAGAAGCTCCGATGAACGCTGATCGATCGACGCCCGACGACAAGCCCGCCGTCCTCTTCCTCTGTATCGAGAACGCCGGCCGCTCCCAGATGGCGCTCGGCTTCTTCCAGCACTACGCCGGCGACCAGGCGATCGGCTGGTCCGGCGGCTCTGCGCCGGCAGCGGCGATCAACCCGGTCGCCGTCGAGGTCATGTCCGAGCTCGGGATCGACATCTCCGGCGAGTTCCCGAAACCCTGGACCGACGAGGTCGTACGCAGCGCCGACGCCGTCATCACCATGGGCTGCGGTGACGCCTGCCCGTACTACCCGGGCAAGCGCTACGAGGACTGGAAGGTCACCGACCCCAAGGGCGGCGGCATCGACCACGTACGCGGCATCCGGGACGAGATCGAGCAGCGGGTGCTCGGCCTGCTCGACGAGCTCGGCGTGACCCCCGCCCGCTCCGTCACGAGAGAGTGATCGGCGCCCGGCTGATCGTGAACAGCTCCTCGCTCGGAGCCGCCGGGCCGCAGCAGCCGCCACCGCTCTTCGTGCTGTCCGGGTCGTCGAAGACCCCGGCGCCGCCGCAGACTCCGGTGTCGGGGAGCTCCAGCTCGACCCGGGCGGCCGCGTCGTGGTCGCCGGCGAGCTCGGCCACCACGCTGCGTACCTGCTCGTAGCCGGTCATCGCCAGGAATGTCGGCGCCCGGCCGTAGGACTTCATCCCCACCAGGTAGAGGTCGGGCTCGGGCTGGGCGAGGTCCTTGGCCCCGGTCGCGCTGACCGAGCCGCAGGAGTGGATGTTGGGGTCGATCTGGACCGCGATGTTGCGCGGCGCCTCCAGCGTCGGGTCGAGGTCGAGCCGCATCTCGCTCAGGAAGCCGAGGTCGGGGCGGTAGCCCGTCAGGACGACCACCTGGTCAGCCTCGATGGTGCGTCCATCCTCGGCGGTCACCGTGGCGCCGTCGACCCGCTCCGTGCGGAACCCGGTCACCAGCTCGACCGAGCCGTCCTGGACCGCCTTCTTCGCGCGTACGCCGAGGGCACCCCGCTCCGGGAGCTCGTCGGCCTCGCCGCCGCCGAAGGTGTTGGTCGAGACCGCCCGGCGGATCGCCCAGGTGATTTTCGTTCCCGGGTGGTCCTTGGCGATGGCGGTGAGCTCGTTGACGGCGTTGAACGCCGAGTCACCGGCGCCGATCACGACGGTGTGCTTGCCGGCGTAGGTCGCGGCGTCGGCCCGGTCGGGCACCGCGTAGCTGACCTTGCCGGCTGCGTGGGCGGCGCGTTCGCCGAGCGCGGGGAGCCCGTCGGCCCCGGCCGGGTTGGGCCGGCGCCAGGTGCCGGAGGCGTCGATGACGGCCTGCGCCTCGATACGCTCATCTCGACAAGCTCGATACATCGCCTCGGAGCCGTCGGCGCTGGTCACGTGGAGGACGAACGGCTGCTCGGCGCGGTCCGCGTCGACCAGCCGGTCGCGGCCCTTGCGGGAGACTCCGGTCACCGTGGCGCCATAGCGGACGTGGGCCCCGAGAGCGTCGGCGAGCGGAACGAGGTAGCGCTCGCGCCACTGCGCGCCGGTGGGATACCCCTTCTCCGGCGCCTCCCAGCCGGTCGGCTCGAGCAGTCGGGCGGCGGCCTTGTCGACGAGCTCGGGCCAGGCCGAGAAGAGGCGTACGTGGCCCCATTCGGCGACGGCCGCGGCGGGCTCGCGTCCCTGCTCGAGCACGAGCGGGGTGAGGCCGCGCTCGAGGAGGTGGGCTGCGGCCGCGAGGCCCTGGGGTCCGGCGCCGATGACGGCAACAGGCAGGTCGGTCATGATGCTCCTCAGATTCAAGAACTTCGATATGTCGGCGACCTTAGGCGACGTATCGACGTTCGTCAATATCATTCGCTAGACTCCTGCCATGACCGTTCTTCCCGTGCTTCCCTCCGCCGCCGTCGCATGCTGCTCGCCGGTGACCGCCGGTGTCCTCGATGACGACCAGGCCGAGGCGCTGGCGCGGGTGTTCAAGGCGCTCGGCGATGCCAACCGGGTCAAGCTGCTCTCCATCATCGCGGCCTCCGAGGGTCAGGAGGCGTGCGTCTGCGACCTCACCGAGCCGGTCGGGCTGTCCCAGCCGACGGTCTCCCATCACATGAAGCTGCTCGTCGAGGCCGGACTGGTCGCCCGCGAGCAGCGCGGCCGGTGGGCCTACTTCTCCATCGTCCCCGGCGCCCTCGACTCGCTCGCGGGCGCTTTGGGCTCCCAGCCCTAGGTGTACTCGGCCATCACGTTGGTGACAGTCGGCTGATCGGTGGGAGTCCTGCGAGTGCGCTGTGGCGTCGAACAGTGTTGTAGCACTCGAGCCATGGGGAAAGCGCGGCGGCTCGGTCGGTGTTGGTGAGGTAGACCTGGCGGTAGGCCCACTCGGTCGCCAGGGTGCGGTTGTATCTTTCGACCTTGCCGTTCTGCCAGGGGCAATGGGGCTTGATGAACTTGTGCTTGGCTCCCAGCGTGGTGATCGCCTCAGCCACGTCGTTGGATCTGCGGTAGGAGAAGTGGTTGTCGGTGATGACCCGCTCGATGCGGGTGATGCCGTGGGCCGCGAAGTAGTCGGCGGCCCGGCGGATGAACCCTGCGCAGGTGGGGCCTTTCTCGTCGGGCAGGATTTCGGAGTAGGCCACTCGGGAGTGGTCATCGACCATCGAGTGCACGTAGTCGTAGCCGATCCGGGCCTGTTTCTTGGCCCAGGTTGACCCCATCTGACGGCCGTGGGCCTTCCAGCCGCCGCCGTCGGGGATCTTGCCGATCTTCTTGACGTCGACATGGACCAGCTCACCGGGCCGGTCGCGTTCGTAGCGCACCGTGGTGGTCTTCGAGGCCCGGATGACCTCCCCGGTCAACGGGTCACACTCACGCAGGTACGGGACGCGGTGGCGGCGTAGGACCCGGCCCACGGTCCGTGCTGGGACACCGAGTTCGGGCCCGAGCCAGTCCTGGCCGCGGCGCTCTTGGTGGCGCTTGACCACGATCGCTTCCTCGACTTCGGCCGGTGTCTGATTCGGGCAGTGGTGGGGACGCGAGGACCGGTCGTGTAGACCGGCTTCGCCTTCGGCACGGAACCGGGCGATCCAGCGGTGCGCGCACTGGCGCGAGACGCCTTGGGCCTTGGCTGCGTGCGCGACGGCCCAGTCGTCCTCGACGACTCGCTGGACCAAGAGTTGCCGGCCACGAAAGTTCAGCCGGGCATTACGGTGGGACACGAAGACCTCCGGACGGTGGATGACCTAGACAGCAACCACCGCACCCGGAGGTCTTCGCTACGTCAACAACCGACCCGGAGTGTCACCAACCTCATGGCCGAGTACACCTAGGCGTTCTGTCGGTGCCGGGTCGCCGGGTTCACCGGGTTGCCGCGGCGATGACCTCCAGCAGCCGGCGGTGGAGCTCCATGAGCTCCTCGACGCTCATGTCGAGGCGCTCGACGATCGCCGGCGGGATCTTCTCGGCGTCGTCGCGGAGCGCGCGGCCGCGTTCGGTCAGCACGACGGCGAGTGCGCGCTCGTCGTGCTTGTTGCGCTCGCGCCGGATGTAGTCCTGGGCCTCGAGGCGTTTGAGCAGGGGAGAGAGCGTGCCGGGATCGAGCTGGACCTTCCGGCCGAGCTCGGAGACCCGCAGCGACTCCTCCTCCCAGAGGGCGAGCATGACCAGATACTGCGGGTGGGTGAGGCCCATCGGCTCGAGCAGCGGTCGGTAGAGGGCGATGACGCTGCGGGCGGCGACGGCCAGGCCGAAGCAGACCTGTTGATCGAGCGCCAGCGGGTTCTCGATCTCCGAGAGGGGATCCTTCTTCGTCGGCATGTGAGTTAGCGTACCAATTATTGGTGCACAAACAATTTGTCTGGTAAGTATTGTGTTGTGAACGAGCAGCAGCGACGACCGCGACACCTGATGGACCCGGACAACCCGATCCGGCCGGTCAACGACAAGTCGCTGACCCAGGTGAAGCAGTGGGTCGCGTCCGTCCTCGTCGTCTTCACCGTCGCTCACCTGGTGGTCGGGCTGGTCATCGGGGCGGTGGCGATCGACCCGGTCTACCAGAGCTCACGGATCGGGCTGTGCGTCATCGCCGCGGGCTTCGGGGTGCTCGGTCTGGCCGGAGGGTTCCTGATCCACCGGCGCAACCCGCTCACGCCGTGGCTCGTCCTCGGACTCCTGCCCTCGGCGGTCGGGCTCTGGCTCGTGCTGCGCTGAGGACGGCGCCCCCAGGGGGAGCGCCGTCCTCGTCAGTGGGGAGGGTGATCGGTCAGAACAGGTCCGGGACGGTCCAGCCGTCGAGGTCGTACTCGGCCAGGAACTCGTCCGCGAAGCCCTTCATGGCGTCCGCCCCGCCGCGGTTCTGGGCGGCGAAGAGGAGCTCGGCCTTCACGTTCTCGTGGTTGCCGGAGTAGTTGCGCTCGTAGAGCTCGTGACGGCCGCCGAACTCGGAGCCGATCGAGTCCCACAGCGCCTTCATCACCTTCACCCGGTCGACGGCTGTGATCCCGTTGGAGCCACGGACGTACTTGTCGAGGTACGGCCGCACCCCGGGGCTCTTGAAGTCGGCGGCGCCGGAGGGCAGGTAGATCAGCCCGGAGGCGACGTCCTGCTCGATGATCTCCTTGACCCGCGGGTAGCCGTGGATCATGAACATCCGGTACGTCAGGCCGTACTCCAGCTTCGGGATGACCGCGTCGCCGACCCACGGCTCGGGGTCGCGAGCCATCGACTCGGTCAGCGACCAGAACAGGTTGCGCCAGCCGATGACCTCGCCCACCCGGGTCTGTACGCCACGGAAGCCGCCCGAGCCGGTGGCGTCGAGCGCCTTCATCAGCAGGCCGGCGATGAAGTCGAGCTTGACGGCCAGGCGGGTGCAGCCCTGGAAGGTGAACCGCGGCAGGAACCCCGACTGCGGGAAGAACGCGTTGATCCGGTCGACGTCGCCGTACATGAAGACGTTCTCCCACGGCACCAGCACCTTGTCGAAGATGAAGATGGTGTCGTTCTCGTCCATCCGGCTCGACAGCGGGTAGTCGAACGGCTCGCCGTTCCGGGCCGCCTGCTCGGTGTAGGAGGAGCGGCAGATCAGCTTGATCCCGGGGGCGTCCATCGGGACGGTGCAGATCAGCGCGAACTGCTTCTTGCGGATCGGCAGGCCGTAGTGCGCGATGAAGTTGTAGTTGGTGATCGCGCTGCCGGTCGCCACGACCTTGGCACCGGAGACGATCAGACCGGCGTCGGTCTCCTTCTCGACCTTCATGTAGACGTCGCCGACCTCGTCCGGCGGCAGCTGGCGGTCGACCGGCGGGTTGATGATGGCGTGGTTCCAGTAGAGGACCTTCTCCTGGGACTCGCGATACCAGCGCTCGGCGTTGTCCTGGAAGGGTGCGTACAGCTCCTTGTTGGCGTGCAGGGTGCCGAGGAAGCTGGCCTTGTAGTCGGGGGAGCGGCCCATCCAGCCGTACGTCATCTTCGCCCAGCGCGCGATCGCGTCGCGCTCCTTGAGCAGGTCCGCCGAGGAGGTCGGGGTCTTGAAGAACGGCATCGTGACGCCGCCGTTGCCGGTGTCGGTCGGCACGGTGAGCTCGTCGACGTGCGGGCCGGTGTGCAGGGCGTCGTAGAGGCGCGCGGTCATCCGCACCGGGTTGCGGAAGGCCGGGTGCGTGGTGACGTCCTCGACCCGCTCGCCGTGCAGGTAGATCTCGCGGCCGTCGCGCAGGCTCTCGATGTACTCGTCGCCGGTCATCGGCCGGGAGGCGAAGTTGGTCTGCTTGTTGGCCGGCGACTCGGCGGCCGGGTTGACGGTCGGCGGGCCGTCGGTCTGGGACTCGGGGGCGAGGGTGTCGGTCATGGTTCTCTCCTTGATGGGCTGTCGGTTGGCGTCAGTAGTGGGTGGATCGCGGGATCGCGGGGACCTCGACGGCGGTGAACGACGTGGTCGCGTCGAACCAGCCGGTGTGCGGGTCGTCCTGGCAGCCGAGCCAGACGACCTCCGAGGACGGGTTGCCGATGTGGTGGAAGGCGCTGTCGTGGAAGAGCAGCGGCTTGCGGTCGGTGGTGATCACCTCGACGACCTCGCCGAGGAACAGCAGGTGGTCGCCACCGTCGTCGGTACGCCACGGCCGGCACACCAGCGTCGCGGCGGTCCCGCCGAGCCGCGGCGCCGTCGTGCCCTCGCGCCAGGGGAGCGGGTCGCCGCACGGGCGTCCGGCGAAGTGCATCGCGACGTCGCTCTGGTCGGCCGCGAGCACGTTGACCGCGAAGGCGGCGCCCTCGAGATAGGCGGCCGCCTTGGACGTACGCGTCAGGGCGACCTGCACCAACGGCGGGTCGAGCGAGATCGGCGTGAAGGCCGTGACCGTGGCGCCGTGGTGGGCGCCGTCGGGGGTGCGGCAGGTGATCACGGTGACGCCGGTCGCGAAGCGGCCGAAGGTCGACCGCAGGGTGCGTGGGTCCATGGAGCTCCTCCTTCGTCGGGCCGCAGGACGTGTGGCGGCGGTCACGTTGGAGGACGACGGTAGGTCCGGATCGCGGTGGCGGCGATCCGCTGGGCGAAGGGGTTGTCCGGATTGCGCACCGGGTTTCCGGACGCTCTCGGCGGGAGGCCGATGCGCTGTTAATGTGAAGGACGTCACTAGGGGGTGGCAGATGAGCGTGACCGGCACTCTCACCGTTTCGTCCGGGTCCTCCGGGTCGCCCGGCGACATGGAGACCTTCTCCGACGAGGTCTCTCGGGCCTACTTCCCGCATGCCCTGACCATGCGCGGCCGTCCAGCTCGTCCTGCCGAGCTGCGTGCCGTCGACCTCGGCCCGGTCCGGCTCACCCGGATCGGCTGGGGCGCCGAGGTGTCGGTCGAGTCCGACCATCCGGGGGCCTGGGCGGTCAACGTCCCGCGCAGCGGTGTCCTCGAGGCCAACGTCGGTGGCGCCCACGTGCTCTCCCTCGACGGTCAGGCGACCGTGTGTCCTCCGGACCGGCCGACCAAGATGACGCGCTGGTCGGCCGACTGCTCGATCGTCGGGATGCGGGTCGAGCGCGACTACCTGGTCGAGGAGGTCGCCGCACTGGTCGGCCTGCACACCGACCGGCTGCCCGCCCAGCTCGACCTGCGCGCCGACGGCGCCCGTGCCTGGATCGGCCTGCTGGGCTCACTCGGCACCGAGGCGATGCGCAACCCGGCATTGGTGGGCGACGAGCGCGTACGTCACCGGCTGGCCGGGACGCTCACCGCGGCCTTCGTCGCGGCCTGCTTCCCCGAGGAGCCCGCCGTCGGCTCCGTCCAGCCCCGCATCGTCTCCCGGGTCGTGGAGGCCATGGAGGCCGACCCGGCCAGGGAGTGGACCGTCTCCGACCTGGCCCGCGAGGCCGACGTCGGCATCCGCCGGCTCCAGCAGGGCTTCCAGCGCTACCTCGGCCGCACCCCGACCCAGCGGCTGCAGGAGATCCGCCTCGAACGCGTCCACGCCGATCTCATCGCCAGCCGCGGCGACACCGTCGCCGAGGTCGCCTACCGCTGGGGCTTCACCCACCTCGGCCGCTTCGCCGCCGCCTACCGGCAGGCCTACGGCGTCGCCCCGTCACAGACGCTGCGCTGCCGCTGACCCCGTCTGCCGAGTCGGCTCGTCATGACGAGCCGACTCGGCGTGATCTCACAGTCTGCGGCTCACCTTCGGTAGCGGTAGGTGATCCGGCCTCGGTCGAGGTCGTAGGGCGTGAGCTCGACCTGAACTCGGTCGCCCAGCTCGATCCGGATGTAGTGTTTCCGGAGCTTCCCGCCCAGGTGCGCGAGGATCTCGTGGCCGTTCTCCAGCTCGACCCGGAAGGTCGCGGAGCGCAGACACTCCGTCACAGACCCTTCGATCCTGATCCCGCGGCTCATCGGCACACCAGCTCGACGAGCCCGCCCCTGCGCATGGCCTCGAATCGTGAAGCCAGGCCGAGCGCCGGGTTGTTGCCCTCGTCGACCTCGGCGATCGCCGAGTCGACACCGCGCCGATACAGCGCGTCGAGCGCGAAGGCGATCAGTGCAGTGCCGACCCCGCGACGCCGCTCGGACCGAAGCACGGCCACCAGACCGATGCGCGGCTGTCGGTCGCGACCGGTCACCCGGACGAGGCCCACATCCTGTCCGTTCCGCGTCGCCACCGCATAGTGGGAGGCGTCGAGGGATGTGCGCGGGTCGACGAGCTCGGTGGGCATTCGGTGCCAGCCGAGCTCGGCGTCCACCTCGTCGCGAACGCGGTCGTACAACGTCGTGAGCCGGTCCGGATCAGTCGCGCCGAACGGCTCGACGGTCACCCCGGACGGCGGAGATGGTTGCGGGGTGATGACGAAGACGGCTTCGCGACGATGTTCCGCGAAGCCCACGGACTCCCAGAGCGAGAGCCCATCGGCGTCCTCTTCGTCGACCAGGGTGAACGCAGGGCGCGGCAACCTGGACACGGCTTCGCGTGCGGTCGTGACGAATACGTCCGAGGCCCAGGCGTCGATGCTCAGGTAGGTGCGACCGTCGGGTCGTCGGGTGACGTCGGCCGGCACCGACGCAGACGTTTGTTCCATAGGAATGCCTTTCGGGAGTGCTGGGCACTCGCGACGGCTCCTAGGTCAGCCGATCTCCCGTGGCTCGGAGGGGAGCACCCACGCGTTGACTGCGTACACGGGTCTCACCTCCTTGGATCATCTGCCACCTTCGGTGGGGGAGACTACCCCATGCCGGTCAGTCGGCGCCGAGGCCGGCCAGGATGGTCAGCGCGCGGGTGAGCAGTGGGCTCCCGTCCCCGGCTCGGGTGGCGGCGACGAGCTCGACGCCGGGAGTTCCCGAGAGCGGGACGTAGACGACGCCCGGGACGGCCAGGGCTGCGGTCGGCTCGGGCACGATCGCGACGCCGAGGCCGGCTGCCACGAAGGTGACCAGGGTGGAGGTCTCGGCGACCTCGTGGGTGATGTGGGTGCTGATCCCGGCTTCGTCGAAGAGGTGCTCGATCATCGCGTTCATCGCCGAGCGGCCGCCGCCGGCGTGGATGACGAGGCCTTCGCCGTCGAGGTCGGGGATGCGTACGCGACGACGGGCGGCGAAACGGTGGTCCTTCGGCATCGCCACCAGCAGGCTCTCCTGGCGCACATGGGTGATCGAGAGGCCGGTGCCGGGGGAGGGACTCGTGGGCAGGGGACGGAGCAGACCGAGGTCGAGGGTGCCGTCGGTGAGCGCCGCGGCCTGGTCCGGCGAGAGCATCTCGCCCCGGAACCCGAACTCCACCTCGGGCAGCTCCGCGCGCAGGGTGCGCGCGAGGGCAGGGAGCAGCGAGTACGTCGCCGATCCGACGCACCCGATCAGCAGCCGCCCGCGCCGACCGGAGGCGATGCTGGCGGCCTCGTGCGCGGCGGCGTCGACGGCGCCGAGGATCTCCCGCGCCCGTTCCAGGTACGCAGCCCCTGCCGGTGTCAGGTCGACCCGTCTCGTCGTCCTGGTGAGCAGGGTCAGCCCCAGCTCGGCCTCGAGCTGGCGGATCTGCTGCGACAGCGGCGGCTGCGCCATGTGGAGCCGCTCGGCCGCCCGTCCGAAGTGGCGCTCCTCGGCGACCGCGACGAAGTAGCGAAGATGGCGCAGCTCCATGAACTCATACTCGCAGAGTCTCAGTCCGCCGGTAAGGCCCGCGCCGAGACATCAGTTCTGGCGCGCCGAGAAGGTAGTTGTGGGCGACGAAACGCCAGTTTCGTCGCCCACAACTACCTTCTCGGCTGCCACTTCAACCGACTCGGCGGGCTCAGGCTGGGAGCGAGTCGCCCTGGACGGCCTGGATGTCCAGCTCCACCTTGAGGGTCGTACCGATGGCGGCGACGCCGGCGGCGACGGCCTGGTTGTAGTTCATCGCGAAGTCCTCGCGCCGCAGCTGGGCGGTCGCACGGAAGGCGGCTCGGGTGCCGCCCCAGGCGTCCGGGCCGGTGCCGAGGTAGGCGACGTCGAGGTCGACGGGGCGGGTCTGGCCGTGCATCGCGAGGTCACCGTGGACGGTCCAGCGGTCCGCCCCGGCGGGGGTGAGGCCGGTGGAGCGGTAGACGATCTCGGGGAATGCGTCGACGTCGAGGAAGTCGTCGCTGCGGAGGTGGTCGTCGCGCATCCGGTTGCCGGTGTCGATCGAGGCGGCGCGGATGACCGCTTCGACGCGCGACTTCTCGAGGTGGTCGGGAGCGATCTCGACGACCCCGGAGAAGTCGGTCAAGCGGCCGCGCACGCTGGAGATGCCGAGGTGCTGGGCAACCGCGCCGACGGTGGAGTGGGCGGGATCGATGGTCCACGGGCCGGGAGGCGGCAGCGAGGTGTCGCCCTGGCGGGTCAGCGTGACGGTCCCGAGGGAAGCGAGGCCGGAGCCGGTCACCAGCGCGGTCGCCGCGGTGGGAGACCAGCCGATGGCGGTGACGATCGCGACGTACGGCCCGGGGGCGAGGACGGTGTCGTCGGTGACGACACCGTCCTCGTCGGCCTCGGCGCGCAGCACCTGACCGCCGGCCGTGTCAGTGAGGGTGACGACCGCGTGCGCCACGGGCCAGCCGTCGCGGGTGCGGATCCGTGCGGTCAGTGCCATCGCCGATCAGTCCTCGGGGTGGGAGAGGACGATCTCGTGGCCGTCGACACCGTGGCCGGTGAGGCTCACCGCGCCGGCCGCCGGCGGATAGCTGGTCGCCAGGACCGTGTAGTCACCGCTGTCGAGATCGGCGAAGGCGTACGCCCCGTCCGGGCCGGTCGTCGCGGTCCCGGCGACGTTGCCGGCCGCGTCGACCAGCGTCACCCGGGCGTCGGCGAGGGGTCCGAAGGCCGCCTTGACGACGCCGGTCAGCCGGGCGCCGGTGACCATCTCCACCTCGATCCGGGTCACCCCGGTGGCTCCGATCTCGATCGGCACCGCGTGCGGGCGGTAGCCCTCGGCGTTGACCGCCACCGTGGCCGGTCCCGGGACCAGCTCGTCGATGAAGAAGGTGCCGTCCGCAACGGTGGTGCCGGTGGAGAGCAGGTCGCCGCGTACATCGGTCACGATCACCATCGCGTCCTTGATCGGCGCGCCGTCCTCGCCGCCGCGCACGATGCCCTTGAGGCCGGTGGTGCCGCTGAGCAGGAGGTCGTACGCCACCGGCTCACCGCCCACGACCACCGTGGAGGCCTGCGGCTGGAAGCCGTCGGCGGAGGCGATCAGGACGTAGGTCCCCGCGCCGGGTGCGTCCACCGCGTAGGAGCCGTCGGCGTGGGCGACCGAGCGACCGAGCTGGCGCCCGGAGAGCGAGATCAGCGTGACCGCGGCGTGCGGGATCGGGATGTTCCCGGAACCGCGGACGGACCCGTGCAGCGGGATCCCGGTGGAGACGGGCGTGGAGACGGGCGTGGAGGCGGGCGCCGCGTGCTGCTCCGGCACCCCGGCTACGCCCTCCGCGACCGCGGCCGGCCCGTCGACCGAGGCAGCCTCCTCGGCGGCCTGGGCGAGCCCGCCCTTGGTCTTCAGCGGCACCTCCTTGATGAACACCACGAACAGCAGCGCGATCACGGCAGCGCCGGCGGCGACCAAGAAGATGTCGGCGATGCCGTGGCCGTACGCACTCTCCAGCACCGTCCGCAGCGGCTCGGGCACCTTGTCCATGTCCGGGATCTCTCCCGAGGTGCCCTGGGCGAGCGTGGCATAGCGCGGGCCGAGGTCCGCGAGACCGTCCGAGACGTAGTCGGTGACCCGGTGGGCCATCAGCGCGCCGAGCGCGGAGACGCCCATCGCGCCGCCGAGGCTGCGGAAGAAGGTGACCATGGAGCTCGCCGCACCGAGGTCGGCGGGGGCGACCTGGTTCTGGGTGGAGAGGACCAGGTTCTGCATCGTCATGCCGACACCGAGACCGAGGACGGCCATGAAGACGGCGACGTGCCAGTACTCGGTGTCGTAGCGGATCGTGCCGAGCAGGCCGAGGCCACCGACGATGAGGACGGCACCGACGACCAGCCAGGCCTTCCACCTCCCGGTGCGGGTGATGACCTGACCGGAGATGGTCGAGGAGAGGAACAGTCCGGCGATCATCGGGATCGTCATCACGCCGGCCATCGTCGGCGACTCGCCGCGAGCCAGCTGGAAGTACTGGCTGAAGAAGATCGTGCCCGCGAACATCGCCACGCCGACGAAGAGCGAGGCGAGCGAGGAGAGCGTGATCGTGCGGTTCGCGAAGAGCCGCAGCGGGATGATCGGCTCCTTGGCCCGAGACTCGACGAGCACGAAGACCAGCAGGAGCAGCACGGAGCCGCCGACCATGGCCGCGGTCTCCCAGGAGGCCCAGTCGTACTTGTCGCCGGCGAAGGTGACCCAGATGAGCAGCAGGGAGACGCCGGCGGCCATGAAGAACGCGCCGGCCCAGTCGACCTTGACGCCCTCGCGCCTGATGACGGGCAGGTGCAGGGTCTTCTGCAGGACGATGAACGCGATGACCGCGAACGGGATGCCGACGTAGAAGCACCAGCGCCAGCCGAGCGAGTCGGCGTCGGTGATGACGCCGCCGATCAGCGGGCCGCCGACGGTGGCGACCGCGAAGACGGCGCCGAGGTAGCCCGAGTAGCGGCCACGCTCGCGCGGCGAGATCATCGCCGCCATGATGATCTGGGCGAGGGCGGTCAGGCCGCCCATGCCGACGCCCTGGACGGCCCGCGCGGCGATCAGCTCGCCCGGGTTCTGAGCCAGGCCGGCGACGGCCGAGGCCGCCACGAACAGGACCAGCGCGATCTGCATGAGCAGCTTCTTGCTGAACAGGTCGGCCATCTTGCCCCACAGCGGGGTGGTGGCCGTCATGGTCAGCAGGGAGGCCGTGACCACCCAGGTGTAGGCGGACTGCCCGCCGCCGATGTCGGCGATGATCTCGGGCAGGGCGTTGGAGACGATCGTGGAGGAGATCATCGCCACGAACATGCCGAGCAGCAGGCCCGAGAGCGCCTCCATGATCTCGCGGTGAGACATGTGGAAGCCGTCGCCGGCCGCGCCTCCCGGCGGACCGGCGTGAGTCCGTTCGGCTGTCGTCGTTGCCATGGACTTCCCTTCTGTAGTGAGCTCAGCGGGGTTGAGCGAAGCGTTCGTTGCGTACGTGGGTGAGGGGGTGGGCCGGGCAGGCGAGGCTGTCGTGCAGCTTGGCCATCAGCCGGATCAGCTCGTGCACCTCGTCGTCGTCCCAGTCGCTGAGCCGCCCGGCGAGCAGCTCGGTGATGTGGTCGGCGAAGCCGGCGAGCAGGTCGCGTCCGGAGTCGGTGAGACGCAGCAGGCGCGAGCGTCCGTCGGCCGGGTTGGGGGAGCGTTCGAGCCAGCCCTGGTCGGCGAGGTACGACACGTGGCGGCTGGTCACCGAGATGTCGATGGCGAGCAGATCGGTGAGCTCGCTGATCGTCATCTCGCCGTGCCGGCTCAGCAGACCCAGCACGCCCGCGGACCCGGCCGGCAGGTCGGGCGGGAGGTTGCGGGCCAGGCTCTTCTTGACGGCCCCGACCTCGCTGAGTCGATGCATCAGGTCGCGGTAGGTCGCCTGCTCCATCATCGCCCCTCTGATTGGTTGACTTTTACAACCTTATGGAGGATAGGGGAACGATGCAAATTGCCACGCCGGACGAGGACGTGGTCGAACGAGCGATCAGGCGACGGTGCCGCGGGCGGCCCAGGCCGTCGCGGTCACGGTGATCGGGCCGTTCCCGAGCCGGCGCCGGGCGACCTCCTCGAGGGCCGTACGGCCGGCGTCGTCGAGGGACGCCACGTAGTCACCCGCCGGGCCGACGCCGAGGGTGTAGGGATCCCACCAGTCCTCGAAGGTCGGGTGAGTCACGCGGATGACCAGGCCGCTGGGCTCGACCTTGCGAAGGCCCAGCTTCTTGAACAGCTTCTCGAGGTCACCGAGCCGGGAACCGGCGAGAAGGGCCTCGTCCTCGGCCTCCGGATCGATCTCGTGCACGCACGCCCAGAACGGCGCGACAGCACCGGTGTCGCCGTCCCAGACGCACGCGGCGACGGTGCCGCCGGGACGGGTGACCCGGATCATCTCCTTGATCCCCGCCTCCGGGTCGGTCATGAAGTGCACGACCAGCTGTGCCAGCGAGACGTCGAACCAGTTGTCGGCGAAGGGAAGCGCCTCGGCCACGCCGGTGTGCACGTCCACCCTGGCCAGCTGCCGTGCGACCGCCTCGATGAAGGGCGGTGAGGGGTCGACGGCAGCGACCAGGTGGGCCTCGGTGAGCGTCACCAGGTGCCGGGTGAGCGTGCCCGGCCCGCAGCCGACGTCGAGCACGCGCTGACCCATGCTGACCCGGGCGAAGTCGGCGAAGTGGGGTGCAAGGGGTTCGGCGTAGCGCCCCATGAAGCGGGCATACCTCTCAGCGGCGACGTCGAAGCCCATGCTTCAGGCTAGGACCGCCGCTCGCCACGCCGACAGACCCAAGTTCGGTATCTAGTGCGTCGAGGGCGTCGTCGCGATCTCCGAGCGGTTGTCGGACCACAACGTGTGGAAGGTGCCGTCCTTGTCGACGCGCTTGTAGGTGTGCGCGCCGAAGAAGTCCCGCTGGCCCTGGATGAGCGCGGCCGGGAGCCGGTCGGCGGCGAGCGAGTCGAAGTAGGCCAGGGCCGAGGAGAACCCGGGAGCGGGTACGCCCGAGGCGGCCGCGATCCCGACGACCCGGCGCCACGCCTCCTCGCCGGACGCGACCGCGTCGGCGAAGTAGGGGTCGACCAGGAGCGTCTCCAGGTCGGGCTTGGTGGCGTAGGCGTCCACGATCCGGTTGAGGAACCGCGCCCGGATGATGCAGCCGGCCCGCCAGATCTTGGCGAGCGCACCGAGGTCGATGTCCCAGCCGTACTCCTTCGCGCCGGCCACGATCAGGTCGAACCCCTGCGCGTAGGCGACCACCTTCGAGGCGTAGAGAGCCGCGCGTACGTCGTCGACGAACGTGTCGGGGACCTCGGGCGGCTTCGGACGGTTGGTGACAGTGGCCCGCATCGCGCCGCGCTGCGCCGGCTTGGAGGAGACCGCCCGGGCGAAGACCGCCTCGCCGATGCCGGAGACCGGGATGCCGAGGCCGAGCGCGTTCTGCACCGTCCAGACGCCGGTGCCCTTCGAGCCGGCCTCGTCGAGGATGACGTCGACCAGCGGCTGGCCGGTCTCGGCGTCCTTCTGCGCCAGCACCTCGGCGGTGATCTCGATCAGGTAGGACTCCAGGTCGCCCGAGTTCCACTCGCGGAAGACGTCGACCAGCTGCTCCACCGAGAGCCCGCCCACCCGGCGGAGGAGGTCGTAGGCCTCTGCGATCAGCTGCATGTCGGCGTACTCGATGCCGTTGTGGACCATCTTCACGAAGTGGCCGGCGCCGTCGGTGCCGACATGGGTCACGCAGGGCTCGCCCTCCGCGACAGCGGCGATCGACTTCAGGATCGGGCCGAGCGTCTCCCAGGCCTCGGCCGAGCCGCCGGGCATGATCGAGGGGCCGTTGAGCGCACCCTCCTCGCCGCCGGAGATGCCGGTGCCGACGAAGTTCAGGCCCCGCTGGCGCAGCTCGCGCTCGCGCCGGATGGTGTCGTTGAAGTTGGCGTTGCCGCCGTCGACGATGATGTCGCCCGGCTCGAACCGCTCGGCCAGCTGCTCGATCACCGCGTCGGTGCCCTTGCCGGCCTGGACCATGATGATCGCCGTACGCGGCTTGGCCAGCGTCGCCACGAAGTCGTCGATCGTCTCGGAGGCGATGAATCCGGCCTCGGGATGATCGGTGACGAGTTCCTCGGTGCGGGCGTAGGTGCGGTTGTAGACCGCCACTGTGTTGCCCTCGCGGGAGGCGAGGTTGCGGGCCAGGTTGGACCCCATCACGGCCAGGCCCACCACGCCGATGTTCGCGCGGCCATTGTCGTTGTTCGGCATCGTGCTCCTCGGTTGAGTCGGTGATGCCATTCAACTCCGCTCGTCAAGCAGCGACGCCGGGCGGCTCGGCGCGGAAGCGTGCCGGCCGGCCGTCGACCCCGAGCACCCGCCAGGACCACCGGGTCAGCGGCGTACGCAGCCCCAGGTTGTCGAAGAGCATCCGGACGTCGGCGAAGAGGTGGCGGCGGAACGCGGCGGCCTCGGGACCGGTGCCCCAGACCTCGCGTACGACCTCGTCCGGGAGGCCCATGAGCTCCCGGTCGGCGCGGGACGGGATGATGATCGCGTCGGAGCCCAGGCGCATCGCGAGCGGCGTGAGGATGCCGAGGGCGAGACGCGAGACCGGGTTGAGCGAGGGAGCGTGCTCCTCCAGCCAGGCGTGCGCGAAGCCGATGTGTCGCGCCTCCTCGGCGATGTGGATGGCCATGATCCGGTCCAGGAGCGGGTGGGTGCCGCCGCCGCGCATGGCCTCCTTCTGCACGTGGTCGATCGGCTCCTCGCCGGCCAGGATGATCGCGAAGAAGAGGGCCGGGTAGAGCGCGCCGAGATGTCCCACGAGCGGGATGGACCGCATCAGCCAGCCGGGTGCGCCCACGACATCGGGGCAGACCCGGTTCGTGAACTCCTGGAACATCTGGATGTGGTGGGTCTCCTCGGTGAGCTCGTGCATGAAGTAGCGGAACTCGGGGTCGCCGTTGTCGACGCCCATCAGGAACTGGGTGCCGCCGAGGAGAAGCAGCTGCTCGAACTGGGAGCCGGTCTTCACCATCGCGGTGAGCCGGTGCCGGCCGACCTCGATCTGTCGCGCCTTGGGCAGCGACTGATACCAGGGGTGGGCGCCGAGAAGGTCGAGCGTCGGCAGGATCCAGCGCTCGTCGTCCTCGTCGACGGCCATCTCCGGCGCGTCCCAGTCGACGTCCTTGAACGCGTTGAAGTACTTCTCGACCGACGCCTCCGACAACGTACGCAGCGTCTCGTCGTACTCCCGGCGGGCCACGGGCCTGGCCGGCGTGATCATCCGGACCGGGGTGCCGGCGACCGCACCCACGTAGCCACCGATCGAGCGAAGTGTCTGCACAACCATCCGAGCCTCCTTGCGACGTTGGTCTGTCAACCAATGTACATGGGATTTGCGTCCCGGGAACCCGAACGGATCGTGTTTTTCTCGTTCAGCAGATCTCGGCGGCGAGCGCCTTCCGGACTCCGGCGACCAGATCCTCCGGTGTCCGGGCGGGTCGGTCGAAGGTGGTGCGCGCGCTGTGCGCGCCGCGCTCGTCGACCCACTGGAACTCGAACCCGTCGGCGCAGAGCCCGGTGATCTGGGCGGCGAGGATGGTGTCGACCGGGATGTAGGAGCGGGTCGCCACCGCCTCGCGCAGCTCGTTGCCGTGGTGGTTGTTGAGGTGGTCCTGGTTGCGGTGGAGCACGCCGTCGTTGAGGTCGAGGTCGCGGTCGGTGAAGGCGTCGAGGGGGATCGGGACCGCCTCGCCGCTGGGCCGGACCAGCATGACGTTGGAGACGTCCATGACGACCTCCTCCCACTCCGTCTCGCAGCACGTGCATGCATCCGTACGCAGCCATCGCAGTGTGCCGGTCAGCCGGACCGCCTCGCGATCACCGAGCGCGCCCTGGAGGACCAGCACGACATGGCTGCCGCGGCGGCCGGCGTACGCCATCCTCTGCTCGGGCGGGCACAGGAACGTCGGCCGCCCGCCGTCGTCGGCGAACCCCTGCATCTCGAGCTCCTCCATCGAGTAGGGGATGCCGTCGATCACCACGCTGCCCCCGCGGGGGCAGGACAGGATGCTGCGGGCAATGCGGGGAGTCGACTCCATGACACCTCCATGTTTAGGTAAGGCTTACCTAAACATGGATCGGGTGACGGGACAAGGGGCGGGCGGCGTCCGCTCAAGACTGGACCAGCGACAGCTTCACGGGGATGTTCCCCGCGACAGCCTTCGAATACGGACACTTGCGATGAGCGGCCTCGAGCAGCGCCTCGCCGGTCTCCGGCGGGACGTCGGGCAGGAGGGCGAGCAGCTCCACGGCCAGATCGAAACCGGCGCTGCCGCCGCTGATCGTCACCTTCGCCTGCACCTGTGCGTCGCGCAGCTTGACGCGTTGTACGCGGGCGACCGAGTGCAGCGCCGAGAGGAAGCACGCCGAGTAGCCGGCGGCGAACAGCTGCTCGGGGTTGCTGACCTGCCCGCCGGCGCCGCCGAGGTCCTCGGGAATGCCGAGATCCAGGTCGACCAGGTCGTCGCTGGAACGCACGTGTCCGTTACGGCCGTCACCGGTCGCCACGGCGTCGGCGGTGTAGCTGAGCGTTGTCATCATCGAGTCCCTTTTACGAGAGTGAGAAGTTCGTCTACTGCTTGCTGAGTTGCTCGCGCGAAGGTGCCTCCCCGAGAGACCGGAGTTCCCGTGGCGCGCGCGATCGCGACGGACGCCTCGACCTGTCGGACGGCGAGAAGCGTCGGGTTCACCACCAGGGCGCCCGGCACCTCGACGTGGTCGTCGGCGCTGAGGAGGGCGAACAGGCCACCGGCCGACATCACCACATCGACCTGGCTCTCCTGCACCATCGTGCTGGCCAGCGAGATGAAGGTGTCCTTGATCGACCGGTAGGCCAGCTCGTCGTCGTACGCGGCCACCGCCTGGTCCGGGGTCAGCCGGAACGCGCGGACGTCGACCACCCGAGAGTCCAGGCCGTAGCGTGCGATCTGTTCGCGGTGCCACGGGAGGTAGACGGGGTCGAGGGTCACCAGGCCGATACGGCCACCCAGCATGCACGCCTGGAGCATGCTGGCTTCACCGTGGCCGATGACGGGGATGTCCACCGCGGTCCGCGCCTCATAGAGGCACGCATCCTGGAAGTGGCCGACGAGGACGGCGTCGAAGCCTTCCGACGCGGCCTCGACGATGCCCTCGATCGACTGGACGCCGCAACGGAGCTCGCTGAGTCTGCCCAGCTGGGTGTCGGCCGGGCTGATTCCCCTGACCTCGTAGGTGACCCCGGGCGCCGCGATCTCGGTGAGGTAGGCCTCCAGCCTCTTCAGGTAGGGCTGGTGCACCGCGGGATCGGTGAAGCTCTGATAGAGGATCCGGGTGGGAGGGGTGTTCATGCGTGCCTCTCGGGTGTCGGGGACAGGTCCGGGTCTGCGAGGAGCAGGACCTTGCCGCGGTGGTGGGATCGCTCCAGCAGAAGGTGTGCCTCCGCAGCCCGCTCGAAGGGGAGGGCTACGTGGGTCGTGGGGAGGATGGCGCCGCGTTCGTACAGCGGCCAGATGTTCCGGACGAGATCGTCGATGATCCGGTCCTTCTCGTGGTCGGGACGCATCCGCAGGCCGCTGCCGCTCACGGTCAGGTTGCCCAGGAGAAGGCGGGCGAGATCGATCTGGGACGAGGAGCCGCTCTGATGGCCGATGATCACCAGGCGTCCGCCCCGGCCGAGCACCTGCAGGTTCCGTTCCAGGTAGTCCGCACCGACGATGTCGAGGACGGTCGCGGGCCGGATGCCCCGTTCGCGCAGCTCGTCGGCAAAGTCCTGCCGGCGATGGTCGATCACCAGCTCCGCGCCCAGCTTCTCGACGAACGTGGCCTTCTCGGGCGAGCCGACCGTCGTCGCCACCCGCACGCCGTACGCGACGGCGAACTGGATGGCGAGCGAGCCGATGCCGCTGGCGCCACCGTGCACGAGCATCCAGGACCCGGGCTCGGGCGGATTCGGCATGTAGAGGTTCGACCACACGGTCGCGGCGGCCTCCATCAGACCGCCGGCGTCACGCGTGGAGACGGTGGCGGGCACCGGCGCGAGGTGGGCCGCTCGCACCGCGACGTACTCGGCGTATCCGCCTCCGGGAAGCAGCGCACACACCTCACGGCCGATCAGGTCGTCCGGGGCACCGGCGCCGGTGGCGACCACGACACCGGAGACCTCCAGGCCGAGGACCGGATCGGCCGCCACTCCCGGATACGTACCGGCCCGCTGCATCAGGTCGGCGCGGTTGACACCGGCGGCGACGACGCGGACCAGCGCCTCGCCGGCTCCTGGCTGCGGGACGGCTCGCCGGGTCACCTCGAGGACCTCTGGTCCTCCTGGTCGGCTCGCGACCACGGCCCGCATGTGGCTCGGAAGTGGATCGCCAGTCACGCCGCGACCATCCGGTCGGCGCCCAGCCAGGCGGCTGCGTTCCCGCGCAGCAAGAGCTCCCGGTCGCCATCGCTGAGGAAGCTCGCCTTCCGTACGACGTTGCCGACCGGACGTTCCCCCAGCGGATACGGGTAGTCGCTGCCCACCATCACGTGATCGGCGCCCAGGGTGTCGACCAGCAGGCGCAGGGGGGCCTCCTCGAAGACCACGGTGTCGACCGAGAACCTGTCGCGGTAGTGCGAGGGCGGGTGCTCGGAGGTGCCGATGACGTCGTGCCGGTGGTGCCAGGCGTTGTCCATCCGGCCCAGCCAGTACGGGAAGGATCCGCCGCCGTGCGCGAAGCAGATCCGCAGGTCGCTCGACACCCGGTCGAAGACCCCACCCAGCACCATCGCCAGGATCGAGAGGTGCGTCTCCGCGGGCATCCCGGTCAGCCACTGCGCCATCCACCGGTCGAGCCGTGGTGAGTTGGGCAGGTCCCAGGGATGCACGAAGACCGGCACTCCGAGACTCGCGCAGTGCTGGAGGAAGGTCACGACGCCGGCGTCGTCGAGGTCACGGTCGCCGACATGGTTCCCGATCTCCACCCCGACGTGGCCGTTGGTCAAGGAGCGCTCCAGCTCGGCGCACGCGAGGTCGGCGTCCTGGAGCGGTACCTGGCAGAACGGGAGCAGCCGGGGAGACTCGGCGGTGGTCTCGAGCGCCAGGTCGTTGAAGATGCGGGAGATCGCGGCCGCGTCGGACGGTGTCGCGTCGTAGCTGAAGAACACCGGGGTCGGCGACACCACCTGCGTCTCGACGTCGTCGGCGTCCATCGCGGCGAGACGGACATCAGCCTCCCAGGCGGAGGAGCTGATCCGCCGGAACTCGCGTGAGCCGATCATCATGACCGCTTCGCTCTCGCTCGTGACGTCGAGCCACAGCCGCGGCTCCGGGCCGGGGAGCTGCGGCCACCCGCGTGGTACGGAGTGCGTGTGTACGTCGATGGACGAGGTCACGCGCCTCAGCCCTTTCCGGGGTGGAGGGCGTTGCACTGGCCACACGTGCGGGCCGCCTCGTCCTCGTAGAACGTGGTGAACACCGGGGGCAGGTCGGCCACGATGTCGCGAACCTGGAGCTCGACCTCGTGCACGAGCGCCGAGCACTCGAGGCAGTACCACTGGAACTTCTCCAGGGTTCCCTCCTCTCGGATCCGCTCGATGACCACGCCGATCGACCCGGCCTCCGGCCTCTGGGGCGAGTGCGGGAGGTTGCCGGGCAGGAGCCAGGTCTCGCCCTCCTTGATCTCGACGGTGACCTTGCCGTCCTCGGTCATGACGTCGACGTGCATGGAGCCCTTGATCTGGTGGAACCACTCCTCGTAGGGGTCGACGTGGAAGTCGGTCCGCTGGTTCGGGCCGCCGACGACCTGCACGATGAAGTCGTCGCCGGTGAAGATGGCCTTGTTGTTGACGGGAGGCTTCAGTTCCTGCTCGTGGTCGCTGATCCATTTCATGAAGTCGAGGACCGGGGGGACGCTCGTGGTCGACTGAGTCATTTCGTTTCCTCCTGAGGGGTGGGGCCGGGCAGATGGGCCACGGCCTGGATCTCGATGAGCAGGTGCGGGTGGGGGAGCTGGTGGACGGCGACAGTGGTCCGCGTCGGCCCGGACTCGTCGAAGTAGGAGCCGTAGACGTCGTTGTAGCCGCCGAAGTCGTTCATGTTGACCAGGTAAGAGGTCACCTGGACGAGGTCGCCGAGGTCGCCGCCCGCGGCTCGCAGGATGTCGCGGATGTTCTCGATCACGGCGGCCGTCTGGGCGCGGATGTCCAGGCGGGTGGTCCCGAGCTCGTCGACCTCCACACCGACGAAGGTGTTGTCGGGCCGTCGGCTGCTGGTGCCGGAGACGAAGAGCAGGTCGCCCGCCCGGCGTGCGTGCGGGAACCGCCCCCGGGGCCGAGCCTTGCTCTTGACCAGGAACGCGTCGCTCATCGGCCACCGCCCTCGCCGAGCGGGCCGGCGCCGTCCGGGACGGCTACGGCGCTGACCGTGCCCAGCCCGGCGACCGTCGCGCTGACACCCCCCGGCCGAAGGGGTACGGCCTCGGTTGCGGCACCGGCGAGCACGACAGAGCCCGCAGGCAGCCGCAGTCCCAGACGGCCGCCGAGGGCGACCAGACGCGGCAGCGTTCGCAGCGGGTGACCGAGGATGGCCGCGGTCGTGCCTTCGGCGACGACCTCGCCTTCGGCCCGCAGGGTGACGGGGATGTCGTCCAGGTCCACCTCGCCCGGGGCACGCCACGGCCCGAGGACGAACATCGCGGCCGAGGTGTTGTCGGCGACCACGCGCGGCAGGTCGAACCGGAACCCGTCGTAGCGGGAGTCGATGATCTCGAGTCCCGCCGCCACTCCCGTGATCGCCGCTGCCAGATCGACGTCCGGGGCAGTGAGGTCGACGTCGGCACCGATCAGGAAGGCGACCTCGGGCTCGACCCGCGGGTGGATGAGCGCGTCCAGGTCGATCGTGCCGCCGTCGGGGACCTGCATGCCGTCGGTCAGCTGTCCGAGGATGAGCTCGTCCACGCCCATCTGACGCATCTTGGCCTCGCTGGTGAACCCGAGCTTGAGGCCGACGCCGTGCTCGCCGCGCGCCTGCCGCCGTGCGATCAGTGCCGCCTGGCTCGCGTACGCCTCGTCGAGGTCGAGCTGCGGCCACGGCGTCGCCGCGTTCACCGGGGTGACGGTCTGCTGCGCGGTGTCGAGAAGCTCGGCGACGCGAGGGACCACAGCGGTCGGCGTCGTCACGTCACGCTCTTGTGGCCCGTTCACAGCGCCACGCACACATTCGTCGTCTCGGTGTAGAAGTCGAGCGAGTGGCGGCCACCCTCACGGCCGATGCCGGAGAGTCCCATGCCGCCGAAGGGTGATCGCAGCTCGCGCTGGAACCAGGTGTTGACCCAGGAGATTCCGGTCTGCATCCGACCCGCGACCCGATGCGCGCGGCCGAGGTCGGTCGTCCAGACGGCGGCCGCCAGACCGTAGTCGGTGTCGTTCGCCAGGCTGATCGCCTCGTCCTCGGTGTCGAACGGCATCAGGGCGGCGACGGGTCCGAAGATCTCCTCACGGACCGGACGGTCGTTGTTGGTCAGACCTGTCCAGAGGGTCGGCTCGATCCAGAAGCCGCCGCTCAGGGGTCCTTCCAGGTCGGCGGCACGTCCTCCCGTCAGCACCTTGGCGCCCGCCTGCTCGGCGAGGTCGAGGTAGTCGAGGATCTTCTTCTGGTGGGCCCGGGAGATCACCGGACCTGTCGTCGTCGTGGGATCCGACGGGGCACCGAGGCGAAGCGCCTCAGCAGCCGCGACGAGCCGCTCGCTCACCTCGTCGAAGACCGAGCGCTCGACGTAGACACGCTCCGTGCACAGGCAGACCTGGCCGGTGTTGGCGAACACGGAACGTGTCAGGCCGGCGATGGTGGCGTCGAGGTCGGCGTCGGCGAAGACGAGGGCGGCGTTCTTGCCGCCCAGCTCGAAGGAGACCGGCCGGATGCGAGGTGCGACGGCCTTCATGATGCCGGCGCCGGTGGCGGTCGAGCCGGTGAAGGTGACGCCGTCGATGCCCGGGTGGCTGGTGAGGTGCTCGCCTGCCGATCCGGATCCGAACCCGTGGACGACGTTGTACACGCCGTTCGGCACGCCGGCCGCGGCGAGCACCTCCGCGAGCACGGTCGCCGAACCGGGCGTCTCCTCGGACGGCTTGACCACGAGGGTGTTCCCGCACGCCAGGGCAGGCGCCAGCTTCCAGGTCAGCAGCAGGAGCGGCAGATTCCAGGGCACGATCGCGGCCACCACGCCCAGCGGCTTGCGGACGGCGTAGTTCAGCGCCTGTCGGCCCTGGCCCAGGTCCTGGAGGTAGGACTCCACACCTTCGGCGCCCATGACGTCGGCGAAGGCGCGGAAGTTGGCGGCCGCACGGGCGATGTCGAGTGCCCGTGCGCCGGCCTCGGGCTTGCCGGTGTCGGCGACCTCGGCGGCCAGCAGGTCGTCGGCTCTCCGGTCGATCTCGTCGGCCACGCGACGGAGCAGGGTGCAGCGCTCCTGCACCGACGTACGCCCCCAGGGTCCGTCCAGGGCTGTTCGGGCTGCCCGCACCGCCTGGTCGACGAGGCCGGCGTCCGCCTCGTGCACCCAGGCGACCTGCTTCCCGGTGGCCGGGTCGACGTCGGCGAATGCCTCGGCGCCGTCGGTGAACCGACCGTCGATGAAGTTCTTGTACTCACGCATGTGGTGTCCGTTCTGTTGATGCCGAAGCAGGAGCGGTCGGGCGCAGACGCGGCGGCTGCCGATCCCACGCGCCGTCGGTCCCACGGCTGCGAAGCTCTGGTTTGCGGACCTTGCCGTTCTCGGTCAGCGGGAGGGCGTCGAGCCGGACCAGGAATCTGGGGATGGCGTACGCCGCCAGGCGCGGGCCGCAGAACTCGACGAGCTCCTCGAAGTCCAGGTCCTGTGCCTCCTTGGCGACGACCGCCGCCATGACCTCGTCCTCACCGAGCTCGGAGTCGACGGCGTAGACCGCCACGTCCGCGACGGCCGGATGGGCGCGGAGCACGTCCTCGACCTCCACCGAGGAGATGTTCTCGCCGCGCCGGCGGATCACGTCCTTGATCCGGTCCACGAAGCGCATCGACCCGTCCGCCTCCACGGCGATGCGGTCGCCGGTGTGGAACCACAGGTCCTGCCAGGCCGCGGTGGTCGCCTCCGGCATGCCGAAGTAGCCGGAGGCGAAGGCGAAGGGCTGGTCGCTGCGCAGCAGCAGCTCCCCGGGCGTCCCTGGTGGGACGTCGGCTCCGTCGGCATCGACGACCCGCATGTGGAAGCCCGGCTGCAGCCTGCCGATGTATCCCGGGCGCTCCTCCCCGGGGCGCGTGGCCACGACCGCATTCGTCTCGGTCGATCCGTAGCCGTCGAGCAGAGCGACGCCGAACCGCTCGCGGAACGGTGCCAGCAGCCGGCCGGGGGTGGCCGGCGACAGCGCCATCCGCACCCGGTGAGCACGATCGAGGTCCGACGGTGGCCGGCTGTCGAGGATGCCCACCATGGCGCCGAGCAGATAGGTCACGGTGGCACCGCTGTCCACCATCTGCGACCAGAACCGGGAGGCCGAGAAGCGGCCACCGAGGACGTACGTCGCACCGCTGACCAACGCCTGGCTGAACGCGTTGAGGGCGTTGGTGTGGAACAGCGGGAGACAGGTGTGCAGCACGTCGTCGGAGCGGATGCCGATCTGCTCGCTGACGTTGCAGCCCCACCACCAGAACTGCGCGTGGGGACAGACGACACCCTTGGAGACGCCCGTCGTACCGGACGTGTAGAGGATCGCGGCAGGGTCGCCAGGCGCGACCGCAGCGTGCGGAACCGGAGCACCCATCGTGGCGTTCTGATCGCTCAGGACCCACCTCGCCTGAAGGTCCGGTAGGGCCGGGAGATCGTCGACATGAGGCTCGATCTCGGCCTCGACCACCAGCAGCCGAGCGCCGGAGTTGGCCAGGATGTGGTGCAGCTGGCTTCCGCGAGCGGCGGTGTTGATCGGGACCGCGATGGCGCCCAGCCATGCCGCGCCGAGCACCAGGTCGAGAAGCTCCACCCGGTTGGAGGCGAGGAAGGCGACCCGTTCCCCGGGCGCGACGCCGCGCTCCGCGAGCGCTCCTGCGGCGCGTGCGACCGCCTCGACCATCTCGGCCGCGGTGCGGCGTACGTCGCCGCACACGAGCAGGGGCGCCTCGGGCGTCAGTGACGCCCGAGCCAGCAGCATCCCGGGAACGGTGCATTCACCCAGTGGCGTATCGCTCGGTAGCCGGCGCGGGTCGATCTCCACTGTGGTGGGGTCCGGAACGTACGCCGCGGGCCCAGGCGTCAGGAGAGACGTGGTGAGCGGTAGCTCTTGGCCGAGCTCGAGGCAGGCGTCGTCTCCGAGCAGGCGGGCAACGACCTGCAGGTCGGACGGGCACTCGACGGTGAGCAGCGTCGATCCGTCGCCCGTGCGCGTGGACGCCATGACGCGGCCCCGCTCGACGGGCATGTCTTTGAAATCTGCCGTGCCGCACGTCGGGCACAGGATCCGGTGGGGGAAGTAGTCACGGCCGCAGCTGGCGCAGCGTTGGACGACGAGGCTCATGCGACTGCCTCCAGCACCGCGACGTTTCCGCAGGATCCGTGCCGGTAGAGCACCATGCCGTAGCCGGTCACGACTCCGATCCGGGACTCGACCTGCCGGCCGGAGGCTCGCCCGCGCAGCTGCTGGACGACCTCCACCATCCCGTGCATGCCGCCTCCCGCGCCGGCCTGGCCGGCGGAGAGCTGGCCGCCAGAGGTGTTGATCGGAAGCCGCCGGGTGGCGATCTGCTCTGCGACGACTGCCTTGACCGCCCCGGGATCGGTCACGCCGAGGTCGACGAGCTGCGAGAGCACCATCGCCGGATAGTCGTCGTAGACGCTGATCACGTCGACATCTGTCGGTGCGACGCCCGCGCGTTCCCATGCCGCAGGGGCACAGGCGGCGACCGCCGTCTGGATCCCGTCGCCGGCCTGATCGTCGCCGTTGTAGGCGGCGGTGACCGCCAGCACCCGTGCCCGGCGACCGGTGGCTCGGTCCTCGGCCGCGACGACGATGGCGTCGGCGCCGGTCACCGGCGGGACGCAGTCGAAGCGGCCCAGCGGTGCCGCGACCAGGGGCGCGTCGAGGTACTCTTCCAGCGCCATGGGAGCGCGATAAACGGCTCCGGGGTTGAGCCCGGCCCAGGCACGCTGGGCCACCACAAGGCTGCCGTAGTCCTTCCGGTCCAGCTCCCATGCGGCCATCTGCCGTTGCGTGAGCATCGCGAACAGCGCGTTCGGCCCGGTCATCGGGAGCTCGGCCAGGTGGTCGACGGTCGCCTGGTTGTACGCCTTGACCAGCCGCTCGTGCGCCGCGCTGTCCATGGCGTCTCCGGCGACGAGCACGATCACCGAGGCGTCGCCGGACTCGACGGCCCGCACCGCGTGCTGGAGCATCCCGCCGGCACTCGCTCCGCCGTTGGTGTCCTGCATGATCCAGCGCAGGTGGAGGCCCAGGCGCCAGGCGAGGTCGATCGCATGGTCGGGGCCGAGCGTGAAGCTGGCGACACCCAGCCCGTCGACGTCGCCGGGCTCGAGGCCGGCATCGCGCAGGGCCCGTATGACGGCGTCGCCGAGCACCCCGGCGGTGGTGGTGCCGGCGACAGGATGGCGAGTGTAGGGCGACTCCGCGGCGCCGACGATGGCGACGTGGTCGCGGGTGTGGTCAGTCATAGATCTCCTCCGACGGGCCGCGCCCGATGGTGGCGCGGCCCGCGCTGGTGGTTGGTGTCGTTGCTGGTCAGCTGAGCCGAGGGATGATGCTCAGCTGGCGTCCTGGTAGAGCTCGTTCGCGTCGAAGGAGTCCTCGAGCAGACCCACCTCGACCATCAGGTCCACGACGTCCTGGACACCAGCGGCGTCGTAGTCGACCTGGTACTCGGGAAGCCGCATCTTGGCCGCGACCTCCGGAGTCATCTCGGTGTACTCGGGCATCATCGCCTTGGCGACTCCTTGCGGATCGGCCTCGATGTCGGCGACGGCCTTGGCCAGGGCGGCTCGGAACCGAGTCACCACCTCGGGCCGTTCCTCCACCAGCTTCTCGGACGTTGCGAACAGGCCCTGGGGTCCGTTCTGGAAACTGATCGGCCGAACGTCCAGGCTCGCCTCGGTCGCACTGAGGGTCGGCTCGGTCTGGAAGATGCCGTCCACGTCGCCGGCCTCGAGCGCGGCCGCCATGTTGGCCTGCGGGATCTCGATGTAGGTGACGCTGTCGGGGTCGAGGCCCTGTTGTAGCAGCACGCCTCGGAACCAGATGTCGCCCACGGAGCCCAAGGACGGCGTGGCCATCTTCTTGCCGACCATGTCGGCCGGCTCCTCGATCTCGGAGTCCGCCAGCACGTAGAGACCGGACTTGTACTCGTCGGTGCCCGCGATCGCCGGCGCCGCGATGGTGACGGGCAGGTCCGATGAGTAGGCGGTGATCAAGGATGGATAGGAGACCAGGGCCAGGTCGGTGCTGCCCGAGACCAGGGCATTGATCGTGGTGGCGCCGTTCGCGGCCGGGGTGAGCTCGACGTCGAGACCCTCGTCGGCGAAGTAGCCCTTGCTGATCGCGTCGTACACCGGCAGCGAGTCGCCGACCGGCGGGATCGAGAGGGTCACCTTGCTGCTGTCGCCGGCCGACGCCGACGGTGCATCTTCGCCGCAAGCGCCGGCGGCGCTGGCAAGCAGGAGCGTGAGCACGACCGCGCCGAGTCGTCGTGGGGTACGCAGGTTCATCTGTGTTCTCCTTGGAATTGCTTCATCGCTCGCGGTGGAGACGGACATGTGTCCGGAGGTCGGGCCCGTGGGGGTGCGCCCGACGTCCTTCAATGAGCGCCGGCGGCAGTGGCCAGCCCACCGGGACTCGCCTGCCGGATCAGACGGGCCACCTCGCTTCTGGTCTCGACGAACGACGGGTTTTCTCGGGTGTGGATCTGGTCCCGCGGGAAGGTGAGCGGGACCGGGACGTCGGCCGTCTTGACGGTCGGCGCCTTGCTGAGCGACAGCACCCGAGTGCTGAGGTAGACGCTTTCGTCTACGTCGTGGGTGACGAAGAGGATCGTCATGTCGAACTGCTCGCGGACCCGGAGCAGGAGGTCCTCGAGATCGGAGCGGGTCTGTGCGTCGACGGAGGCGAACGGCTCGTCCATCAGGAGGAGCTCGGGTCGCATGGCGAGCGCTCGGGCGATCGCGACGCGCTGCTGCATGCCGCCGGAGAGCTGCCAGGCGTACTTGTCGGCGGCGTCCGCCAGGCCGACGGCGCTCAGCGACTCGATGGTCCGCGACCGGCGCTCGGTCTTGGACACCCGGCCCAGCAGCGGGAACTCCACGTTCGCGCCGACGCGTCGCCAGGGGAACAGCGACGCCCGATAGTCCTGGAAGACCATGGCGAGCCCCTTGGGTACACCGGTGATGACGTTCCCGGACAGGGTGACCGTTCCGCCGGTGGGGCGGAGCAGGCCCGACAGCGTACGCAGCAGCGTGGTCTTGCCGCAGCCGGAGGGGCCGACGATCGAGACGAACTCGCCGCGCTGGACGTCGAAGTTGATCCCGTCGAGGACCGTCTGGTCGCCCTGTCGGGTGCGGTAGGTGTGTCGGAGGTCTTCGACCTCCAGAAGCGTGGTTGTCATCTGCATCCTTTCGGGGCGGTCAGTCCTGGACTGCCATCAGGAGCCGGTGCCAGCGCAGTACGCCGGACTCGATCCCGCTCAAGACGAGGTTGGACAGGTAGCCGAGCAGCGACAGAGCGACGATGAACGACCACATGGGAAGCAGCTGGAAGGAGCGTTGGGCCTGCGTCAGGCCGAACCCGATGCCGTCCGAGGCGGCGACCAGCTCTGAGGCGATGAGCAAGATGATGCCGAGCGAGGTGGAGACCCGGATGCCGGCGAAGATGCCCGTGCTGGCGGCCGGCAGGATCACCTGGAACAGGGTCCGGACCCGCGAGACCCTCGCCGTGCGTGCCGTCTCCAGATAGCCCTCGGGCACCCGTCGCACGGCGCTGTAGGTGTTGAAGAGGACCGGCCATACGGCGCCGAATGCGATCAGGGAGACCCGCATCGTCGTCCCGGTGCCCACCAGAACCAGTGCCAGCGGGAGCAGCACCGGGCCCGGCATCGCCCGCATGAAGTGCAGGATCGGCTCGACCGTGTGCGCGACGGCGGGGATCCTGCCGAGGAGCACGCCGAGCGAGACTCCCAGCGACCAGGCGACGAGCAGTCCGATCAGGAGGCGCTGCAGGCTCGGGGTGACGTCGACGAAGAACGCATCCGTCAGGATTCCGCCGGAGAGCCCGTCGGAGAACCAGCGTTCCCCGAGATCGTCGAAGATCTCCAGCGGGGTGGGGAAGAACAGCGAGTCGGAGTTCACGGTCGCCAGCTGCCACGCGACCAGCAACAGGAGCGCGCCACACCAGCCGACTGCGATCCGTAGCATGCGTTCGTTCGGCTGCACGGTGTTGCTCATCACGAGTCCTCCCGGTTTGCCCAGGCCGCGAAGCGGCGCTCGAGTACGGTCACGACGCCGTTGACGAGGAGACCGAGGGCTCCCGCCACGACCACGCCGGCACAGACGGTGTCGATGCCGCCGGGGAGCATGCTCTGCTGGAGCAGCCAGCTCCCGAGCCCGTCGCGGCTCCCGCCGATGAACTCCGCACCGACGCAGAGGATGAGCGCGACGGAGACGGTGATCCTGACCCCGGTGAGCACCGACGGAACCGCCGATGGCCAGACGACACGGATCGCGACCGTCCGCTGCGACCAGCCGAACGAGCGTGCCGTGGCCTTGGCGGTGCCGTCGGTGGAGTGGACCCCGTGGATCGTGTTGATGAGCAGCGGCCACACGCAGCCGAGGGCGACCACCGCTGCCTTCATCTCGATCCCTTGGCCGACCACGAGGACCAGGAGGGGGACGAGGCCGACCGGCGGGAGCGGCCGGACCAGCTCGACCACGGTCGCGGTGGCGGCGTGCAACCGATCGGACAGGCCCAGGACCAGCCCGGCCGGCACCGCGATCGCCAGGGCCAGGACGTACCCGACCAGAGCAGCCCACAGGGTCGAACCGATCTGCCCGAGGAACGATCGGTCACCGAGGAGCTGGGCGGCGTGCACCAGCGTGCTCGACGCCGGGGGCAGTACGTCGCGGGGGAGCAGGTCGTAGCGCGCCACCACCTCCCACAGGGCGAGGCAACAGAGCACGCCTGCCACGCCGCGCGCGGCGACGACGGTGCGTTCGTTCGCCCGGCCGCCTCGGGGTAGCTCGATCCGACCGCGGTCCTCGCCAGGTGGCGGTATCGGGCGGGTGCTCTTGGTCGCGGTCAGCACCGCGGGCCTACTGGTCTCCATGTGTCCTCCAGACCTCGCGTCCGGCTCAGTGGCCGAACGCCTCCTGCAACCACCAGGAGCCCTCGCGCGAGAGCACCTTGGCGTCGATCACCATCGGCCGGGTCGACTCTGACGACAGCCAGTCCTTGACCGGGGCGAGGTCCGCGGTCTCCCGGACCGTGATCGCCTCGCACCCGTATCCGCGTGCGATCTGCGCGAGGTCGCTGTCGGGGAAGACGACGGTGTCCAGGGAGGGACCGTCGAACCCGAAGTGGTGCACCTCGGCGCCGTACATCGCGTCGTTGTAGATCACGACGAGAAGTGGGATCTCGAGCCGGACCGCCGTCTCGAGCTCGGTGATGCCCATCAGGAACCCGCCGTCACCCACGCCCACGACCGGGAGCCGGCCGGGTTGCGCGAGCGCGGCTCCCACGCCCGTCGCCAGGCCCAGCCCGACGGACTGGAACGCCTGGGTGAAGCAGAAGCCGAACTCGTCCGGAACGTCGAGGTACATGCTCGGGTAGCCCACGAAGTTCCCGGAGTCGACCGACACGATCCGTTCGGTCGGCAGGAGGCGGTTGAGCTCCAGCGAGAGGGTCCGCGGGTCGATCCGTCCGTCGCCCGACTGATCCACGAAGTCGACCTGGTGCCAGCGCAACGACGAACGGATCCGTTCGCCGACCGCCGTCGTCCGGTAGCCGGTGCGGTCGTCGGGCTGTGCAGCACGAAGGGCCGCGGTCGTCGCGCGAGCCGTCTCAGCGACGCCGCCCCACAGTCCCAGGTCCACGTCGCGGTTCCGGCCGATCGCCTGAGGTTCGACATCGACCTGGACGACCTTGGCCTGATCGCCGATGAGCCTGCCGTGCCGCATCGTCCACATGTTCAGCGCGCAGCCGAACCCGACCACGAGGTCGGCGTCGGCGATGAGCTCGGCGGTGAGCGGTGAGCTGAAGCCGCCGGAGACGTCGATGCCCCACGGATCCTCGTTGAACAGTCCGCGGGCGACGGCGGAGGTGGCCAGCAGAGCTCCCGACGCAGCCGCGAGCTCCTGAAGCGCTTCCTTCGCGCCCTCTGCCCGGCCACCACGCCCGGCCACGAACACCGGTCGCTGCGCCGACTGGATCAGCTCGACGAACCGGCGCACGTCCTCGGGCGCCGGTTGCGGCAGGCCCACGGTGCCGAACGTGCGTCGGGACGCATCGTCGGGCAGCTCCATGTCCTGGACGTCGATCGGCACGTTCAGTACGACGGTGCGCTGCTGGTGCAGGCAGGCCGCGAAGGCGCGGGCGACATCCACCAGGGCGGTCTGCGGCGACCGTACGCGCATCGCGAGGGCACCCGCCCCCTCGGCCATGCCGGCCTGGTCGATGAAGAAGTTCGAGGTGGGCTCGGTCGCCTCGGCGGTCAGCACGAGCAACGGCGTCCTGCTCTTCGCCGCCTCGACGATGCCGGTGAGCGCGTTGGTGTAACCGCACCCCTGGTGCAGCGACAGCACCGCGACCTCGCCGGACATCCGCGCGTAGGCGTCAGCCATGGTGGCAGCGCCGCCCTCGTGCCGGGCCGGGACGAACCGCGCCCCACGCTCCACGAGCGCGTTGGTGAAGTGGAAGTTTCCGCTGCCGACCACGCCGAAGACGGCCCGGACGCCGAGATCCGTGAGCACCTCGCCGATCGCATCACGTACCAGCATCAGTCCACCTCCTGGCCTGCAGCCGGGACCATCGCCAGGACGCGTGCGGGACTGCCCGAACCGCCCACGATCGGGAGCGGCGCGACCACGATCAGGGCGCCGGTCGTCGGGATGAGCGCGAGGTTCTGCAGCTGGGTGATGCCGTACTTGCCGGCACCGAGGAGGTAGGTGTGCACCGGGAAGGCCGGCTCGAAGCCGAACGCCTGCCCGGCGTCGGTGCCCACGGTCTCGACGCCGAACCCGACGATGTCGGTCTCCTCGGCAAGCCACTTCGCGCACTCCGGGGTCACGCCCGGCGTGTGCGGGCCCTCGTCGTCAGCGTTGAGGAAGAGCTCCTGGTCGTGGGAGCGGGCGGCCCATCCGGTGCGGTAGAGGAGCCAGCCTTTCGGGAGCCGGCCGTGCTCGCGCTGCCACGCCTCGACGTCCTCGATGGTGAGCAGGTAGTCCGCGTTCTCCGCGACCTCGGCCGTCTTGTCGATGACCACAGCGGGCCCGACGAGCCGCTCCGCCGGCACCTGCGACACGTCGCCGTGCTCGACGCCGGTCACCCAGTGGCACGGCGCGTCGAAGTGGGTGCCGACGTGCTCGCCGGTGTGGATGCCGTTCTGGTAGGAGGTCTCGCCCCGCTCGTCGTACTTCGCCAGCTCCTCCAGCTCGAAGCGCGGGATCGGAGCCATCCCCTCGGGCAGAGGCAGTACGGGTGTCGAGGCTGAAAGCTTGGCGGTCAGATCCACGACCGTGACGGCGCCCGAGGCGACGGCACTGGCCAGATCCGACGGCGTACGGGCCGGGGTAGACGAGAGGTGCATGCCAGAATCGTGCTGCCGCTGAGACGCACACCACCAATGCCAATCCAAGGCCAGGCATGTCGGAAAAGATATATCTAGGCATTCCGATATAAGCCGATCTACGATGGCCGCCAGTCGTCGGCGAGAGGTTCCCATCGTGCAGACCCAGCAACTGTTCGGCGGCAAGCTGAAGCTGCGCCATCTCGTCCTCCTCACCACGATCGCCGATGAGGGGTCGTTCGTAGGCGCCGCCGATAACCTCTACATCTCCCAGCCCGCCGTGACCCGAAGCGTCCGGGAGCTCGAAGATCTCGTCGGCGTCGAGCTCTTCGTGCGCGGACCTCGAGGCGTATCGCCCACGCCGGCCGGGGAGATCCTGATCGAGCAGGCGCGATCCGCGCTCGGCAACCTGCGTCGCGCCTCCGAGCAGATCGAGGAAGTGCTGCGAGGGGGCGCGCGGCCGCTTCGGGTCGGGACCAACCTGGCCGGCGCCTACGCCCTTCTTCCTCGTGCCGTGGTCGCCCTGAAGCGGGCCCATCCCGACATCACGGTCTCGGTGGTCGAGGGCACCGCGGAGCAGCTGACCACGAGTCTCCACCGGAGTGAGGTCGATCTGCTCGTCGGGCGTTTGGATCCCGGAACCTATCGCGGGGCGCTCCACCACATCCGGCTCTACGACGAAGCGGTGCGGGCGGTCGTGCGTTGTGGCCATCCGGCACTTGCCTCAGCGCCGCAACGGCTCGCCGACCTGCAGTCCTACCCGTGGATCCTGCCTCTGCAGCCCAGCACTCTGCGGGCCGAGCTCGATGACATGTTTGCCCGAGAAGGCCTCAGTCCACCGCGCGACATCACCGAGTGCTCGACCCTGCTCACCTCACGGGCCATGCTCCTGGAGACAGAGGCCATCGCGCCACTGCCGATGCTGATCGGTGTGCGCGACGAGCTCCTCGAGATGCTGCCTCTCCGTCTCGACACGGTCCCGCGGGCCATCGGCGTGACGCTGCCTGCGGACCGGTCGGTCAGTCGAGAAGCACGCCTGTTGGTCGATACGCTCACCGCCACTGCGGCGACCATCGCCACCGAACTCGATGAGGCTGTACCGGCGGCCGTGCCGAGTGCTGCTGCTCCAAGGAGCCCGGTCATCTGAAGCTCGACCTCGAGCCAAGTCCGGACCCGTTCCACCGGAGACCTCGACAGCGTCCGGCATGAGCGGGCGTGCATACCGCACGCAGGTTTGGCATTGGTGACCTGGACCACTTCCTCTCCAAGATCTGATGCCATGAACACTTCCGAGGAACCAGCCGATTCGAAACCGAGCTCTGGCGTTTCCAGGCGTTCACTGCTTGCCGGCGCCGGTGCAACAGGCGTCCTCGCAGGGACGGGCGCACTGCCTGCGTCCGCTGCAGGTGCGACGTCCGCCGCCCGAAAGTTCGGCGCCGGCAGGCGAACCCGGCTCGTTCTTCTGGGCACGTCCGGGGGTCCGCCCTGGTGGCCCGGAACTGACCGCGCGGGCGTGGCGTCAGCGGTGGTCGTCGGCGACAAGTACTACATCGTGGATGCTGGACATGGAGTGGGCCGTCAGGCACGGGATGCCCGGCTCGGCAACTGGAGCCATGACACGGACGGTCCGCTCGACGCTCTGCGTGCGATCTTCCTGACCCACCTGCACTCCGACCACATCATCGACCTGAACAACCTGCTCATCGAGGGGTTGTCGAACGGACTCGCGCGGGTGACGGCACCAGTGCAGGTGTGGGGACCCGGCAATCGGGGCACGCTTCCTCCCCGTTTCGGGCCGCCCCCGGACCCGGCGGTGACGGCGCCGGAGAATCCGACACCGGGAACAGCCGAGACGATCGACCTGATGATGCGGGCGTACGCGACCGACATCAACGACCGGGTCTTCGACACCCGCAAACCACCGCCGTCCGCCCTGGCCTCCGGGCATGACGTGCCCATCCCGGAGCGTTACCTCGCCGACCCCAACGGGAACCCGCATCCCCGGATGAGTCCCGTGCCGTTCTACGAAGACGACCGTGTCCGGGTATCGGCCACACTCGTGCAGCACGCTCCGGTCTTTCCCGCGCTTGCCTTTCGCTTCGAGACCGAGGACGGGGTGGTCGTGTTCTCCGGCGATACGTCGCCGAGCGAGAACCTCATCGAGATGGCGCGAGGCGCCGACATCCTCGTGCACGAAGTCATGGACCGAGAATGGGCCGAAGAGATCTTCCCCGAGCCTCGAGACACCTCGGCCGAGGGTCGCTTTCAGCACCTGATCAACGCGCACACCACCATCGACGAGGTGGGGCCGATTGCTGAGGCAGCAGGCGTACGGACGCTCGTGCTGAATCATCTGGTCCCCGCCAACTGGCCGGAGCACAAGTTCCACCGGGCTCAGAAGAACTTCTCCGGTCTGGTCGTCGTCGGCCGGGATCTCGACGAGTTCGGAGTGGGCGCAGCGCTCGGCTGAGCGCCGAAGACCCTTCAGAACCCGATCGGCAGCCCGGCGTAGTTCTCCGCGAGCCCGGCGGCGGCGTGCTCGCTGGAGGTCACCCAGCGCAGCTGGGAGAGCTGGAGCTGGGTGTCGAAGGGGTCCTCGGCGGTGTGCAGCATCGTGGTCATCCACCAGGAGAAGTGGGTGCAGCGCCAGACGCGGCGCAGCGCGGTCGCGGAGTAGTCGTCGGCCAGCCGTGGGTCGCCCTTGAGCAGCGCGGTGAGCGCGGGTGCCAGCAGCGCGACGTCGGCGACGGCGAGGTTGAGGCCCTTGGCGCCTGTGGGCGGGACGATGTGGGCGGCGTCGCCGGCCAGGAAGAGCCGGCCGTGGCGCATCGGCGTGGAGACGTGCGAGCGCATCGGCAGGACGCTGCGGTCGGTGATCTGGCCGGACTGCAGCGTCCAGCCGTTCTGGCCGTGACCGAGCCGGGAGGCGAGCGCGTCCCAGATCTGGTCGTCGGACCAGGTTGCCGGGTCGGTGCCGTTCGGCACCTGGAGGTAGAACCGGGAGACGCTCTCCGAGCGCATCGAGTGCAGCGCGAAGCCGTCGGGGTGCCAGGCGTAGATCAGCTCGTCGGTCGAGGGCGCGACGTCGGCGAGGATGCCGAACCAGCTGTAGGGATAGGTGCGGTCCCAGCTCTCGCGGGCCGGGATCGCGGCGCGGCTGGGGCCGAAGGATCCGTCGCAGCCGACGATCACGTCGGCTCGGATCCGCCGCGCGACCCCGTCGGGGTCGGTGAAGGTGACCGAGGGCTGGTCGGACTCGATGTCGTGCAACGCGGTGTCTGCGACCTCGTAGTGGACGACCTGCCCGGCGGCCCTGCGTGCATCGATCAGGTCCTTCTGCACCTCGGTCTGGCCGTAGACGTAGACCGCCCGACCGACCAGGTCGACGAAGTCGAGGTGGTGACGCTCCTCGGGCCACTGCAGGTAGATCCCGCGATGCTTGTCGGCCTCGCGGGCCAGTCGGTCGCCGAGGCCGACCTCGGTGAGCACGTCGACGCTCGACTGCTCCAGGATGCCGGCGCGGATCCGGGCCGCGACGTACTCCTCCGACCGGGTCTCCACCACGACCGAGTCGACCCCGTCGGCGGCGAGGAGATGGCTCAGCAGCATCCCTGCGGGGCCGGCGCCGACGATCACAACCTGCGTACGTTCATCTGCCATGGGGCCGAGTCAACTCCTGTCCGAGTGATCGTCGCCACCGCCGCTTTCCGTTGAGTGGAAACCGGAACCCTCGACGGATTCTCAAATGGTGCGGACGGGCTCTTGTGTCCGCGCCGGTGCGTCCCTACCGTCGAGGCAACTCAATTGTGACCCGAGTCACAACCTATGAAGGAGCGCCCTGATGCCCGACGTCCTCGCCGACCGCGCCGCCCTCGAGTCCCAGATCGGCGACCAGACCATGGTCGACGTGCTTGCCAAGGTGGTCGCCGAGCGCGGCGCCGAGCCGGCCTTCTCCGACCGGCACACCGTCGACGGCACGGGCTGGCGCACCCTGACCTGGGGCGAGCTGCACCAGCGCGCCCGCGGGCTGGCCGCCGCCTACATCAAGGCCGGTCTCCAGCCGGGAGAGTCGGTCGCGATCATGGCCGCCAACCGCATCGAGCACATCCTCGCCGACCTGGCGGCCGTGCTCGCGGGAGGTGTGCCGATCAGCATCTACAACACCCTCGCGCCCGACCAGGTGGGCTACGTCGCCGAGCACGCGGACCCGCGGATCGTGGTGCTGGAGACCGACGACCACGTCGCCCGCTGGGCGCTCGGGCTGAAGCGGGAGGAGATCCTCCGCGTCGTCACCATAGACACCGCGGTGGCCGACGACCCGCGGGCGGTCGCCTGGGACGACTTCGTCGCCTCCGGGGCGGCGGCGCTCGACGGAGTCGACGGGGTCGGCGAGGAGCTGGACGCGCGCAGCGCGGCGGTGACCCCGGACGACACCGTCACGATGCTCTACACCTCGGGCACCACCGGGCAGCCCAAGGGCGTGGTGCTCACCCACCGCAACATCGTCTTCGAGACCACCAGCTCGCTGTCGACCTCGGGGATCGAGGAGCCGGGGATCCTGGTCTCCTACCTGCCGTTCGCGCACATCGCCGAGCGGGTGCTCAGCCTCTACATCCCGCAGTTCAACGGCGGCCACGTCTATCTCATCCAGGACCCCACGCTGCTGCTCAGCACGCTGCAGGAGGTGCACCCGACCAGCTTCTTCGGGGTCCCGCGGGTGTGGGAGAAGATCCGCACCGGCGTCACCGCCCTGCTCGCCGCCGAGACCGACGACGCCAAGCGGGAGGCCGTGGAGAAGGCGATGGCGGTCGGCCTGGCCTACGTCGAGTCGCAGCAGACCGGGCAGACCACCTCGCCCGAGCTGCAGGCTCAGTTCGAGCAGGCGGACGCCGCGGTCCTCTCGACCATGCGTGCCCTGCTCGGGCTCGACAAGGTCGAGTGGGCGGCGAGCGCGGCCGCGCCGATGCCGCTCGAGGTCGCGAAGTTCTTCGCCGGGCTGGGGATCAAGGTCTACGACGTCTACGGGATGACCGAGACCACCGGTGCCGCGACCGCCAACGGGCCCGACGGCTTCCGGCTCGGCACGGTCGGCCGGGCTCATCCCGGGATCGAGGTGCGCATCGCACAGGACGGCGAGATCCTGTTCCGCGGTCCCATCACGACCCCCGGCTACGTACGTCGGCCGGAGGCGACGGCAGCGCTCCTCGACGACGACGGCTGGCTGCACACCGGCGATATCGGCTCGCTCGACGAGGACGGCTTCCTCAGCGTCGTCGACCGCAAGAAGGAGATGATCATCAACTCCGCGGGCAAGAACATCGCCCCGTCCAACATCGAGAACCTCCTCAAGGAGAGCCCGCTGGTCGGCCACGCGATGGTGGTCGGTGACGGCCGTTCGTACGTCGTCGCCGTGCTCACCCTCGACGGCGAGATCGCTCCAGTGGTCGCTCAGAAGCTCGGCGTCGAGGCCGGCTCGCTCGCCGAGCTGGCTCAGCACCCGGTCATCCGGGGCGCGGTGGGTCAGGCGGTCGAGGCGGCCAACGCCCGGCTGTCGCGGCCCGAGCAGGTCAAGGCCTTCGAGCTGCTCGGCGAGGAGTGGACCGCCGAGTCCGAGGAGCTCACCCCGACCCTGAAGCTCAAGCGGCGCGTGGTGAGCAAGAAGTACGCCGACATCATCGACGGGCTCTACGCCGCGGAGCAGTAAGGGTTGGCGTCCGGATCCTGACGCCGCCCTCTCGTCCTCAGGATCCGCCCGGTAACGTCGAGATCGACTTGTTCGGGCGGGTCAGGAGGTCTGCAATGCGTTGCTTCATCGTCGTCAAGGAGCGCAGCGACGCCGAGAGATGGGACTGGGTTCTGGCCGGTCCCGGGCTGCACGCGGCCGGATCGCTGGGAGCCCGCGGGACCGAGGACGCGATCATCGCGGCGGTCGGGGCTGCGTACGACTCCCTCATCCGGCTCGCTCCGGTGCAGATCGTGGTCGCGCTGCCGTCCAACTCGCGGTTCTGGATGCTGACCGACGAGATCGCGGACGCCTATCCAGGGGTCACCGTGGTGCCGTTCGTCGAGGACGACGCGGACATCCGTGCCGAGGCCGTGGAGGCGCTCGCGGTCCATCGGGCCGGCCCGCTGCCGCCGCTGGTGGTGGCGACCGACGGCTCGGCGCATCGCGGGTTCATCGGGTGGGGATGGCTCGCCGGTGACGGCCAGCACGGCTTCGGGCGGCAGGTGCCCAACGCCCGGATCCGGGACCCGCACTCACTGGTGGTGCTGGCCGAGCTGCAGGCGATCGCGGAGGCGGTGCGGGCGCTGCCGCGGCGCACGCTGACCATCCGGACCGACTCGCGCGTCGCGCTCGCGCTGATCGAGGACTGGCTGCGCGGCGAGGAGTCGATGCCGAAGGGCTACGAGACCGAGCACCGCGCCGAGCTCGCCGGCCTGACCCGGATGCACGACGAGCTCTGTCGCGAGTCCGAGCGGCTCTCGTTCGAGTGGGTACGCGGCCATGTCGGCGAGGCGCTCAACGAGGGCGCCGACTCGCTGGCGAAGCTGGCTCGGCGCTTCGCCGAGGGCACCTGGGGGCTGACCGCCGACGAGATCCCCGGCAGGGCGCGGGCGATCGCGGAGACCTTCGCCGCACCGTTGGCCTCCGGGTCCGCCTCGGCCGGGTAGGTTCGCCCGGTGTGAATCCTCCGACGGTCACCATCGCCCCGGACGAGCCCGCGCAGATCCGCGCGCGGCTCGATGCGCTGGGCCTGGACGGCATCTTCGACGTACACACCCACTTCCTGCCCCAGCGGATGCTCGACAAGGTGTGGGCCTACTTCGACTCGGCCGGTCCGCTGACCGGCCGGGCGTGGCCGATCGCCTATCGGCACTCCGAGGAGGAGCGGCTCCGGGTGCTGCGAGACCTCGGCGTACGTCGCTTCTCGGCGCTCACCTATCCGCACAAGCCCGGGATGGCGGCGTGGCTGAACGAGTGGGGCGCGGAGTTCGCGGCGGACAAGCCGGACTGCCTGCAGTCGGCGACGTTCTACCCGGAACCGGGTGCCGGGGACTACGTACGGGAGGCGGTCGAGGCCGGCGCGCAGATCTTCAAGGCACACGTCCAGGTCGGTGACTACGACCCCAACTCGCCGCTCCTGGACCCGGTCTGGGAGGCGCTGTCGGAGTCGCGTACGCCGCTGGTGATCCACTCCGGCCACGGGCCCGCTCCGGGGCGGTTCACCGGTCCGGCCGGGATGGAGGCGCTGCTCGGCCGCTTTCCCGATCTGGCGCTGATCGTCGCTCACATGGGTCTGCCGGACTATGCGCGGTTCCTCGACCTCGCGGAGAAGTACGACGGGGTGCACCTGGACACGACGATGGCGTTCACCGCGTTCACCGAGGCTTCGACGCCGTTCCCGGCCGAGGATCTGCCGCGGCTGAAGGCGCTGGGGGAGCGGGTGCTGTTCGGGAGCGACTTCCCGAACATCCCCTATCCCTACCTCGAGGCAGTCGACGGAGTGCTCGGCCTCGGGCTCGGGGACGAATGGGCGCGCGGGGTGCTCTACGAGAACGCCGCGCGACTCTTCGGACCGCCCTCGGGCCGCTAGGCGACCGCCGTCTCGTCGTAGCTGTCGGTGAGGATCTGGACGATGTCGGGGACGCCGAGGGCGAGCCGGTTGAACCGGGGCGACTCGGCAGCGACGACCAGGTGCTTGGCGAGCTCGATCTCGTCGCGGGCCCACGGGATCAGCCCGGCGCGGTCCAGGTTGGCCGAGTTGGCCGCCCCGTGGCCGGAGATCGAGCGGTAGGTGATCACCGGGGTGCCCGAGGCCAGGGCCTCGAGCGAGGTGAAGCCGCCGGCGTTCTGGACGACGCAGTCGCTGGTCGCCATCAGGGCGCGTACGTCGGTGCGCCAGCCGAGCGCCACCACGCCGGGGATCCGCTCCAGACGGCGCTTGAGACAGGGGTCGGTCGCGCAGAGGACGATCGGGGTCATGTCGCTGTGCTCGAGGATGTCGAGGGCGGTCTGCTCGAGTGCGCCGGCGCCCAGCGAGCCACCGGTGACCAGCGCCCGCGGGCCCGTCAGGTGGAGGTCGGCCAGCGGGTCGGGGAAGACCTGCCCCGGGACGTACGCCGCCCCCGGTGGGACGAGCGGCTGGACCACCGCCGCGTTGCCGCCGAGCATGCGCGCCTCGCGGGCGGCGACCTCGTGGATGGCGAGGTTGAGGTCGATGCCGGGGTTGATCCACAGCGCGGGGACCGCGGCGTCGGTGAGGTAGGTGACGGCGGGAACGGTGAGCTGCCCGATGGTGCGCAGGTGGCCGATGACCTGGGAGCAGAACGGGTGGGTGGAGATGACCAGGTCCGCGCCATGCATGGCCTCGGTGATCTTGCGCGTGGAGAGCCGGAGGAAGCGGTTGAAAGGCTTGTGGAGCGGACGTCCCGGCATGACCAGGCTCATCGTGGTGCCCCAGGAGTCGGGGCTGACCTGGAGCTGCATCTTGTAGCCGACCTTCAGACTGTGCCCGAGCCGCCAGGGCATCAGGTCGACGAAGTCGAAGATCTCGACGTCGCATCCGGCCTCTCCGAGCGTTCGGGAGATCTCCCGGGAGGCCGAGTTGTGGCCGGCGCCGTAGCTCGCCGAGATGATCGCCACGCGAGGTGTCGCGCCTGGCCCGAGGTGGAGGAGGGGCCTGAGCCGCTCCGAGTCGATGGACATGCGCCGGATTCTGTACGCACGGTGTGACGTTGTGGTGAACGGGGGCACCCTGGCGCGTCACTCTTCACCATCGGTTCGCCTCCCCGAACCTGCGGGCGTTCTAAGGTTCATCCTGTGATCACGGCCCGAGCACTGCGCACCCGTGCGCGGTCGGCGGTGGCCGAGCTGGGCGGCGGCCCCTCGGCGGTGGCCGCCGTGATGCGCCGGGTCGTGGCGGCGTTCGCGGAGGCGCGGGGCGTGGTGCTCACCGACGCGGCTCTGGACGAGGCAGGGATGCTGTCTGTCACAGATGGTTCGCCACCGGATCATCTGCTGTCGGACCATCTTTTCCCGGACGGGACGGGAGCGGACGATCTGGTCCTGGAGGAGATCGGCTACGTCTACGAGGCGCTGCTCGAGGACTCCTCCCGGCGCGACAACGGCGCCCACTACACCCCGCCCGAGCTCGCCGACGAGGTCGTCGCGCACACCCTGGCGCCGATCGCCGCCCCCGATGCGACCGTCGTCGACATCGCCGCCGGGACCGGCGTCTTCCTCCTCGCCTCCGCCCGCTACCTGGCGGCGTCGTGCCAGGTGCCGATGGCCGAGGTCGTCGGCCGATGTCTCTACGGTGCCGACATCGACCCGGTCGCGGTCGACATCGCGAAGCTGTCGCTCTGGCTGCTCTGCGAGGACCCCTCGCTGCCGTTGACCTTCCTCGACGACCGGATCCTGTGCGGCAACTCGCTGGTCGGGCTCGTCGACGCCGAGGGGCTGCCGGCCGGCCTCGCCGACCCGACGGCCTACGCCGACGCGATGGTCGCGGTCGCGCTGCCGCTGGGCGGCCGACCGGGGAAACGGCTGGAGGAGGCGTACGCCACGCTGGGCCGCGCCCGGCGCCTGCCCGTTCCCGCGGTCCGGCCGATCCACTGGGCGCTGGTCGCGCCCGAGGTGATGGCGCGCGGCGGCTTCGACGCGGTGGTCGGCAACCCGCCCTACCTCGGGGTGAAGCGGGTCCGCGACGCGATCGGCCAGCAGCTGCGTGACTATCTCGCGCACACGCTCGCCGCCGGCACGACGCGGCGGGCCGACTACGTCATCTACTTCCTGCTCCGCGCCGCTGCGCTCAGCCGAGGTGAGATCGGCCTGATCACGACCGACTCGATCAGCGAGGGTGACACCGCGCGGTTCGGGCTCGGCGCGCTGCTCGACCGCGGCTGGCAGGTCGCTCGGGCGGAGCGGTCGGCCCCGTGGCCGACGGCAGGCGTGCGGTTCGCGAAGATCTGGCTCACCACCCGGCCGCTCGACAGCGCGTGGCTCGACGGCCGCTCGGTCCCCGCGATCACCGGGACGCTCGAGGACGGCTTCTCGCTCCCGGAGCCGGCGCGGCTGGACCTCGACGTCCCGCTGCCGCACGGCTACCAGGGCACCATCGTGCTCGGGCGCTCGCTGGTGCTGACCCCGTCCGACGCGCAGAAGCTCGGCGGCGGCCCCCTCGGCCACACCGTGCGGCCGTATCTGAGCGGCGAGGACCTGGTCACTCCGTGCGGCTCAACGGCCTCCCGCTTCGTGCTCGACCTCGGCAAGCTCGGCCTCGAGGAGCTCGCCGAGGACCGCGCGCTCGCGCGCCTGGTGCGGTCCAAGGTGCGGGCCGAGCGCCGCCGCCACTTCGTGAAGTACCCCCAGCTGAAGGAGCGCTGGTGGGGCTTCCTCAGCCCGGTCGACGAGCTCTACCGCGACGCCGCCGGGCTGTCGCACGTCATCGCGTTCAGCAAGCACAGCAAGCACCTGTGGCCGGTGCTGGTCGGTGCCGACCACGTGTTCTCCAACGGACTGGTCGTCTACCCGACGCAGGACGCGGCTGCGTACGCCTTCCTGGCCTCCGACCTCCACCGCGTCTGGGCGATGCGCGCCGGCGGCACCATGCTCAACACCGCCTACCGCTACAACCCCTCGCGCCTGCGTGCCACCTACCCGTTCCCGGTCGATCTCGCGCCGCTCCGCCCGGCCGGCGAGGCGCTCCTGGCGGCTCTGGACCGGGTCGGCATCGAGCGCCGGCTCGGCATCACCGGCGTACTCAACCTCGTCGGCGACCCCGGCGCCCATGACCCCGCCACCATCGACCTCCGGCAGGCCATCACCGACGTCAACCACGCCACCGCCCGCCTGCACGGCATCGACGAGTCCCTGGCCACCCCCGACCTGACCCCGTCCGGCTTCGGCCTCACTCCGATCCGCCAGCGAGCCCTCATGGCCGAGCTCGTCGCCCAGAACCTAGCCCTCGCCGAATCTGCAGAATTGGCGGCCGAGAAGTGAGTCCTGGTGGCCGAGAACGTAGAAGTGGGCGACGAAACTACAGTTTCGTCGCCCACAAGTGCGGACTCGGCCACCAGAACTGCAGTTTCGGCGGAGCTAGACCGGGGTCGCGGGCCCACCCTCGACAGGAGCGGTGAAGTCGACGGTGCGCTTGGCGTTGGCGAGGGCGGTGACGGTGGCGGTGCCGATGGTGCCCTCGCGGTCGAAGACCTCGGCGGTGCCGACGGAGATGCCCTCGTGGGCGACGTGGTCGATGGTGGCGAGGCCGACCTCCATGCCGGCGGGGCGGCGGGCGAGGGCGAGGGAGATGTCGGTGTTGATCCACTCGACGCCGTTGCTGCCCCAGTTGGTGACCATCGAGGTGGCGTCGGCGATGGAGGCCACGGTCTGGAACGGGGTCATCGGCTCGCCGGCGACGGTCGGGACCGCGACCTGCCAGGTGACGTGGCGCCCGGAGTTCTGGTGCTTGCCGAAGTCGTCGGACCAGGGGTTGTCGGAGACGAAGAAGGGTACGTGGGGTTCCGAGGTCGGCGGTGCCACCGAGAGCGGCGGGGGAGTGGCGCGCTCGGTCGCCGACCAGACCTCCCCGGCCGGGTTCTCCCCGGCGAGCAGGTAGGTGCAGGTCGCCCGCGCGACGACCTGTTCCGAGCCGTCCCCGGACGACTGGACCATCTCGGCGTCGAGCAGCGCGATGCGGGGGCCGTTGCGTACGACGCTCGTCCGGATCCTCGTCGAGACCATCCGCGGCGGCCGGAACAGGTCGACGTGATAGCGCGCCGGCACCAGTTCGGAGGCGCGGCCGAGGTCCTCGATCTGGTCCTCGAGGCCGCGGGCGATCAGGCCGCTGGCGGCCACTCCGTGCATGTGGTCGTCGGCCCACATGCTGCGAGCCATCAGCGTAGGCTCGAAGCCGTCATCGGTGCGCCGGAAGAATGCGAGATCCATGCGGACATTCTAGAACGTGTCCTAACTTCGGATTCAGTTGTGAAAACCGGCAAATAGTAACGGTTCCGTCATTACAAGTGGCCTAAAACCACGTACCATCGCACCCAAAGCAGCCCCGATCGAAGAGGACGACGATGAGCACCACGCCTCCGTACCAGGTGACCGACCCCGCCACGGGTGAAGTGATCGAGACCTTCCCGTTCGCCACCGACGCCGAGGTGGAGGAGGCGCTGGAGCGGTCCATGAAGGCGTACGCAGCCTGGCGCTCGACCCCGATCGAGGAGCGCTCCGCGATCGTGAAGCGCGCGGCGGACCTCTTCACCGAGCGCGCCGCGGAGCTCGGCGCGATCATCCGCACCGAGATGGGCAAGAAGACCTCCTCGGGCGCGGGCGAGGCCGAGTTCTCGGGCGAGATCACCGCCTACTACGCCGACCACGGCCCCGAGCTGCTCGCCGAGACCGACCTGCCCGGCCACGAGGGCAAGGCGGTCATCCAGCGCCTCCCGCTCGGCCCGGTCCTCGGCGTGATGCCCTGGAACTACCCCTACTACCAGGTCGCCCGCTTCGCCGCTCCCAACCTGGTCGCCGGCAACACCGTCATCCTCAAGCACGCCGAGAACTGCCCGCGCTCCTCGGCCGCGATCGCGAAGATCTTCGAGGACGCCGGTCTTCCCGCGGGCGTCTACCAGAACCTCTACGCCACCCACGAGCAGATCGCCACGATGATCGCCGACCCGCGGGTGCGCGCCGTGTCCCTGACCGGCTCCGAGCGCGCCGGCACCGCGGTCGCGGAGGCCGCCGGCCGCAACCTGAAGAAGGTCGTCCTGGAGCTGGGCGGGTCTGACCCATACATCATCCTCGACTCCGACGACATCGACGAGGCCGCCGAGACCGCCTGGGCGACCCGGATGGAGAACGTCGGCCAGGTCTGCAACGGCAACAAGCGGATGATCGTCAACGAGGGCGTCTACGACGACTTCGTCGCGGCCCTCACCAAGCGCGCCGCCGCGATGAAGCCGCTCGAGGGCGAGGACGGCGACGACACCGTCTACTCCCCGCTGGTGGCCCGCAAGGCCGCAGAGGCGCTGCGCGCGCAGATCCAGGATGCGGTCGACAAGGGCGCCACGCTGCACGCCGGCGGCGAGATCTCCGACGGGCCCGACGCGTTCTTCGCTCCTGCCGTCCTCACCGACGTCACGCCGGAGATGCGCGCCTACACCGAGGAGCTCTTCGGCCCGGTCGCCGTGGTCTACAAGGTGAGCACGGACGAGGAGGCCGTCGAGCTGGCCAACGCGGTCGAGTACGGCCTCGGCGGTGCCGTCTTCTCCACCGACGAGGCCCGCGCGATCGCCGTCGCCCAGCAGCTCGACGTCGGCATGGCCAACGTCAACACCCCGGCCGGCGAGGGTGCCGACGTCCCCTTCGGCGGCACCAAGCGCTCCGGTTTCGGACGTGAGCTCGGTCCGCTCGGGATCGACGAGTTCCTCAACAAGCGCCTGTTCTACGTCGAGCGCTGAGCTGGGCTGAGCACACCTGAGCGGTCGCGCCGGACTCTGCGAGAATCCTGTGCGTGGCTGAGAAGGTGACCTTCAAGAGTACGTCCGGACCCATGCTGGCCGGTCTCATCGACCTGCCCGAGGGTGAGGTGCGTGGCTGGGGAGTGTTCAGCCACGGCTTCACCCTCGGGAAGGACTCTCCGGCCGCCGCGCGGATCTGCAAGCAGCTGGCCGCCGAGGGCATCGGGATGCTGCGCTTCGACAACCTCGGGCTGGGTGACTCCGAGGGCGACTGGGGCGACGGCTCCTTCACCCACAAGGTCGCCGACACCGTCGAGGCCACCCGCTTCATGGCCGAGCGCGGCACCCGTGCCGAGCTGCTCGTCGGCCACTCCTTCGGCGGCGCCGCGGTTCTGGCCGCGGCCAACGAGTCGATCGGGGTCGACGCCGTGGCCACCGTCGGTGCCCCGTTCCAGCCGGCCCACGTCGAGCACAACTACGACGCCGTGCTCTCCCGGGTCATGGAGGAGGGCGAGTCGCCGTGGATGGCGGGCGGCAAGTCGCTGACCCTGCGCAAGGCCTTCGTCCATGACGTACGCCGCGCCGACCTGCGCCACAAGATCATGCAGCTCAAGAAGCCGCTCCTGGTCATGCACAGCCCCACCGACACCACGGTCGGCATCGAGAACGCCTCCGACATCTTCAACACCGCCCGCCACCCGCGCTCCTTCGTGGCGCTCGAGGGCTCCGACCACCTCCTCACCAAGCGGGGCCAGGCCCAGCGCGCCGCCCGGATCATCTCGGCCTGGGCGGATCAGTACCTGAACGACTGAGTCGTAGCGCCGGACCGGGGCCGGCCTCGGATAGGTTCTGCTCATCAGGAGGCGACACCGTCGCCGATCGACGCGGAGGGCAGATGAGCAACAAGCCGAAGTTCCCGGTCAAGGAGCTGATCAAGGCAGGTCCGGCGGCACCGCAGGTGCTGGTCGGGCACATGGTGGCCACCCAGGGTCCGGAGATCGCCAGGAAGGTGGCCGCGGACCGCGAGGAGCCGGGCTTCGACCCCGAGGCGTACGTCGACGAGCTGATCAGGAAGCACCGCTGGCTCGCCCGGCTGCAGGGTGCCGGCGGCGGCGCGATGATCGCAGTCGCCGAGGTGCCGGCCCTCATCGGAGGCCCTGCTGCGGTCGTCGCGGCGGCCGGAACGGCCATCCTCGGAGACCTGGTCGCGCTGGCGTGGATCGAGCAGCGCATGGTGATGCACATCGCCGCCGCGTACGGGCACGATCTGAAGGATCCCGACCGGATCGACGAGTTCCTCAGGCTGGCCGGGGTGGATCTGCTCTTCGACGGCGGTGGCAGCGCGGCGGGTGCGGCAGGCAGCCGGTTCGGAGTCCGCGCCGCCTCCCAGTGGGCGGCGAGGAAGACCGTCCAGGCCACCAGGTCGATGGCGCAGCTCGTCGGTGCCCGGGTGGCCCGGCGTGTCGTGCTGCGCGGCATCCCGGTGCTCAACATCCCGCTCGGCGTGGTGCTCTCGGACACCGCCACCAAGCGGCTCGGTCGGCGCGCACGCGAGTTCTACCGGGCGCGTCCGCGGTCTGCCTGACACGCATGTTTGATCAATTGACAGAAAACACCGAACGAGACTTCCACTTACCGGTGTGGGTGGGGTTACACTCGCTGCAAGCGCCCGGCTCGTGGACGTTCGTCGTGGGGACCGAACGAGTCACTGCCCGGTCGATGAGGCGCCGATCTCGCGTATCCGCTGTTTGTACGCGGTCGTCAGTCGTCAGCCATCGACCTGCGCGAGCCCTGGGAGGGCGACCGGCCGATGAGGGTCGGCATTTGGACATGCCACTCACCCGTGCGTGGCCCAAGGAGGATTCAGTTGGCTCAGGGAGCCGCTACCCGGCGCAACAACCGGTCCGGCCGTTCGCGTAGCAACGGCAATACCGGCAGGTCCGGGCAGAACGGTCGCCGCAAGGGCGTCCACAAGGACAACGAGGGCATCATCCCGGTGCTCGCCCAGGTCGTCCGCGAGGTCGAGTCGGCCGTGCAGCGCCGCTCGGCGATGCCCGACGTACGCACCAAGTTCCAGGTCGTCGCGCTGCTCGCCCGAGACGAGCGCCACCGCGTGCTCGAGGACGAGACCCTCAACGACGGACGCCGAGCCGAGCAGCTCAAGCGTCTGGACGGGATCGCCACGATCCTGGCCAAGACGGCGACCATGGACTCGCGTCTGTTCGAGCTCCTGGCCGAGGACGCCGAGATCTCCGAGGCCGCGCTCGACCTCAAGCACGAGCTGATGGCCCGCGGTGGCGTCGACGTGCCCGAGGACGAGGAGGAGGACGAGGACGAGACCCCCGCCGTCGTCGTCCCCGACAAGCGCGTGGTGCCGACGAGCGTCATCCAGCGCCAGCTCTCCAACCCGTTCCTGGCGCCCGACTTCACCAACGCCCGCCCGCCGGTGCATGCCCGTCGGCTCTCCGGCTGGGAGCTGCTCGGGCCGCTGTTCCGCAGCTTCGAGTACGCCGACTCCGGCCCCTCCTGCATGCCGCTGCCCGAGCCGCCCGCCTACGGGCCCGGCCACGTCGAGGCGCCCGGCACCCGTGAGCTCATGCACCACCAGGCGCAGCTGGTCGCCTCCGCGGCCGAGGGACACCGCTCCTACCTGCTGGCCGACGAGCCCGGTCTCGGCAAGACCGCCCAGGCGCTGCTCGCCGCTGAGGCGGCCAACGCCTACCCGCTGCTGGTGGTCGTGCCCAACGTCGTCAAGGCCAACTGGGCCCGCGAGGTCAGTCTCTGGACGCCGTCCAAGAAGGCGACCGTCGTGCACGGCAACGGCGAGGACATCGACGGTTTCGCCGACATCATCGTGGTCAACTACGAGATCCTCGACCGCCACGTCGGCTGGCTCGGCGAGTTCGGCTTCAAGGGCATGGTCGTCGACGAGGCCCACTTCATCAAGAACAAGTCCTCCCAGCGCTCCCAGCACGTGCTGGCCCTCTCGGAGAAGATCCGGCAGCGTACGGCCAACCCGCTGCTGATGGCTCTGACCGGCACCCCGCTGATCAACGACATCGAGGACTTCCGGGCGATCTGGCAGTTCCTCGGCTGGATCGACGACGTCAAGCCGCTGGGCGGTCTGCTCGAGGGGCTCGAGGAGACCGGGCTGACGCCGCAGGACAACAGCTTCTACGGCGCCGCCCGCCGTGTGGTCGTCAACCAGGGCATCGTGCGTCGCCGCAAGATCGACGTCGCCAGCGACATCCCGGCGCGCCGTGTGGCCGACCTGCCGGTCGAGCTCGACGACGCCGAGGGCCGCTCGATCCGGGCCGCCGAGGCCGAGCTGGCCAAGCGGATGATGCAGCGCTACGACACCGCGATCGAGACCCGGGTGACCGGCGCCAAGCCGGCTCCGGGCGAGCTCGACCTCGAGCTGATCCGTCGGGTTGCCACCTGGGAGCGCGAGGACCAGGACGCCTCCACCGGCGAGAACGTCTTCGGCATGATGCGCCGCATCGGTCGCGCGAAGGCGTCGCTGGCCGCCGACTACGCCGCCCAGCTGGCGCGCAACGTCGGCAAGGTCGTCTTCTTCGCCAAGCACATCGAGGTCATGGATACCGCGCAGAAGCTCTTCGAGGAGCGCGGCATCCGCTACTCCACGATCCGTGGCGACCAGACCTCGAAGGCGCGCGAGAAGGCCATCGACGAGTTCATGAACGACCCCGAGGTCGAGGTCATCGTCTGCTCGCTCACCGCCGCCGGCGTCGGCGTCAACCTGCAGGCCGCCTCCAACCTGGTCCTGGCCGAGCTCTCCTGGACCGATGCCGAGCAGACCCAGGCGATCGACCGGGTCCACCGCATCGGCCAGACCGAGCCGGTCACCGCCTGGCGCATCATCGCGAGCCAGACCATCGACACCCGGATCGCCGAGCTGATCGACTCCAAGGCCGGCCTGGCGGCTCGCGCCCTGGACGGCTCCGACGAGGAGATCACCGACTCCGCCGACGTGCAGCTCGAGGCCCTGGTCTCGCTGCTCACCGACGCGCTCCGCAAGCGTGAGTCGGGTCGCCGGGGTCGCCGAGCGGCCTGACCCGGTTCGCGGGCTCGATCCAGGCCCCATCTCAGGGAGAATCCTGAGGTGGGGCCTGGGTGCTGCGGCGTACGCTTGCTCACATGTTCTGGATCATTCTCCTCGTCATCGCGGCGGCTGTTGGTGGCTACGTGTTCCGGGTGCCGATCGTCGCCAAGCTGACCGGGCAGCCACGCAGCCGCATAGAGCGGCACATCGGACCGAAGACCAAGCGCCTTCCCTGATCCCGCCGGCAACCGCCCCGGGAATCCTCAGCGGCACACGTGCGTTGAGGCGTACGTGTCCGCCGGCCCGGCGCGCACACGAATTCAGACCGGAAGTGAGAGCCCCATGCCCACCGTCGAGCTCGGCGCAGAGAACTTCGAGAGCACCGTCACCGACAACGAGATCGTTCTCGTCGACTTCTGGGCGTCCTGGTGCGGCCCGTGCCGCCAGTTCAGCCCCATCTACGACGCCGCCTCCGAGGAGCACCCGGAGATCGTCTTCGGCAAGGTCGACACCGAGGCCGAGCAGGCGCTCGCCGGTGCCGCCAACATCACCTCCATCCCGACGCTGATGGCCTTCAAGAAGGGCAACCTCGTCTTCTCCCAGCCCGGTGCGCTTCCCGCGCCCGCGCTCAAGCAGGTCATCGACGCGGTCGTCGACCTCGACATCGACAAGGCGCTGGCCGAGCAGGCCTCGAAGGAGTCCGGCGAGTAAGACTCGTCGTGGCTCCGCGGCGCCCATCAGGTTTGATAGCGCTGTGACCGAACCCGATAGCGCCGCCCACGAAGAGCTCCTCCGCCTGCGCGGCAGCATCGACAATCTCGACGCCGCCCTCGTCCACCTTCTCGCCGAGCGCTTCAAGTGCACCGAGCAGGTCGGTCGGCTGAAGGCGCGCGCGGGGTTCCCTCCTGCCGACCCCAACCGCGAGGCGATCCAGATCGAGCGGCTCCGCCGCCTCTCCGACGACGCCGGTCTCGACCCCGAGTTCGCTGAGAAGATCCTCAACGTGATCATCGCCGAGGTGATCCGCAACCACCGCCAGTTCCTCGAGAGCTGAGCCGGTTCAGTCGAGCACGCGGGCCAGCCAGGCGTTCCAGAACCGCCGGTCCGGGTCGAAGCGGCGGACCAGGCGCTTGAAGTCGTCCCAGTGCGGGAAGCCGGCGCCGGGGTCCGCGGTGGCGAAGAGCTTGCCCCAGTGCGGCCGGGTGCCCGCCGGAAGCCGTCGTTCCAGCTCGGGCAGGAGCTCGCCCACACCGACGGGGTCGGCCTGCCAGGTGAAGTGCAGCGCCAGGATGTCGGTGCCGTAGGCGGGGGAGAGCCACAGGTCGTCGGCGGCGACCGCGCGGATCTCGCCCACCTGCAGCAGCGGCCGAATCCGTTCGGCGAGCGACCGGACGGCGTCGACGGCCTCCTGAGCGCGATCCAGCGGCACCAGGTATTCGCTCTGCAGCTCCGCGCCGACGCTCGGCTGGAAGTCGAGCCGGAAGTGGGGCAGCCGCTCGTGCCACGGCCCCGGCACCCCGAGCTGCTCGGTGCACGGTGCCGGGTCGAGACCGGGGATGACGTGGTGCGGACGGGTCGCGAGCTCCGTCCCGGGGATCTCCGGAGTCGTCGTACGTGACTTCACCCAGACCCGGCCGACGGAGCCGTCCGGCTCGTCGCCCCACCGCGTGAAGACGGACACCGAGTAGGCCGCGCCGAGGATCTCGGTGAGGTGTTCTCGCAGGTCGGCGTAGGAAAGACCGTCGTGGACCGTCTGCCGGACCTGGTAGGTCGGCGAGGTCGCCAGCTCGAGATGGGTCACGATCCCGAGCGCGCCGATGCCGACCACGGCCCCGGCGAAGTCGGGCGACCCGGCCTCCAGGCGCACCAGCTCGCCCTTGCCGTCGATGATCTCCAGCGCGGTCACGGAGGTTGCCAGCGACCCGTTGCCGACCCCGGATCCGTGCGTTCCCGTCGCGACCGCTCCGGCCACGGAGATGTGGGGGAGCGAGGCGAGGTTCGGCAGCGCCCGTCCGCGCTCCTCGAGCCAGGCGGCGAGCTCGCCGTAGCGCGTGCCGCCGGGCACCCGGACGACCTCCCCGGTCAGGCTCGGCGCGGACTCCAGAGCGTCGAGAGAGACCAGCACTCCCGATGTGTCCGCGAGATCGGTGAAGGAGTGCCGAGACCCCAGCGCCCGCAGTCGTGGCTCGCGCAGCACGAGGTCGCGTACGTCCTCCACGGAACGTGGTCGCACGAGCGCGCGGGCGGTGTAGTCATAGCTGCGGGCCCACGTCGATCCGGGAGCTTCGCGGGTAGAGGTCTCGGTGCGCATGATCGGATCGTAGTCGGGTGCGGGCTTCTGTGCGCGTCTTCAGAAAACGTTATCGACAACGATTGACAGCCACGCCTCGGCAGGGCCAGTCTGTGATGCCGATCACACTCACCGTCTGGAGGCACCGTGAAGATTCGCCACCTGGCCGCAGCCATCGCTACAGCCTCGACCGTCGCCCTCGTCGCGTCGTCCACCGCCCACGCCGAGCCGCGAGGGTTCCAGCCCCCGCCCGACTCGCTCCGCTCCTACGCCTCCGAGATCGGCCTGCGGGTCGGTGTCGCGGTCAACCCCGAGGTGCTGGCCGACGACGTGCTCGCCGGCATCGCCGCCGACGAGTTCTCCAGCCTCACCCCCGAGAACGAGATGAAGTGGGAGACCGTCGAGCCCACCCGCGGCACCTACGACTGGTCGGGTGCCGATGAGGTCGTCGACTTCGCCCGCGCCCATGGCCAGAAGGTACGTGGCCACACCCTGCTCTGGCACAACCAGAACCCGGCCTGGCTGACCGAGGGTGTCGACGACGGCACGATCAGCACCGACGAGCTTCGCGCGATCCTCGAGAAGCACATCACCGACGAGGTGAAGCACTTCCGCGGCAAGGTCTACCAGTGGGACGTGGCCAACGAGTTCTTCGCCGACTCCTGGAGCCCCAACCCGCTCCCCAACGGTATGAACGGCGACAACTTCTGGATCAAGCACCTCGGCACCGGCATCGTCGCCGACGCCTTCCGCTGGGCCCATGCCGCCGACCCGAAGGCGCAGCTGTTCTACAACGACTACAACATCGCGGGTGAGGACGGGAACAGCGCCAAGTCGACCGCGGTCTACAACTGGGCCAAGGAGCTCCTCGCCCAGGGAGTGCCGATCCACGGGATCGGCAACCAGGGCCACCTCGACACCCAGTACGGCTTCTCCGGCGAGCGGTTCCGCGCCGACCTGCAGCGCTACGCCGACCTGGGACTGAAGGTCGCGGTCACCGAGGCCGACGTACGCACCTTCGTCGACTCCGCCGAGACCCAGGTCCCGACGGACAACCTGGCGCTCTTCGCCCACCCCTACGAGTTCTCGCAGATGCTCCAGGCCTGTCTCGCCGTGCGCGCCTGCACCTCGTTCACGGTCTGGGGCATCGACGACACCCACTCCTGGGTACCTGGCTGGTTCGAAGGACAGGGCTACGCACTGCTCTGGGACGTGAACAAGCAGCCCAAGGAGGCCTACACCACCCTGAAGCAGGATCTCAGGCTGGCCCTGGGCGCGCCCCGCCGGCGCTGAGGCACCCGATCTGCACCTGGGTCGTGGCGGCTCCTGCGTGCCGGTGGTCTACTGGAGACCGAGCACATCGATCGATCTGAGCGAGGGTAGATGAGCGAGTACGCAGCAGAAGCAGACCTCGAGGAGCAGGCGACCGACGTCGTGCGGGAGACCGTCGACGACGAGGCGCCCCTGGACGCCGAGGAGACGGTCACCTCGACGCCGGACGACGTCGACGAGGCCGACTACGCCGAGCAGAAGCTCGACGCGGTCGGCCCCGACGACGACTACGACTACTGACCCGGCCGGGACGGCACCACTAGGAGTTCTGAGGGAACCCGAGGTTGATCCCGCCGTGCGACGGGTCGAGCCACCGGGTGGTGACGGCCTTCTCCCGGGTGAAGAAGTCCAGACCCGCAGGACCGTAGGCCTTCGCGTCGCCGAACAGCGACGCCTTCCAGCCGCCGAAGGAGTGGTAGGCGACGGGCACCGGGATCGGCACGTTCACACCGACCATGCCGACCTGCACCTCGCGCTGGAACCGGCGTGCGGCGCCGCCGTCGTTGGTGAAGATGGCGGTGCCGTTGCCGAACTGGCCGGAGTTGATCAGCTCCAGGCCCTCCTCGTAGCCGGAGACGCGGACGACCGAGAGCACCGGGCCGAAGATCTCCTCGGTGTAGACGGTCGACGTGGTCGGCACCCGGTCGACGAGGGTCGGGCCGACCCAGAACCCGTTCGGGTCGCCGTCCACCTCGATCCCTCGACCGTCGACGACGACCTCGGCGCCATCGGCGGTCGCCACGTCGACATAGCTCGCCACCTTGTCCCGGTGGGCCCCGGTGATCAGCGGGCCCATGTCGGTGCCCCGGGTGCCGTCGCCGGTCTTGAGCGTGGCCATCCGCGAGGTGATCTTCGAGATCAGGGTGTCGGCCACCGAGTCGACGGCGAGCACCACCGAGATCGCCATGCAGCGCTCACCGGCCGATCCGAAGCCCGCGTTGACCGCGGAGTCGGCGACCAGGTCGAGGTCGGCGTCGGGCAGGACGAGCATGTGGTTCTTGGCGCCGCCGAGCGCCTGGACGCGCTTGCCGGCGGCGGTGCCGCGCTCGTAGACGTAGCGGGCGATCGGGGTGGACCCGACGAACGAGATCGAGGCGACGTCGGGGTTGTCGAGGAGCGCGTCGACCGCCTCCTTGTCGCCGTGGACTACGTTGAAGACGCCGTCGGGCAGGCCCGCCTCGGCCCACAGCTCGGCGATCCAGTTCGACGCGGTCGGGTCCTTCTCCGAGGGCTTGATGACCACCGTGTTGCCCGCCGCGATCGCGATGGGGAAGAACCACATCGGCACCATCGCCGGGAAGTTGAACGGGCTGATGATGCCCACGACGCCGAGCGGCTGCTTGAGAGTGGTCACGTCGACGCCGTTCGAGACCTGCTCGGAGACGGTGCCCTTGAGCAGGTGGGAGAGGCCGCAGGCGAACTCGACGACCTCGAGTCCGCGGGCGATCTCGCCGGCCGCGTCGGAGAGCACCTTGCCGTGCTCGGCGGTCAGGATCTCGGCGAGCTCGCCCTTGCGGGCGTTGAGCAGCTCGCGGAACTTGAAGAGCACGGCCGTACGCCGCGTCAGCGAGGTCTCGCTCCACTCGTCGTAGGCCTTCTTCGCCGCCGTGACGGCGGTGTCGACGTCGGCGGCCGAGGCGAAGCGTACGTGCTTCTGCACGGTGCCCAACGCGGGGTTGTAGACGTCGCCGAGGCGGGTGCCGGTGCCGGGGTTGGTGGCCCCGCCGATCCAGTGGTCGAGGATGGGGAGATCGGTCATGTCATGCGTCCTTTGAGTGTTACAGCGAGCCGAGCACGTCGTCGTAGATCGAGATCGCCTCGGCGACCTCGTCGGGGGTGACGACGCACGGAGGCACCACGTGGATGCGGTTCTCCATGGTGAAGGGGATCAGGTTGCGGGCGATGAGGTCGGACTTGATCCGGCCCATCGTCGCCGCGGGGAGCGGCTCCCGCGTCTCGCGGTCGGCGACGAGCTCGAGGGCCCAGAAGACCCCGGTGCCGCGCACCTCGCCGATCACGTCGTGCTTCTCGGCCAGCGCGGCCAGCCCGGGGGCGATGTGGTCGGTGCCGATGGTGGCGGCGTTGTCGACGATGCCCTCCTCGTTCATCGCCTCGATGGTCGCCACGATCGACGCCATCGCGAGCGGGTGGCCGGAGTAGGTGAGGCCGCCGGGGAAGACCTGGTCGTCGAAGGTCGCCGCGATCGGGTCGGAGATGATCACCCCGCCGGCGGGTACGTAGCCCGAGTTGACCCCCTTGGCGAAGGTGATCAGGTCGGGGACGACGTCGTAGGCGTCCAGGGCGAGCCACTCGCCGGTGCGGCCAAAGCCGGCCATGACCTCGTCGAGGATGAGCATGATCCCGAACTCGTCGGCCAGCGCCCGGACCCCGGGGAGGTAGCCCGGCGGCGGGATCATGATCCCGGCGGTGCCGGGGATGGTCTCGAGGAGGATCGCCGCGATCGACGCGGGACCCTCGGCCTCGATGACCCGGCGCAGGTGGTGCAGGGCGCGCTCGGCTTCCTGCTCCGGCGTGGTCGCCCAGAACTCCGAGCGGTAGAGGTAGGGGCCGAAGAAGTGGACGTGCCCGCGGGCGTACTCGTTCGGGATCCGCCGCCAGTCGCCCGTCGCGACGATCGCGGCGCCGGTGTTGCCGTGGTAGGAGCGGTAGGTCGAGAGCACCTTGTCGCGACCGGTGTGGATCCGGGCCATCCGGATCGCGTTCTCGACCGCGTCGGCGCCCGCGTTGGTGAAGAAGACCTTGTTGAAGCCCACCGGCGCGATGTCGGTGATCCGCTCGGCGGCCTCGCCACGAGTCAGGTTGGCTGTCGACGGCGCGATCGTGGTCAGCGTCTCGGCCTGCTTCTTGATCGCCTCCACCACCCGGGGGTGCTGGTGGCCGATGTTGGTGTTGACCAGCTGGGAGGAGAAGTCGAGGTAGGTGTGTCCCGAGTCGTCCCACACCCGCGAGCCCTGCCCGCCGGCGATGACGAGCGGCGTCAGCGACCCCTGGGCGGACCAGGAGTGGAAGACGTGGGATCGGTCGAGGTCGTACGCGCGCGCGTCGCTGGCACTGGTCAAGGCTGTCCCCTGGGGTGCGTGGATGGACATGGATCTGGCTGCTCACTCTACGCCGGGAACGACGGGGTCGCCGCCGATCCTGGATACTGATTACGACGGTATATCAGGCCAAGCGCTACGTTTTCGTTACATTCTCATGCCTCAATCAACGAAATCGCGTGCTCATGCCTTCGCGGTCGCCGGCCGGTTCACCCGCGGGATCACCAGATCGCCGTACGCAGCGAGGGTCTGGTCCATTGCGTCGTGCTGCAGGTAGACGGCGAACTGGTCGACCCCGAGGCTCTTGAGCTGCTCGAGCTTGGCGACCTGCTCCTCGACCGGGCCGAGGAGGCAGAACCGGTCGACGATCTCGTCGGGCACGAACCGGGTGTGGGTGTTCTCGGCCCGGCCGTGCTCGTTGTAGTCGTAGCCCTCGCGGCCCTCGATGTAGTCGGTGAGCGCCTGCGGGACCGCGCCGCTCCCGTACTTGGCCACGATGTCGGCGACATGGTTGCCCACCATCCCGCCGAACCAACGGCACTGCTCGCGGGCGTGGGCCAGGGCCTCGGGCGACCCGTCGGTGACGTACGCAGGGGCAGCGACGCAGAACGTCAGCGACTCCGGGTCGCGGCCGGCGTCGGTGGCCGCCTTCTTGACCGCCCCGATCATCCACTCGGTGATGTCGGGGTCGGCGAGCTGCAGGATGAACCCGTCGCCGACCTCGCCGGCCGCCTTCAGCGCGAGCGGGCCGTAGGCGGCGATCCACACCTCCAGCTCGGAGCGCTTGGCCCACGGGAACTGCAGCGTGGTGCCGTTGACCTCGACCGGCCGCCGGTTGGCCAGCTCACGGATCACCCGGGTGGCCTCGCGCATCTCCTTGATCGTGGACGGCTTCCCGTTGAGCACCCGCACCGCCGAGTCGCCGCGGCCCATGCCGCAGACGGTGCGGTTGCCGTACATCTCGTTGAGCGTGGCGAAGACCGATGCGGTCACCGTCCAGTCACGGGTTGCCGGGTTGGTCACGAACGGACCGACCTTGATCGTGCGGGTCTCGGCGAGGATCTGGCTGTAGACGACGTACGGCTCCATCCACAGCAGGTGACTGTCGAACGTCCACGCGTAGTCGAAGCCGTACGCCTCGGCCTGCTTCGCCAGCGAGACGACCCGCCAGGCGGGCGGGTTGGTCTGGAGGACGACACCGAAGTCCATGACTCACACCAGGTACTGGGAGAGGTCGCGCTTGAGGTAGCGGCCGTGGCCCTTGGTGCCGTGGAACTCGCCGTCGGCGACGACGACGGATCCACGGGAGAGCACCACGTCGACGTGGCCGTCGATCTCGTAGCCCTCCCAGGCGGAGTGGTCCATGTTCATGTGGTGCGTCCTGCCCTCCCCGACGCCGATGGAGGTGTGACCGGCCGGGTCGTAGACGACGATGTCGGCGTCGGCACCCGGCGCGATGACGCCCTTGCGGCCGTAGAGGCCGAACATCCGGGCCGGCGTGGTCGCGATCAGCTCGACCCAGCGCTCCAGGGTGATCTGTCCGGTCACCACGCCCTGGTAGAGCAGGTCGACGCGGTGCTCGATCGAGCCGATCCCGTTGGGGATCGCCCGGAAGTCGTCCTTGCCGAGCTCCTTCTGCTCCTTCATGCAGAAGGGGCAGTGGTCGGTCGAGACCATCTGCAGGTCGTTGGTGCGCAACGCCTGCCACATCGCGTCCTGGTGCCCCTCCGTGCGTGAGCGCAGCGGCGTCGAGCAGACCCACTTGGCGCCCTCGAAGTCGCCCCACTCCTCCGAGGAGGCGCCGAGCTGCTCCTCGAGGGAGAGATAGAGGTACTGCGGGCAGGTCTCGCCGTAGACGTTCTTGCCCTTGTCCCGGGCGGCGGCCAGCTGCTCGACGGCCTGCTTGGCGCTGACGTGCACCACGTAGAGCGGCGCCCCGGTCACGTCGGCGAGCATGATCGCCCGATGGGTGGCCTCCTCCTCCATCTGCCAGGCACGCGCGATGCCGTGGTAGTAGGGGCTCGTCTTCCCCGACTCGGCCAGCTGCGCGGCGAGCACGTCGATCGCGGGGCCGTTCTCGGCGTGCATCATGGTCAGCAGACCGTGGTCGGTCGCCTTCTGCATCGCACGGAGCACCTGCGCATCGTCGGAGTAGAAGACGCCCGGGTAGGCCATGAACAGCTTGTAGGAGGTGATCCCCTCCTCCACGAGGGTGTCCATCGCCTTGAGCGCGTCGTCGTCGACCCCGCCGATGATCTGGTGGAACCCGTAGTCGATCGCGCAGTTGCCGGCGGCCAGCTCGTGCCAGTGGGCCAACCCGTCCTGTACGCGTTCGCCGTAGCGCTGCACCGCGAAGTCGATGATCGTCGTGGTGCCGCCCCACGCCGCGGCCCGGGTGCCGGTCTCGAAGGTGTCGGAGGCGTTGGTGCCGCCGAACGGCAGCTGCATGTGGGTGTGGGCGTCGACGCCGCCGGGGATGACGTACTTCCCGGTCGCGTCGATAGTGACGTCGGCGGTGATGGTTCCGAACGGGCTGGCGCCAGGCGCGATGAGCGCGACGATCCTTTCGCCGTCGACGAGCACGTCCGCCTGGGTGCGGCCGGTCGCGGAGACGACCGTGCCGCCCGTGATGAGCGTGGTGGTCATGCCGGCCTCCTCAGGGTCGGGGGATGGCGGTGTACGAATCGGGCCGCCGGTCGCGGTAGAACTGCCAGTCGTCGCGCATCTCCTGGACCATGTTCATGTCCAGGTCGCGTACGAGCAGCTCCTCCTTCTCGCCCGAGCCGAGCTCGCCCACGTAGTTGCCGCGGGGGTCGACGATCTGCGACATCCCGTAGAAGTTGACCGCCTCCTCGCCGTACTCGTTGTCCTCGAGGCCGACCCGGTTGGGCGCGAGCACGAAGTAGCCGTTGGCGACCGCGGCGGCGGGCTGCTCGATCTCCCACAGCCGGTTGGAGAGTCCCGGCTTGGTGGCGTTGGGGTTGAAGACCATGTGGGCCCCGTTGAGCCCGAGCTCGCGCCAGCCCTCGGGGAAGTGGCGGTCGTAGCAGATGTACATCCCCACCTTGCCGACCGCCGACTCGAAGACCGGGTAGCCGAGGTTGCCAGGGCGGAAGTAGAACTTCTCCCAGAACTTCTCGACGTGCGGCAGGTGGTTCTTCCGGTACTTGCCGAGGATCGTGCCGTCGGCGTCAACGAGCACGGCGGTGTTGTAGTAGATCCCGGTGTCGGCCTCTTCGTAGATCGGCAGCACCATCACCATGCCCAGCTCCTTGGCCAGGCTCGCGAAGCGCTGCACTACGGCTCCGTCGGCAGGCTCGGCGTAGCGGTAGTACTTCTTGTCCTGGGTGATCCCGAAGTAGGGCCCGTAGAAGAGCTCCTGGAAGCACATCACCTGGGCGCCCTGCGCGGCAGCATCACGAGCGAAGCCCTCGTGCTTGTCCAGCATGGAGGCCTTGTCCCCGGTCCAGGTGGTCTGGCTGATTGCGGCTCTGACGATGGTCATGCAACTACCTCCCCCTCAATAGAAGCATGCCGCCGCGGCCCGTGGGGCCACGACGGCATTTTTGCTCGGAGGGAGGCGGCGCTTGAAAGTCTCTTGCTCTACGCGGCGCTGGCCGGATGACGTACGACCACGTGCTCGACGGCCCTGGCGAGCTCCTCGCGGAGCTCTGGCGCGAGCTGCGGGCAGTCGACGGAGAGGAACAACTCCATCGCGGAGCGGGTCGCGCGGGCACGCTCGCCGGGCGTGCCCTCAGGGAGGGTGGGCGCGATCTCGGCGAGGTGGGCGCTGGTCTCGACCACGGTGTTGCAGTCGTGCGGGGTGAGTGGGGCGCGGGCCTCCCGGCCGGCGCGGACGAGGACGCTGAGAACCTCCACCTTGGCGGCGGTGGTCAACGACATAGCGCTCCTCGACGAGTCGAACAGATGCGACCCCACACCGTCCGCGTTGTGCGACGACATGTATCTCCTCGGTGGGACGTGTGCCTCCCCCGAGGCACTCTCGCCCACTCCAACGACCAAAGGAAGGGATCGGTGACGCCCTTGGGAGCTTTGTAACCCACCTGTGGGCCGACCCGTGAGTAACCTATAGAAACTAGGGCCGTGGTGTTGCAGTCGCCGTCGCGTGGGGCGACCCGGCACAATTGAGCCCATGAGTTCTCCTGGGGGCGTCGGGATCGGCGGCCTGATGGTCGAGACCGAGGCCGATGTCGTACGCCGCCAGGCACTGCGCCGCATGCGCATCGTCGCCACCGGGCTCCTGGTCGTGGCCGCCATCGTCTACCTGCTGACCCTGGGCATGGACGGGTTCTGGGGGTTCGTTAACGCCGGTGCCGAGGCGTCGATGGTCGGCGCGATGGCCGACTGGTTCGCGGTCACCGCGCTTTTTCGTCACCCGCTCGGGCTCCCGGTGCCGCACACCGCGCTGATCCCGAAGCGGAAGGACGAGCTCGGCGCCAGCCTGGAGGAGTTCGTCCAGGACAACTTCCTGCAGGAGGAGACCATCCGTGAGCGGCTCGGGGTCGCGATGCCGTCGCTGCGGCTCGCGCTGTGGCTCTCCGAGGAGCCCAACGCCAAGCGCGTCGTCGACGAGGTCTCCACCGTGGTCGCCGACGGGCTCTCCCGGATCAGCAACCGGCACATCGTCGAGATCATCCAGGACGGGTTCGTGCCTCGCCTGCGCGAGGAGCAGATCGCGCCCCTCCTCGGCGGCACGCTGCAGGCCGCGCTGGACGACGGCGTCCACCACGGCCTGGTCGACCTGGCGCTGGTCGAGCTGCACGGCTGGCTCGAGGAGAACGAGGAGATCGTCACCGAGGTGCTCGGCGAGCGGGCGCCGTGGTGGACGCCGCAGGTGCTGCGCGAGCCGGTGACCGCCCGTATCCATGTCGAGCTGGTCCGCTGGATCGCCGACATCCGCGACGACCCCGAGCACCGCGCACGCAAGGCGATCGACACGATGCTCGCCGACCTCGCCGACAACCTCCAGCACGACGAGGCCACCATGGAGCGCGCCGAGCGGCTCAAGGAGCGCGTGCTCGACCACCCCGGCGTCATCGACACCGCGATCTCCATCTGGGACGCGCTGCGCCGCGCGCTGACCACCTCGCTGCGCGACCCCGAGGGCGTCGTCCGCCGCCGCGCCCTGGACGAGGTCGTCCGCTACGCCCAGAAGGTCGTCCTCGACGAGACCCTCCAGCGCCGCTACGACGCACTCGCCTCCGACGTCGCCGTCTACGTCGTCAAGCGCTACGGCCGCGAGGCGACCACCGTCATCACCCACACCATCCAACGCTGGGACGGCAAGCAGGCCGCCCGCCGCATCGAGCTCTTCGTCGGCCGCGACCTGCAGTTCATCCGCATCAACGGCACCCTCGTCGGTGGCCTCGTCGGCGTCATCATCCACACCATCGCCGTCCTGGTCTCCTGACCCGCCGAGGCGTCACGTACGTCGGCCGAGACGTCGCTCAGGTCGGCCGAGGCGTCACGTACGTCGATCGAGATGTCACCACGGGCCGTCTCGGCCGACCGCAGCGACCCTTCGGCCGACGCGGCTGACGCCTCGGCCGATATTTGTGACGCCTCGGCGGGCGGGGGAGGATGAGGGCGTGAGCGAGCCCTTCGACGTACCCATCACCGACGAGGTCATCCGCCTCGGTCAGTTCCTGAAGCTGGCCAACCTGGTCGAGACCGGCTCCGAGGCGCGCCCGGCGATCACCGCGGGCGAGGTGAAGGTCAACGGCGAGACCGAGCTCCGCCGGGGCCGCCAGCTCCGCGTCGGCGACGTGGTCGAGTACGCCGGCCAGGCGGCCCGGGTCTCCGACGAGGCCGACTTCGACGTCCCCTGGTGACCCCCGCCGAGTAGGTAGTTCTTGCGGCCGAGTCCGCAGTTGTGGCGGCCCAAAAGTGAGTTGTGGGCGACGAAACTGGAGTTTCGTCGCCCACAACTACATTCTCGGCCGCCACAACTGCGGATTCGGCCGCCGGTTCTACGGATTCGAATGGGTTACTTCTCGACCTTCACCAGGTCGCAGACGAAGATCAGGGTCTCGCCGGGCTTGATGACCGCACCGGCACCGCGGTCGCCGTAGGCGAGGTGCGGCGGGATGACGAGCTGACGGCGGCCGCCGACCTTCATCCCGAGGATGCCCTGGTCCCAGCCCTGGATGACCTGGCCGATGCCGACGCGGAAGTCGAGCGGCTCGCCGCGGTTGTAGGACGCGTCGAACTCCTCGCCGGTGGACAGCGCCACGCCGACGTAGTGGACCGAGACGCGGTCGCGCTCGGTGGCCTCCTCGCCGTCACCGACGGTGATGTCCTTGATGACGAGGTCGGTCGGAGGGGTGGGGTCGACGAAGTCGATCTCAGGCTTCTGGCTCATGGGAAATCAGTCTACGTATCGATTCTCGCTGGGGCACACCGCCGCCGAGTCGGTCGTGTCGGTCGTCGCGGGGTAGGTCGGGGTGAGGCCGTCGGCCCGCTCGCGGCCGAGGTTCCACTCCAGCCAGTCCCCCTCGCGGTCGTTGGGGCCGAGCACACAACCGCGCAGGTCGTCGGGGAGCTTCTCGAGGGCCGGCACCGCGTCGTCGCTGAGCCCGGAGAGGAAGTCGGTGTCGATCTTCCCCGTCTCCTCGTAGCGCGAGACGTTGTGCTCGGCGATCCAGGCGTCCGGGTTGATCGCGGCGATCCCGAGGAGCGCCACGGCACCGCTGACCAGCGCGAACCGGCCGAGCCAGAGACCGCCGCCGATCGCGCCGCCGGCCACCGCGGCGACCAGCCCGGCGATCACCAGCAGACCCAACCAGGCCTCGAAGACGTCGACGAGCAGGCGGAGCTGGGTGAAGCCGTACGCCTCCTGGTAGAGGTGCATCCGGTACAGCGCCGACCCGACGACGACCAGCGCCTCGGCGGCCAGCAGCCCGAGCGCGACCCGCAGCCACAGCCGGTCGGCCACCGTCTCCACCGGCGCCTTGCGCGCCGCCGCCCAGATCACCAGCAGGGTCAGCGCGGTCGCGACGGTGAGCTGACCGAACCCCTGATGGACGTATTCGGCGTACGTCAGCCCGGTCGTCTCGCGCAGGTAGTCCTCGCCGCCGAAGACCGCGGTCGCCTGCGCGACCAGGAAGGCGGCGAAGACGGCGACCACGACACCGACCGGAGCCAGCCACTCGTAGCGGTTGGCGACGGGCTGGGACGTACGCTCGCTGCGGTCGATCCGCGGCGGGTTCACGGCCAGGTAGGCGGCGCCCATCACCACGCCGAAGACGAACACGGTCATGAAGATCCGAGCCGCGAAGGTGTCGGGACGTACGTCCGGAACGAACTGGTCGACCCAGCTGCCCAGCACCGCGTCGGCGGTGGTGAACAGCAGGCCGAAGATCACCAGCCCGAGAAGCGAGAGGACCGTGGTGCGCGCGACCGCGGCTCCGTGCCCGTGTCCCGAGACGCTGGTCAGCGTGCGGCCCAGCCACGGGATCCCGCGCAGGCCGGCCAGCGGCCAGGAGATCCCGGTCAGCACGATCCCGAGCAGCGTCTTGGCGCCGGTCGAGGCGCAGAGGATCACCGCGATCGCGGTGAGCAGGCACAGCACGACGATCCACTCGGCGTCGCGGAACACCGCGACCGAGGAGAGCAGCGCGAACAGCACGTAGCAGACGATCGGGAACCAGCTACGGCGCCTTTCGCTCGCCAGCATCACGACCCCGCCGGCCGCGAGCAGCACGATGACCGTCCCGAGCCCGGCGTTGCGGTCGGGGATCAGCAGCCCGCCCAGCAGGCCGGCGATCACGGCTCCGATGAAGAGCCCGAACCGGCCCGCGACACCGGAATCGGGCCAGTAGGTGCCGAAGATGTCGTCGAGGACCGACGGGGCGGCGTAGGCCTTGGCGTCCGTCGTGGGCGCGTCGACCGGCTGGGAGGGTTCGGCGGGCTGGGCGGGTTCGGCCGCCGGGGGAGTGGTGGGCATCTGGCTCTCCTCATGGGTGGGGGTGAGATGACTGGTGATGGGACGTGCGGGTGGCCGCAGCGGAAGGTCGACGCGCACCCGAGCGCCGGCAGCACCCGCGGTCTCGGGCAGCGGATCGAGGAAGGCGATGGAGCCGCCGTGCAGATCGGTGACCCACCGGGCGATGGCGAGCCCGAGCCCGGTCCCGCCGCCCTCGGCCGAGGCACTGAGGGTGCCGAAGGGCTCGAAGACGCGACTCCGGTCGGCGACCGGGACGCCGGGTCCGGAGTCGAGGACCTCGAGGTGGTAGCGCTCGCCGTCGAGACCGGCGCGCACGACCACCACGCCGTCCCGCGGACTGTGCCGGGAGGCGTTGTCGAGGAGGTTGACGACGAGCTGGCTGAGCCGATCGGCGTCGGCCTCGACGACAAGAGAGTCCGGCGCGTCGATCTCGTAGGTGACCGGCCGCCCGTTGACCCGCGCCTCCGCGACGCAGGCCTCCAGGAGCGGCCCGAGCTCGACCGACGACGTGCTCAACGGCGCCTTGCCGGCGTCGACGCGTGCCAGGTCGAGCAGGTCCTCGACCAGCCGGCTCAGGCGCTCGGCCTGACCGAGCGCGGTCTGGAGGGCGGTCGGGTCGGATCCGACACCGTCCACGAGGTTCTCCAGGACGACGGTGAGAGCCGCCAGCGGCGTACGCAGCTCGTGGGAGACGTTGGCGACCAGTTCGCGGCGCTGGCGGTCTACCGCGCCCAGATCGCTGGCCATCGTGTTGAACGCGCGGCCCAGCTGGCCGACCTCGTCGGCCCCGCCGACCGGCACCGAGACCGAGTAGTCGCCTCGGGCCATCCGGCGGGCCGCGACCGTCATCTGCCGCAACGGCGAGGTCATCCCGGCCGCCAGCAGCTGGGTGACCGCGAGCGCGATCCCGATCGTGACCGGGATCGAGATCCACGGCGAGACCCCGGTGACCCGACCGACGGAGGCGACGACCGCCGCCACCAGGGCACTCGCCGCGACCAGCAGACCGAGCTTGACCTTGATCGAGGAGACTCGTTCCAGCGGAGTCATTCGCCGGCCTCCAGCGCGTAGCCGACCCCGTGCACGGTGCGGACCCGCGCGGACCCGATCTTGGCCCTCAGCCCCTTCACGTGGCTGTCGACGGTGCGGGTGCCCGAGGCGTCGTTCCAGCCCCAGACCTCGGCGAGCAGCCGCTCGCGGGTGACCACGGCGCCCGGGTCGGCGGCCAGGCAGACCAGCAGGTCGAACTCGGTCGGCGTGAGCCTGACCTCGGACCCGTCGACCCACACGCGTCGGGCGGCCGAATCCATCCGAAGCCCGCCGATCTCAGCCGTACGCCGCGGCGACCCGGCCAGCTCGGCCGCTCGCTCCACGCGCCGCAGGAGGGCGTTCACCCGGGCCACCAGCTCGCGCGCCCGGAACGGCTTGGTCAGGTAGTCGTCGGCCCCGACGCCGAGCCCGACCAACACATCGGCCTCGTCGACACGGGCGGTGAGCATGAGCACCGGCACCGGGCGTACGGCCTGGATCCGGCGGCACACCTCGAGGCCGTCGTAGCCCGGCAGCATCACGTCGAGGACGACCAGGTCCGGCGAGGTCTCCTCGAAGGTGGAGACCGCTCCCGGCCCGTCCCATGCCCGGACGACGTCGTAGCCCTCGGCGGTGAGGCGGTCGGAGACGGCCTGGTTGATGACCGGCTCGTCCTCGACCACGAGAACCCGGCGGGTGGCGCTCACATGTTCTGGCACATGCTCAGGCTAGAAGCCGGAGCCGCCGGAAAGCCTGCAGAAGTTGTGCAGGTCCTGTGAAGGTCAGGTCGTGTCCCGAGCCCGGATGCGTCGATCCGGCGGTGATGATCGGGTCGACCCTTGCCCCGATGGTGACGTCGTTTTCCCGCCGGTTCGGGAGGCTCGGTCTCCCTACGGTTGCAGCATGCAGACCGACCAGACAGACCAGAGCGACCAGACCGACACCGCAGAGGTGCCAGCGCGACTCAGCGTCTCCGTGATCGTGTTCATGGCGACGGCGGCCGCCGTCGGCACCGCGACCATCTACCCGATGCAGCCCGCGATCACGACGGTGGCCGACTCGCTCGGCACCGACATCGCGTCCATCGGACTGGCTCTTGCCGGCGGCCCCGTCGGCTACATGATCGGACTCGCACTTCTCGTGCCTCTGGTCGACCGGCTTCCTCCGGGACGTGTCCTCGCCGCGCAGTTCGGGGTCCTGGCGCTCGGGCTCGCAGTCAGTGCTGCCGCCGGCACCGTGACGCTCCTGGCGGCGGGGATGGTCGTGATCGGCGCATGCTCATCCGTCGGGGCCGGTCTGAGCTCGTTCGCAGGTCGGCTGGCGCCGGTTCGACGGCGTGCCACCGTGCTGGGGACGGTGACCGCAGGCATCTCGGTCGGGGTCCTCGGCGGTCGAATCGTCGGTGGCTGGCTGACCGGCGAGTTCGGATGGCGCGTGATGCTGCTCGTGCTCGCCGCCACCTGTGGACTCATCGCCCTGGGCTGCGTGCTGGTGCTGCCCGACGCGGCGGTGGCCGGCGGTCGTGGCTATCTCGCTTCGTTGCGATCGGTACCGGGGCTGATCGTTCGCCACCCTGTTCTGCGTTCTGCCGCTCTGCGGGGCTCCTTGTGGTTCTTCGCGTTCTGCACGGTGTGGGCCGGCATCGCCGTAGCGCTGTCTGAGGCGCCCCACTCCTTGTCGGCCGGGCAGATCGGCCTGTACGCACTGGCCGGCCTGTCGGGCCTCCTGGCCACGCAGGTCGCCGGAAGGTGGACCGACCGGGTGGGCGCTCGACGCGTGACCCTGGTCGGCCTCCTCCTCGCCGGAGCGGCCGCGGTCGCCGTCGGGTTCAGCCTCTCGAACACCGTGGTGACCTTGATCTGTCTCGCGATCTTCGACGCCGGGCTGTTCGCCGCCCAGGTCGCCAATCAGAGCACCGTCCTGGCGATCGACCCGGCTGCACCGGCGCGCTTCAACAGCGCCTACATGCTGGTCTACTTCGTCGGGGGCAGCCTCGGCACCGCATGTGGTGTCGCGGCCGTCGAGTGGTTCGGCTGGCCCGCGACCGCCCTGGTCGCCGCCGCGGCCATCGTTACGGCAGCTGCTCAGATGAGACCTACGTCTGGTGGACGTACGCCTCGAGCTGGTCGCGCTCGAAGGCGAGCTGGTCGATGCGGTGCTTGACCAGGTCGCCGATGCTGACGATGCCGACCAGGGCGCCGTCGGCCACGACCGGCATGTGCCGGATCCGGCGCTTGGTCATGATGCCCAGGATCTCGTCGATGGTGGCCTCGGGAGCGCAGGTCTCGACCTCGGCCGTCATGATCGAGGAGACCTCGGCGGCGAGGAGCGCGTCGTTCTCGTGCAGCCGTCGCACGACGTCGCGCTCGGAGACGATCCCGGCCACGGCGGTGCCGTCGCCACTGACGACACAGGCACCGATGCCGTGCTCGGCGAGCACGCCGAGCAGGTCACGCACGGTGGCGGTTGATGCGATCGTGACGACTTCTGCGATCGCCTTGCGAGTGAGTACGTCCGCGATCTTCATGCATCAACGGTAGCGGCTGTGACTCGCGTCACGCCAGAGGTTGGTGTGACAGCGTCACTCGGTTGCCGGACGACGGAACGCGGTGACCGACCCAGGCTGAGCGGCCGGCCAGTCGGCGTCGTTGTTGCCGTCGGGGAGCCCGCCGAGGAAGGAGAGCACCGCGTCGTGCAAGTGTCCGTTGGTGGCCAGCGCGTTGCCGCCCCACGGCCCCGGGTCGCCGGCCAGCGAGGTGAACTGCCCGCCGGCCTCACGCACGATGATGTCCAGCGCGGCCATGTCGTAGAGCTCGAGCTCCGGCTCGACCGCGATGTCGACCGCACCCTCGGCCACGAGCATGTAGGACCAGAAGTCGGAGTAGGCACGGGTGCGCCAGCAGCTCCGCATCAGCGCCAGGAAGTCCTCGAGCCGCTCGCGCTCCTCCCAGCCGTGCAGCGAGGAGTAGGACATCGAGGCGTCCTCCAGGCGGCGTACGTCCGAGACCTGGCAGCGGGTCGACTTCATCAGCGACTTGCCGGTGTGGGCGCCCTGGCCCTTCGCCGCCCACCAGCGCCGCCCGAGCTGAGGCGCGGAGACGACCGACATCACGACCTCGTTGTCGACGGCGAGCGCGATCAGGGTGGCCCAGACCGGCACGCCGCGCACGAAGTTCTTCGTGCCGTCGATCGGGTCCACGATCCAGCGCCGGCTGGAGGAGCCGGAGGATCCCGACTCCTCGCCGGTGATCGCGTCGCGGGTGCGTGCGCGGGAGAGCGTGCGCCGGATGGACTCCTCCACGGCCTTGTCCGCGTCCGAGACGGGGGTGAGGTCGGGCTTGGTCATGACGTGCAGGTCGAGCGCCTTGAACCGCGACGTCGACAGCGAGTCGGCGTCGTCGGCCAGCAGGTGCGCCAGCCGCAGGTCGTCGTTGTAGTCAGGAGTGCTCGCCACGAGGATCCACTCTAGTGGCTCCGCTCTCCCTGCGAACCCTCCCCTGGTAACCGGTTCCCCACGAAAACACCGGCCGGGGCATCGATGGCTCGGCCGGTCAGAGGGCGTACGTCGGCACCGACCGCGCCTCGAGCAGGCGACGGAACGAGGCGACCCGTTCCGGATCGAGCCTCCCGTCCTCGATCGCGATGTCCAGCCCGCACTCCGGCGCATCGGCGGCGTGCGAGCAGCCGCGCGGGCACTCGGCCGTCGCCTCCTGCAGATCGGGGAAGGAGACGATGAGCCGTTCCGGCTCGACGTGCGCCAGCCCGAACGTACGGATCCCCGGGGTGTCGACGATCCAGCCGTCCCCCGGGAGCCGCAGCATCAACGCCGATGTGGAGGTGTGCCGTCCGCGCCCGGTGACCGCGTTGACGTGCCCGACCTCGCGGTCGGCGTCGGGAACGATCGCGTTGACCAGGGTCGACTTGCCCACCCCGCTGTGGCCGAGGAGGACCGACGTACGTCCGTCGAGCTTCTCCTGCAGCGCGCTCATGTCGCCGCCGCGCTGGGTCACCACCCACGGCACCCCCAGCGACCGGTAGATCGAGACGAGCGACTCCGGGTCGGCCAGGTCGGCCTTGGTGATGCACAGCAGGGGGTCGATGCCCGCCTCCAGGGCAGCCACCAGCGCGCGGTCGATGAACCCCGTACGCGGCTCGGGGTCGGCGATCGCGGTGACGATCACCAGCTGGTCGGCGTTGGCGACCACGACCCGCTCGACGGGGTCGTCGTCGTCAGCCGTACGCCGCAGCACCGTCTCCCGGGTCTCGACCTCGACGATCCGGGCCAGTGCGCCCTCGGCCCCCGAGGTGTCGCCGACGACCTTCACCCGGTCGCCCACGACCACACCCTTGCGGCCGAGCGGGCGGGCCTTGACCGCCCACACCTCGACGTCCGGGGCCTCGTCCATGACCAGCGTGAACCGTCCACGGTCGACCGTGATCACCCGCCCGAGGTCGGCGTCGTCGTAGCTGGGGCGGTCCTTCGTCCGCGGTCGGGTGCGGCGCCGGGGACGGTCGTAGTGCTCGACGTCCTCGGTCCCGTAGCGCCGCTGTGCCTTCGCCATCAGGATGCTCCCGGCGTGGGATACCCGGTCGACCGGGTATCCCTGGACTGGGCGGTCACTGAAACACCCGACAAGTCCACGAAGTGCCCGTCAAGTACTACCGGCGATCTCATCGGGAGGACCTCAGAAGAGTCCCGCCCAGAAGGGCGCGAAGTCGGTGAAGGTCTTGGAGGTGGTGGTGATGTTCTCGACGAGGACGTCGTCGACGGCAGCGCCGATGATCACGCCGGCGTGCGCCATCCGGTGGTCGGCGTAGGTGTGGAACACCCCGCCGTGAAGCGTCGCCGGCCGGATGGTCAGGCCGTCGGGGTGCTCGGTGACGTCGGCCCCGAGTGCGCCCAGCTCCTGGGCGAGCGCGGCGAGCCGGTCGGTCTCGTGGCCGCGGATGTGGCCGATGCCGGTCAGGTGCGAGGGCGTCTCCGCGAGGGCGCAGAGGGCCGCGACCGCCGGAGTGAGCTCGCCGATGTCGTGCATGTCCAGGTCGATCCCGATGAGTCGCTCGGGTCCGGTCACGGTGAGCCCGTCGTCGCCTACCTGCACCTCGCAGCCCATCAGCGAGAGCACCTCGCGCAGCTGGTCGCCCGGCTGGTCGGTGGCCTCCGGCCAGTCGCGCACGGTCACCGTACCGCCCGAGACCGCCGCCAGCGCCAGGAACGGGGCCGCGTTGGACAGGTCGGGCTCGATCGTGCGGTCCAGGGCCTTGATCGGTCCCGGTGCCACGGTCCAGCGGTTGGCGTCTGAGTCGTCGACCGCGACGCCGTGCTCGCGCAGCATCGCGACCGTCATGTCGATGTGGGGGAGCGAGGGCACCGGCTTGCCGTCGTGGCGGATGTCGATGCCCTGCTCGTAGCGCGCCCCCGCCAGCAGCAGCGCGCTGATGAACTGGCTCGAGGCCGAGGCGTCGACCACCACGGTGCCGCCGGGCACCGCACCGGCGCCGCGGATGGTGAACGGCAGCCCGTCACCCTCGATGTCCACGCCGAGGTCGCGCAGCGCGCGCAGCACCTCGCCGACCGGCCGCTTGCGCATGTGCGGGTCGCCGTCGAAGGCGATCGTGCCGGTGGAGAGCGCGGCCACCGGAGGTACGAACCGCATCACCGTCCCCGCCAGCCCGCAGTCGACCTCGGCGTCGGCGCCGAACACGCCAGGCGTCACGACCCAGTCCTCGCCCGAGGTGTCCACCTGCGACCCCAGCGATGTCAGTGCTGCCGCCATCAGCAGCGTGTCGCGCGAGCGCAGGGCACGACGTACGACACTCGGCCCGTCCGCGATCGCGGCCAGCAGCAGCGCCCGGTTGGTGAGCGACTTGCTCCCGGGCAGCGACACCGTCGCCGTCACCGGACCGCGCGCCAGGGGCGCCGGCCAGGGGTCGGCCGGTCCGTTGGCAGGGTCAGCGGCACGGTCGGTCGTCGTAGTCACAGGTCCAACTTTAGAGGTTCTGAGAGCCAGGGCGGCCGCCGGTCACCGGGGATGGAACCGGCGACGGGCTCAGTCGATCCCGAGCGCCTTCAGGAAACCCTCCCAGGTCAGCCCGCCGGTCGCGGAGCCGCGCTCGACCTCGAGGTCCTCGTCCGGGTCGGCGCTGTCGCTGGGCTCCTCAGGCTCTTCGGGCAGCGTGGGACCCTCGCTCGGGCTGCCCGGGTCGCTGGGCAGATCCGAGGAGGGAGTCGGCACCTGAGGTACGTCCGGAGTGGTCGGCGGCGTGGGCACCTGCGGGACGTCCGGGGTCGTCGGCGGCGTGGGCACCTGTGGCACGTCCGGCGTCTCGGTGGGAGAGGGCGTCGGGGTCGGCGTGGGCGTCGGGGTCGGCGTGGGCTCCTCGCCGGCGGACCCGGAGACGCTGTCGTGGTTGTTGCTCGCGTCGCTGTCTTCGTAACCGGCCGGGACGATGCGGGCGTCGAAGGTCCAGGTCTCGCCCGCCTTCGGGATGAAGTTGACCTGTGCCGCCGTGCCGTCACCGGCCAGCTCGCACTCGTAGGAGTAGGTGCTGCCCGTCGGCGGGGGAGCGAAGGTGCCGCAGGCCTGCCAGCCGAGGTAGGCCGGCTCCATGCCCGTCACCGTGATCATGAGCTTGGTCGACCGGCCGGTCGCGGGCTCGGGGAGGCCGGTGACCTCTGCGGTGGCGGCCACGTAGCTCGCCCACCCGGACAGCCCGAGGAACGACGCACCGAACCCGCCGTCCTGCTGGTAGGCGCTAACCGCGACTTTTGGGTCGTGCTTCGGCGCTTCTTCCTCGAAGGTCACCTCCACAGCACCGACGTCCTTGCCGCCGTGGCCGTCCGAGATCCGATAGGTGAAGGTGTCGCCGGCGCCGTCGTAGCCGGGGGTCATCGTGTAGACGACCTTGCCGTCGACGATCTCGGCCCGGCCGTGCGCGGGCTGGTCCACGATCTCGACCAGGTCGAGGGTGTCGTCGTTGTCGTCGGTGTCGTTGGCGAGTACGTCGATGGTGCCCTGCGCCGTCGACGGCTGGTTGCCGTTTCCGTTGCCGTTGTTGCCCTGGCCGTTGCCGTTCGACCCGGGAGTCCTGGTCAGTGTCGCGTCGTCGCCGACGGCCTTGGGGTCGGCGTTGGGCGTGGTCACGTCCACGGTGCCGGCGACCTCGCCGCCGTTGCCGTCGGTGAGGACGTACTCGATCGTGTCGGTCCCGCGCCAGCCCTTGTCGGCGACGTAGGTGACGGTGGTGACCGGCTCACCGGCCATCCGCAGGCCACCGAAGATCACGCCGCTGGGGCCGCGGCCCTTGCCGCCCGAGGACGTGCCGCCCACGGTGACGGCGCCGTGGGCGGGGGCGCGGACGTTGGCCTCCTTGACCGAGAGCGAGTCGCCGTTGGCGTCGGTCGCGCCCTGGGTCAGGTCGATGACCGCCTTGCCACCCGGAGCGACCTGCACCTCGGGCAGCGGCGAGGTGATGACCGGTGCCTCCTGGGTCTGGGCCGGGGCAGTGTCGGTGGGCTGGTCGGCCGGCTGATCGGCGGGAGGCGCGGCCGGAGGTGCGGCCGGCGGGGGCGCCGGCTGGTCGGCGGGCGGCGCGGCCGGCGGCGCGGCCGGAGGAGCCGCGGGCGCCGGGTCGGCGGGTGCCTCCGCAGCGGGCTCTTCCGCGGCCGGCACCTTGGGCGCCGGATCACCACCGGTGAGCGCGAACCCGGCGACCACGGCCGCGGCGGCCGCGACACCGGCACCACCCGCGACCGTACGTCCCACCGGATCGCCCAGCACCCAGTCCCTGACCCGCCCGAAGAAGAGCACGACACCGCCCTTGGCGGCGACACCGCCACCGACGGCGAGGTAGCCCGCCCCCGCGGCGCCGAGCAGAGCCGGAGCGAGCCAAGCACCCATCCCGGAGTTGACCTCGGTGAGCTCGAGGTAGATCGCGGTGCACGGACGGCAGTCCTGCAGGTGGTCGTCGACCTTCTTCGAGTCGCGCTTGGACAGGCCGTTGCGGATGTAGGCGCCCAGGTTGGCGCGGGTGGTGGCGCAGGCCTCCTCGACGGCGTCCTGCGCGTGCATCGAGATGAAGGCCTGCTTGAGGCCCTCCCGGGCCCGGTAGGCGAGTGCGGAGACCGAGTTGGCGGACATGCCGAGCATCGGCGCGATCTCGGCGGGCTTCTGGCCCTCGACCTCGGTGTGCCACAGCACCTGCTGCCAGCGCTCGGGAAGCTGCTGGAACGCCTTCGCGGCCGCCTGGTTGTCGAAGCCCGACACCGCGGTGTCCTCGAAGGGCACCCCCGGGTCGAAGGGCGTCAGGTCGTCGGTGGTCGTGAGCTTCGAGGCGGCCCGGATCTTGTCCACGTGCAGCCGGCGCAGCGACGTCAGCAGGTAGGCGCGGAACGCCAGGTCGGGGCCACCGCCCCTCTGCAGCACGTTGAGCACCTTGGAGAACGCCTCGGAGACGAGATCGTCGGCGTCTCCCGGCGACACCAGCTGACGAGCGAGGCGGCGGGCGGCCTCGACATGGCGCTCGAACAGCGTCCCGTACGCATCCAGGTCACCACCGCGGACGGCGGTGATCAGCTCGGCGTCGCCAGGGGCGTCGAGGGTAGGTAGAGGGGTGGGGGTCGTTTCGCTCACGGCACCAGAGACGTTAGAAGGACGGAGGTATGACGCGGGTTGCGCCGACGGGAGACATGCGTTGTGCTAACGACTGCGGCGGCCGGCACGTCACGCCTCCTTCCCGGGATCGGACAACAAGTTTCGAGAAACCCGGAAAAGGTGGGTCTCTATCGCGTCATGCTCACCGATTTCGCCCGTCACGTCCACGTGAGCGCGCAGGAGATCGGCGCGCGCACCACTGTATCCATCACCCGACGATTTCGAACGAGGAACCACAGCAACGCCTGGAAACACGAGGAAAGAGGTGAGTCGTGCGGCTGTTCTCCCGGGGTTGGCGTGCGCGTGCGTCCACCCCGCCTGAGTCCACGGAGCTCTCCGATGAGCAGCGGGCGGCGCTCCCGCCGCGGTTCGAGGCCGTCGCCGAGGCGCTGGCCGAGCGGAGCAGCTACGTCGCCGAGGCCTGCTGGGTGGTCGGTCATGACCTCGCCGAGATCGGTGTACCGCTCGGGGAGAGCCTCGAGGACCTCCGGGCGACGACCCAGACCGTCCACAGCCGTGACCCGGCCTTCGCCGAGGTGCACGCACTCTCCGTCGCCTGGAGCGAGGCGACGCTCGGCTATCTGCACACCATCTCCTGCGCCGACCCGCTCACCGGTCTCTCCACCCTGGCGCACGTACGCGAGCGCATCTCCGATCTCTACCGCGAGGCCAAGGCGTGCAGCCACGCGCTGGTCGTCACCGACGCCCACGTCCCGGGCACCCGCGGGAAGACCGACAGCATCGCCACCGCCCGCCGGATGTCGCTGCTGGGCCAGACGGCCCGCACGGTCTTCGCCGGCGCGGCCGCCGTCGGACAGGTCGGTCACAGCCGGATGGTCGTGGTGGCCCCGCGCGACGAGACGCTGGTCAAGAGGCTCGGCCTCCTCAAGCGGATGGTCGAGCACAGCGCCGACCGGATCTGGATCGAGGGGCTTCCGGAGAACGACAGGTCCGCCGGCTTCCTGCTCGACGAGCTCGCCCGCGGAGCCTCGTAATACCTGGAAACAGCACGGTCCGGCGGCGCTAAGGTGAACGTATGTGCGGTCGTTACGCGTCCAGCCGCCAACCCGACGAGCTGGCCGAGGAGTTCGAGATCGATGAGCTGCGCCTGCAGGAGCCGCTCACCGAGAGCTACAACGTGGCTCCGACCGACCAGGTCTACGCCGTCCTCGAGCGCCCGCCCCACCAGGAGAACGCCACCACCGAGCGCCAGCTCCGCTCCGTACGTTGGGGCCTGGTTCCCTCTTGGGCCAAGGACGTCAAGATCGGCAACCGGATGATCAATGCCCGGATGGAGACGGTGGGCGAGAAGCCCGCCTACCGCCGGGCCTTCGCCAAGCGCCGCTGCCTGCTGCCCGCCGACGGCTACTTCGAGTGGTACGCCACCGACGCGAAGGACGCCAAGGGCAAGCCCCGCAAGCAGCCCTACTTCATCACGCCGAAGGACGGGGGAGTGCTGGCGATGGCCGGGCTCTACGAGCTGTGGCCCGACCCCGCCAAGGACGAGGACGATCCCAGCCGCTGGCTGTGGAGCTGCACGGTGATCACCACAGAGGCGGAGGACTCCCTGGGCCGGATCCACGACCGGATGCCGCTCATGGTCGAACGGGAGCGCTGGGACCAGTGGCTCGACCCGACCCGGCCCGGCGACGTGGACCTGCTGACCCCGGCGGCGCCCGGCCGGCTGGAGGCCTACCCGGTCTCGACGCTGGTGAGCAACGTACGCAACAACGGCCATGAACTCATCGAGCCACTGCCGCTCGAGGAAACCTGGTGATGACATGGGTGGAACCACGACGCAGATGATCGACACTCCCTACGGGGAGGGGCGGCTCTACACCCGCCGGGCGCGACGACCACAGGCGACGCTGCTGCTCTCCCACGGCGCCGGCAACGGCATCGACACCCACGACCTGATGGCGCTCAACGATGCGCTGCCGGCCCAGGGGATCACGGTGGTCCGCTTCGAGCAGCCCTGGCGGGTCAAGGGAAAGCCGGTCGCCACGCCGCCCAAGTCCCTCGACGCCGCGCTGACGCTGGCGGCCAACTGGATGCGAGTGCGTACGCCGCTGGTGGTCGGGGGCCGTTCGGCCGGTGCTCGCTCGGCGGTCCGCACGGCGCGCGGGTTCGGTGCCGCCGGAGCGCTCTGCCTGGCCTTCCCTCTGCACCCGGTCAGCAAGCCCCAGATCTCGCGTGCCCACGAGCTGCTGGAGGCGAGGGTGCCGACCTTGGTGCTGCAGGGCACCCGGGACAGGTTCGGCAGGCCCGAGGAGTTCCCCGAGGGGATCGAGGTGACCCCGATCCCGGGTGCGGATCATTCCCTCATCGTCGGCAAGCGAGGCCCGATCACCCAGGCCGACGCCGACGCGATCCTGGTCGAGTCCACCCTGGAGTGGCTGGTCCGCGAGGTCATCGCCTAGCTCGATCGCCTCGTTGAGCCCAGACCGTGGTGACTTTGCGGGCGGACGACGCGTGGCGGCGCTAGGGTTTACCACGTGGTAAACCCCCATCGACTGCGCAGCCAGGACTGGTTCGACAACCCGGCCAACCCCGCGATGACGGCGCTCTACATCGAGCGCTACATGAACTGGGGCGTGACGCGAGAGGAGCTCCAGTCGGGCAAGCCGGTGATCGGGATCGCTCAGACCGGCTCGGACCTGGCGCCCTGCAACCGGCACCATCTCGGGCTGGCGCAGCGCGTACGCGACGGCATCCGGGAGATGGGTGGGATCGCGTTCGAGTTCCCGGTGCACCCGATCCATGAGATGGGGAAGCGGCCGACGGCGGCGCTGGACCGCAACCTCGCCTACCTCGGCCTGGTGGAGGTCCTCTACGGATATCCCCTCGACGGGGTGGTGCTGACCACGGGGTGCGACAAGACCACGCCGGCCTGCGTGATGGCGGCGGCCACGGTGAACATCCCGGCGATCGTGCTCTCCGGCGGGCCGATGCTCAACGGCTGGCTCAAGGGGGAGCGCATCGGTTCGGGCACGATCATCTGGAAGGCCCGCGAGATGCTCGCGGCGGGGGAGATCGACGAGGCGGAGTTCACCGAGCTGATCGCGTCCTCCGCGCCGTCGCCGGGTCACTGCAACACCATGGGCACCGCGGCCACGATGAACAGCCTCGCCGAGACCCTCGGGATGAGCCTGCCCGGCTCGGCAGCGATCCCGGCACCGCACCGCGATCGCGGCCGGGTGGCCTACCTGACGGGCAGGCGCATCGTCGAGATGGTGCACGAGGACCTCAAGCCCTCCGACATCCTGACCAGGGACGCGTTCGAGAACGCGATCGTCGTGAACTCGGCGATCGGGGGCTCCACCAACGCGCCCGTCCACATCAACGCGATCGCCCGGCACGTCGGGGTTGACCTCGGCATCGAGGAGTGGGAGACGGTCGGGCACCGGATCCCGCTCCTGGTCGACATGCAGCCCGCGGGCAGGTTCCTCGGTGAGGAGTTCCACCGCGCGGGCGGGGTGCCGGCCGTCGTCCACGAGCTGATGCGTCACGGGCTGATCCACGAGCATGCCCTCACCGTGAACGGGCGGACCATCGGCGAGAACTGCCGTGACACGGTGAGCGAGGACGCGGAGGTGATCCGCGGCTTCGACAACCCGCTGGTGGAGGCCGCCGGCTTCATCGTGCTGACCGGGAACCTGTTCGACAGCGCGATCATGAAGACCAGCGTGATCTCGGAGGAGTTCCGGGATCGCTACCTCTCCGACCCCGAGCACCCGAACGTGTTCGAGGGCCGCGCGATCGTCTTCGACGGGCCCGAGGACTACCACGCCCGCATCGACGACCCCTCGCTCGAGGTCGATGAGGGATGCATCCTGTTCATCCGCGGCGTCGGCCCCATCGGCTATCCCGGCTCGGCCGAGGTCGTCAACATGCAGCCTCCCGCCGCGCTCATCGAGCGGGGTGTGCACTCGCTGCCCTGCGTGGGTGACGGCCGCCAGTCCGGTACGTCAGGGTCGCCCTCGATCCTCAACGCCTCGCCCGAGGCCGCCGCCGGAGGAGGCCTGGCACTGCTGCGTACCGATGATCGTGTCCGGATCGACCTCAACCAGGGACGGGCGGACATGCTGGTCTCCGACGAAGAGCTGGCCGAGCGGCGGGAGGCGCTGGGGGAGTTCCCGGTGCCGGAGTCGCAGACGCCGTGGCAGGAGATCCAGCGGTCCATGGTCGGCCAGCTCGCCGACGGCATGGTCCTCGAGCCCGCTGTGAAGTACCAACGCGTGGTGCAGACCAAGGGCACCCCGCGCGACAACCACTGAGGAGCAGACGATGCACCTTGTCCGATACGACAGCGGCAGCGGCCCCCAGGTCGGCGTGCTCAGGGACGACTCGATCACGCCGGTGAGCGGTGTCGGGTCCATGGCGGATCTCCTCGCGATGCCGCGCGACGAGCTGCGGGCCACCGTGGAGTCCGCCTCCGCCACGCCGCTCCCGGCGGCGTCCGCACGTCTGCTCGCCCCGCTGGACGGGCGGGCCGAGCTGTGGTGCGCGGGCGTCACCTACGCCCGCTCGCGCAGCGCCCGGATGGAGGAGAGCGCCGAGCGGTCGGTCTACGACAAGGTGTACTCCGCGCAGCGGCCCGAGCTGTTCCTGAAGGCGCCGGCCTGGCGTCTGGTCACCGCCGGCGAGCCGGTCGGCATCCGGGCCGACTCAGGCCACGACGTACCCGAGCCGGAGCTCGCCGTCGTGGTCAACGCCCACGGCGAGATCATCGGCTACACGGTCTGCAACGACATGAGCTCCCGCTCGATCGAGGGCGAGAACCCGCTCTACCTGTCCCAGGCCAAGGTGTACGCAGGTGCAGCGGCGCTCGCGGCAGGCATCAGGCCCGCGTGGGAGGTCCCTGAGCCCACAGGCCTCGACATCACCCTCGTGGTCCGCCGGAGCGGACAAGAGGTCGTCGCGGCGAGGACGTCGTCCGACCAGCTCGTCCGTCCGATCCAGCAGCTCGTCGACTACCTGTTCGCCGCCAACGACTTCCCCGACGGTGCGGCGCTGGCCACCGGCACCGGGATCGTCCCCGACATGGACTTCAGTCTCCAGCCCGGCGACCTCGTGGAGATCGAGATCGCGGAGGTCGGACGGCTCGTCAACCGGGTGGAGGCCGGGAAGGAGCCGTTCGCGTGGCTCAACCGTTGAGCGTCTGAGGCTCCACGGAGGGCTGCCTCGACGAGGTCTCCGGCGCCCCGGAAGCGGTCCCGCCGGAGGACTCTCGCACGATCACGTCGAAGGCAGCCTTGTGCAGACGTGCCGGCCGCGACGACCCGGCGCCCCACTCGATGCGCTCGACGAGCATGCTGACCGCCGTCTCCGCGATCTCGGCGCGGCCGGGGTCGATGCTCGAGAGCGAGGGGACGGTGAGGTGGCTGATCCTGATGTTGTCGAAGCCGATCACGGCGACGTCGTCGGGCACGACCCGCCCCGCCTCGCCGAGCGCCCGGAGCGCACCCAGCCCGAGTGCGTCGGTCAGGGTGAAGATGGCGTCGAACTCCAGCCCTGACTCGATCAGCTGGCGGGCCGCGTCGGCGCCGTCCTCCGGGTGCCAGGGCGCGACGACGCGCTCGAGCCGCGGATCGTGCTCGATACCGGCAGCCGCCAGGGCCTCCCGGTAGCCCTGGATCCTCAGGTTCGAGGGCCCCATCCGCCGGGTCTCGTCCTCCGGATGGGCGCCGATGACGGCGATCCGCCGGCGCCCCAGCGAGATCAGGTGCTCGACGGCCGCGCGGGCCGCGCTGACGTTGTGCATCGTCACGTGGTCGGTGGGTCCACCGAAGATCCACTCTCCCAGCATGACCATCGGGAAGTCGACGTACGCCAACAGGTCCCTGTCCTCGGTGCCGAGTCGCTCCGGGCTGAAGAGCAGGCCGTCGGTCTGGGGGAGCCCGTGGGTGAGGAGCTCGATCTCGTGCTCGCGGTCGCCTCCGAGCTGTCCGACGATCACGCTCAGCCCGCGCTTGGCCGCCGCCGCGATGACCGCATCGGCAAGCTCGGCGAAGTAGGCCTGCCTCAGCTCCGGCACCGCCAGGCCGATGACGCCGGTGCGGCCGGAGCGCAGGCCGCGCGCGGAATGGTTCGGCCGGTAGCCCAGCTCGGCGATCGCCTGCTGAACACGGGCACGCGTGTCCGGGTGCACGTTCGGATGGTCGTTGACCACGTTGGACACGGTCTTGGGCGAGACGCGGGCAACGGCCGCGACGTCGCGCATCGTCACAGCCATCGTCGCCTCGTGTTCCCTCGTGCCCCCGGTTCAGGGGGCAGCCTACATCGGTGTTTTGCGCTGGCCCTGGCTGCCCTTTCGGACACTGCGTGTGGCGAATGTCACGTTCGGGTCTTGACAGGGGTCTGCGCGCAGGACAAGGATAAGCGCTGATTACCACGTGGTAAACCTGCTGGTGAGAGACGTACATCGTCGTAAACCGATGGGTTTCCCCACCCGCGTGTGATGCCTCAGCGAAGAGGAGTCCTTGATGGTCGTTCTCCGGCGGCTGCTGTACTCGCAGAAGGCGGCGCCCTACCTGTTCATCGCGCCGTTCGTGATCACGCTGCTCGCCTTCTGGCTGCTCCCGCTCGCACGCACCTTCCTGCTGAGCACCCAGGAGGTGGTGTTCGGGCAGGCCGCCTTCATCGGTCTCGACAACTACCAGCGGCTCTGGGAGGACCGGCTCTTCTGGAAGGCGATGTTCAACAGCGCCCGCTACATGGTGCTGACCATCGCCCTCCTGATCCCGATCCCACTGGTGCTGGCCGCGCTCATCAACTCCAAGATCGGCAGCGACCGCGTCAAGGCGGTCTTCAAGGCCTCGATGTTCGTGCCGGCGCTGACCTCCGTCGTCGTCGCCGGGATCATCTTCCGGCTGATGTTCGCCGAGACCGGCACCGGACTGATGAACCAGATCGTCGGGCTGTTCGGTCTCGACCCGGTCCGGTGGCTTCGCATCGACACGGGCGGGCTGATCGCCCTGCTGGCACTGGCGATGTGGCGCTGGACCGGCGTCAACATCCTCTACTTCCTCGCCGGCATGCAGTCCATCCCCGAGGAGTACTACGAGGCCGCGACCATCGACGGGGCCAGCAGGCTGCAGCAGTTCTTCCACATCACCCTGCCCAACCTGAAGCCGACCATCGTCTACGTCACCACCATCAGCGTGTACGGCGGCCTGGCGATGTTCCTGGAGAGCTTCATGCTCTACCGCGGCAACGCCTCGCCCAACGACCAGGGACTAACCGTGATCGGCTACCTCTACCGGCGGGGGATCGAGCAGAACGATCTGGGCTTCGCCTCCGCGGTCGGTGTCGTGCTCGTCGTGGTCATCATGGCCATCAACCTCACGTTCCTCACGCTCAGCGGAACCTTCAAGAAGGAGCACGCGTCTTGAGTGCCGAGCCGGTCACCCGCACGAGGATCCAGCTGCCGTACTGGCTGCACGGCTCCGTCCAGACCGCGCTGCTGCTGGTGCTGACGCTGGTCGTGCTCGCTCCGTTGCTGATCATGTTCGTCGCGACGTTCCAGGACGGCAACGACGTCATCCGGAGGGGACTCTCCCTCGACGTCGATCTCGGCTCGCTGTCCCTGGACAACTACGTGATGCTCTTCACCGACTCCGGGCCGTACTTCCGGTGGTTCGCGAACTCGATCCTGCTCACCGTCGTACAGGTGGCCGGGACGCTGCTGGTCAGCTCGTTCGTCGCCTACGGCTTCGCGGTCTACGAGTTCAAGGGCAAGACCGCGCTGTTCATCGCCGTGCTGCTGCTCATGGCCGTGCCGTTCGAGATCATGATGCTCCCGCTGTACGTGCTGGTGAACGACGTCGGCCTGGACGACTCCTACTCGGTGATCGTGCTGCCGTTCCTGGCAGCCACGGTGACGATCTTCTACTTCCGGCAGTACTTCCTCGGCATCCCGAAGGATCTGCTCGAGGCGGGCCGGATGGACGGCGCCACGGAGTTCGGCATCTTCTTCAAGATCGTGGTGCCGGTGGCGAAACCGGCGTTCGCGGCGATGGCCATCCTCAACGGGATGATCATCTGGAACAACTTCCTCTGGCCGCTGCTGGTGCTGCGCTCGGAGTCGAAGTTCACCCTTCCGATCGGGCTCAACACCCTGCTCACCCCGCACGAGAACAACTACGAGCTGCTGATCATCGGATCTCTGTTCTCGCTCCTTCCCGTCCTGGTGCTCTTCCTGCTGTTCCAGCGGTTCTTCGTCGCTGGAATGACGGCCGGGGCGCTCAAGGGCTGACCCCTTGCACAACCTCACAGATGGAGAGAAACCATGACGACAACGCGGAGAATCACCTCCCTCCTCGCCGCAGGACTCGCCGCGACGCTCGCACTGAGCGCCTGCGGCGGCTCCGAGGAGGAAGGCGGACCTGACGCAGAGGGCCGCACCAGCATCGACATGTGGGTGTTCGCCGAGCTGCACGGCACCTACTACGAGGCGATGGCCGACGCGTGGAACGAGCAGAACCCCGACAAGGAGATCAAGCTCGACGTGACGGTCTTCCCGTACGACGAGATGCACAACAAGCTCCAGCTGGCGGTGAACTCCGGCAAGGGGCTCCCGGACGTCGTGGACATCGAGGTGAACAAGTTCTCGAACTTCGTCACCGAGGACGGGCGTACGCCGCTGGCGGACCTGTCCGAGGCCGCCGAGCCATACCAGGAGGACATCGTGCAGGCCCGGATGGACCTGTACAACCGGGAGGGGAAGCAGCTCGGCTACCCGACTCACGTCGGGGCCCAGGTGGCCTTCTACAACGTCCCGTTGATGGAGAAGGCCGGGGTCGACTACAAGACCATCGAGACCTGGGACGACTTCAAGGAGGCCGGCGCCAAGTACAACAAGGAGACCGGCAAGGCGTTCGGCATCGCCAGCACCGACACCAACATCGTGCAGCCGCTGATCATGGCGCAGCTCGGGGGCAACCTGTTCGACGAGGACGGCAACGTCACCGTGAACAGCCCGGAGGTCGTGGAGGCGGTCGGGATGCTGCAGGAGATGCAGAAGGCCGGAGCGCTCTCGACCATCCCGGGCGGGAGCCCGGACATCGAGGAGGCCTACGGCCCCATCAACGACGGCGAGTACGCGGCCGTCGTCTACCCGGCCTGGTACACCTCCCGGTTCGTCGACTACATGCCCGACCTTGCCGGTGACATCGCGATCGCACCGGCGCCGGTCATCGAGGGCGGTGAGGTTGCCACGATCGGTGGCGGCGGCACCGGCACCGCGGTGATCGACAGCTCCCCGGACAAGGACTTCGCCATGGAGTGGCTCGCCTTCGCGAAGCTGTCGCCGGAGGCCAACGTCGCCGTCTGGGAGGAGCTCGGCTTCGACCCGGTGAACATGTCGGTGTGGGAGGACAAGGAGGTCACCCACAACCCGGAGAACAAGTTCAACAAGTACTTCCGGACCAACCTCTTCGACGTGCTCAACGAGGTCAAGGGCGACATCGGCCACTTCGAGTCCTTCGCCGACCCGAACCTGCCCAAGGTCGACGAGGTGTTCACGACCAGTACGTACAACCAGGTCTTCGGGGACGGCGTCCCGGCCAAGCAGGCGCTGGACCAGGCGCAGGCCGACCTGGAGAACCAGCTCAAGTAGCTGCGAAGGGTTCCGGGCGCCGGCGTGTCGCCGGCGCCCGGGACGCCGCTGCCCAGACCAGAGAGAGGAACCCATGGAGAACGGCAAGCTGACGATCGATCCGGCGTTCACCGTCGCCCCCGTCAACAGGAGGATCTTCGGATCGTTCGTGGAGCACATGGGTCGATGTGTCTACGGCGGCATCTTCGAGCCGGGGCACCCGACGGCGGACGACGACGGCCTGCGCGGGGACGTACTGGATCTCGTACGCGAGCTCGGGGTGACCGCTGTCCGTTACCCCGGGGGCAACTTCGTCTCCGGCTACAAGTGGGAGGACGGAGTGGGCCCGCGCGACCAGCGGCCGACCCGCCTGGACCCCGCGTGGCGGACCATCGAGACCAACGCGTTCGGCCTCAACGAGTTCATGACCTGGGCGAGGAGGGCCGGCATCGAGCCCATCATGGCGGTGAACCTCGGGACGCGCGGTCTGGCGGAGGCGCTCGAGCTGCTGGAGTACGCCAACCACCCTGGCGGCACCGAGCTGTCCGACCGGCGTATCTCGGACGGCGCCACGGATGCGCACGACATCCGGATGTGGTGTCTCGGCAATGAGATGGACGGCCCCTGGCAGCTGGGCCACAAGACGGCCGAGGAGTACGGCCGCCTGGCCAAGGAGGTGGCCGGAGGAATGCGCCAGTACGACGCCGACCTCGAGCTGGTCGCCTGCGGGAGCTCGGGCCGCTCGATGCCGACCTTCGGTGCGTGGGAGGCGACGGTGCTCGAGCACAGCTACGACGTCGTCGACTTCGTCTCGGCGCATGCCTACTACGAGCTGGAGGGCGATGACGTCGCAAGCTTCCTCGCCTCGTCGGTCGACATGGACCTCTTCATCCGGGAGGTCGTCGCGACCGCCGACCACATCGGGGCGAAGCTCTCGTCGCCGAAGCGGATCAACATCTCCTTCGACGAATGGAACGTCTGGTACCTGAAGAAGTTCCAGGAGGAGGGCGCCCCGAAGGAGTGGACCTTCGCCCCTCGGCTCAGCGAGGACGCCTACACGGCGCTCGACGCCGTCGTCGTCGGCTCCCTGCTCATCACGCTGCTCAAGCACAGCGACCGGGTGACCGCCGCCTGCCAGGCCCAGCTGGTCAACACCATCGGCTCGATCAGGTGCGAGCCCGGCGGGCCGGCATGGCGGCAGTCGATCTTCCACCCGTTCGCGCTGACCGCCCGGTTCGCGCAGGGGGAGGTGCTCGAGCCGCGGGTGGTCGCCCCGACGATGGCGACCGCCAAGCACGGTGACGTCACCGTCCTCGACGCCGTGGCGACCCACGATCGGGAGAACGGCCGCGTGGCGGTGTTCGTCGTCAACCGGCATCCGTCGGAGGCCATGGCCTTCTCCACCGACGTGCGCTACTTCGGCGACGTGGAGCTGGTCGAGGCGACGGTGATGGGTGGCGAGGACCTGTTCGCCGTGAACAGCATGGAGGATCCCGACCGGGTGGTGCCGAAGACGTTCGACTCGGCGAAGGTCGTGGGTAGCGCGCTCGAGGCCGAGCTTCCTCCGGCCTCGTGGAGCATGTTCGTCCTGCAGACGTCCTGATACAGCCGTCGCCCGGGGTCCCGGGCAGCAGGGAATGTTTCGCGGTCGTCGCGGCGTTCATCCGACATGACCATCCTCCTCGAACGCCCTATGGAGAACGTGTCGCCGATGGGCGCCCCGATGCTCACGCGCGTACCCTGGGACGTGATGAGCGACAACAACGATGAGACGAGCGAGGGAGTAACCGCGCGGAGCGCGGAGGTCGACCTGGCCACCGAGACGCCCGAGGAGCGCGCGCTGCGCTTCGAGCGGGACGCGCTGCCCTTCCTCGACCAGCTCTACTCGGCCGCGATGCGGATGACCCGCAACCCGTCCGACGCTGAGGACCTGGTGCAGGAGACGTTCGCGAAGGCGTACTCCTCCTTCCACCAGTTCAAGCCCGGCACGAACCTGAAGGCCTGGCTCTACCGCATCCTCACCAACACCTTCATCAACACCTACCGCAAGAAACAGCGGCAGCCGCAGCAGTCGATGTCCGAGGACGTCGAGGACTGGCAGCTCGCGCGGGCCGAGTCACACACCTCGACCGGTCTGAAGTCTGCGGAGATGGAGGCCCTCGAGCACCTGCCCGACTCGCAGGTCAAGGACGCCCTGCAGCGTCTTCCGGAGGAGTTCCGGCTCGCTGTCTACCTCGCCGACGTCGAGGGATTCGCCTACAAGGAGATCGCCGAGATCATGGAAACCCCGATCGGCACCGTGATGTCGCGGCTGCACCGCGGCCGGCGCCAGCTGCGCGATCTTCTCTCCGACTACGTACGCACCAACGACCTCACCGGCGCTCGTGGAGGTGCGTCATGAGTGCCCACAAACACGACGCATCTCCCAGCGACTGCGCGGACTTCCTCGAGCAGATCGTCTTCCTGATCGACAACGAGCTCGCCGAGGCCGACGCCGACCAGGTCAAGCTCCACCTGCAGAGCTGCAACCCGTGCCTGGAGACCTACGACCAGCAGCGCATCGTCAAGGCGGTCGTCGCGCGCTCGTGCACCGAGGTCGCTCCGGGTGATCTGCGCGCCAAGATCATGGTCCAGATCCAGGAGCTCCGTACGAGGTCGTGAAACGGCCACAGACGCGACGAGAGCCCCAGCCGAATCGGCTGGGGCTCTTGCGCGTCTTGACAGTTCTGACCCGTGAGGGGTCAGCGGTCAGGCGTTGGGGCGCTTGCCGTGGTTCGCGCCCTTCTTGCGGCGCGCGCGGCGCTTGCGACCGGTCTTGCCCATGATGATCTCCTCCATTGGGGTACGTGGACCCCGAGGGGCCTCGAGACAGTCTCTCAAAGCCAGGTGCGTGAGAGCCAATTCAGGTCAGGTAGGCGCGGTTGGAGATCTTCAGCGCCGCGACCACGACCAGCAGCAGGTCGCCGCGGATCTGTGGGGTGTCGTTGCTGAGCGCGAGCTGGATGTAGAGGGCCCGCAGGAACGCCTCGGCGTTGCCGGTGAGCAGGAACGGGTCGCGGTCGGGTGTCTCCGGGGTGGCGGTCGCGACGGTGACGATCCGGTTGATCCACGGCTCCATGATGTTGAGCGGGACCAGGTTGCGGCGCAGCACGGACATCGTGGCCGCAGCCAGCCGGTCGGGTTCGCCGTGGGCGTAGATGGTGTCCCCGCGGGCCAGCACCCGGTCGGCGACGACGTCGAGGATCACCGTCAGCTCTGGCTTGCCGAGATGCTCGGAGGCGGCCAGGGTGCCCAGCGCGTCGGCCCCGCGAGCGACCGCGTGCGCCCAGCCGCGCTCGGGGACGAAGGCGCGCAGATCACGCTCGCGCAGCAGCCAGGTGGCGATCCGGTCGCCCCACTCCAGCACCTTCTCCGCAGGCACCAGCGAGCGGGCGTTGTCGCGGGCGATGCACTCGGCCAGAGCCTCGACCGAGGAGGCCCGGCGGAAGACGCCGTTGTTGCCGGAGTCACCGAGCCCGACCACGAGGCCGGCGGCCATCCCGTCGCCCAGGCCCGCGAGCAGGTCGTCGTAGACACCGCGCTGGATCCACGTCGACAGGGCCGGCACGGCCAGCCCGCTGCGTACGTCCGGGTCGGGGTCGCCGAGCATCCGGGTGAGCTCGATGGTGAGATCGCCCAGGGGCCGGTCCGTGGGTACGGCGAGACCGGTCGAGTGAACCTCCCGCCAGTACGCCTCCGACATGGGGAACATCCTGCCAAACCCCGCCGCGCGTGGACATCCGACCCGCGCAATGCCCTACCAAGGTCTACATCTACGCTGTGCCCGTGCCCACCCTGAGTGAGCTTGCCCAGAACCACACCGACCTCGACAGCGAGGATGTCGGGTGGCTTCAGCTGCTCATGGCCGACTGGCAGATCCTGGCCGACCTGTCCTTCGCCGACCTGGTCCTGTGGCTGCCGGACAAGTCGGGCAACGGCTTTTGGGCGGCCGGTCAGATGCGCCCCACGACGGGCCCGACGGCCTACGTCGACGACATCGTCGGCATGTTCGTGCCGAAGGGCCGCCACGCCACCCTCGACAACGCCGTCGACGCCGGCCGACTCGTGCGCGAGGGCGACCCGGAGTGGCGTGACGACCTCCCGGTGCGGGTCGAGACCATCCCCGTACGCCGGGCCGGCCGCATCATCGCGGTGCTGAGCCGCAACACCAACCTGCTGGGCGTACGTACGCCGTCCAAGCTCGAGCTGACCTACCTGCAGACCGCGGCCGACCTGACCCAGATGATCGCCAACGGCTACTTCCCGGCGGTCGGCCAGCGCAGCGACCACACCGACACCCCGCGGGTGGGCGACGGGTTCGTGCGGGTGGACGCCGACGGGGTCGTCGACTACGCCAGCCCCAACGCCCTCTCGGTCTTCCGCCGACTGGGCCTCTCCGGCGACCTGGCGGGCCAGTCGCTGGCCGGGATGACCCGTGCGCTGGTGCCGCCGCGCAAGCGCCCCGACGAGGAGACGCTGAGCGCGGTGCTCGGCGGGCGGGCCCACCGTGACACCGAGATCGACACCGGGGTGATGGCGATCATCATGCGCTCGATCCCGCTGCGGCCGCGCGGCGAGGCGATCGGTGCGCTGGTGCTGCTGCGCGACGTCACCGACCTGCGTCGACGTGACCGCGAGCTCGTCACCAAGGACGCGACCATCCGCGAGATCCACCATCGGGTGAAGAACAATCTACAAACCGTGGCCGCGCTGCTGCGGATGCAGTCGCGCCGGGTCGACTCCGGGGTGGCTCAGGACGCACTGAACGAGGCTGTACGGCGTGTCGGATCGATCGCGCTGGTCCACGAGATCCTCTCGCAGCAGGCGGTCGAGGAGACCGTCGAGTTCGACGAGATCGCCGACCGGCTCGCCTCCATGGTCGGAGAGGTCACCTCGGTCGGCGTCGCGGTGCGGGTGCGCCGTGAGGGCTCGTTCGGGTCGCTGCCCTCGGAGGTGGCCACGCCGATGGCGATGGTCGTCACCGAGCTGCTGCAGAACGCAGTCGAGCACGGCTACCGCGGCAGCGGTCCCGGTGATCCCGAGACGGGCACGATCGTGATGTCCGTACGACAACAACCCGCCGGGCATCTCCAGGTGACCATCGAGGACGACGGTCATGGACTACCCGACGGGTTCAGTCTCGAGACCTCGACCAACCTGGGGCTGTCGATCGTCAAGACTCTCGTCGAAGGTGAGCTCGGTGGCCGGCTCTCGTTGGGGCCCCGGCCTGACGGCCATGGGGCGAGAGCTTCGGTAGAGCTGCCGTTGGAACTTTAGGTGGATCTCTAGGGGTGTGTGGCCTCTAGGGGTTGGTCAGACGGCGGTGCGGACACGGGAGCGGGCGTTGCGGCGCTTCAGCGCACGACGCTCGTCCTCGCTCAGTCCACCCCACACGCCGTGGTCCTGACCGGCCTCAAGAGCCCACTGAAGACACTGCTCCCGGACGTCGCAACGCCGGCAGACCTGCTTGGCTTCCTCGATCTGGAGGATGGCCGGACCGGTGTTTCCGATGGGGAAGAACAGTTCCGGGTCTTCATCGAGACAAGCCGAACGGTGGCGCCAATCCATGGCTGGGTAGACCCTCTTTCTGACGTAGGATGGGCAAGGCCCTGGTGCTGCGAGACCCTGCGAGTGGGCACGTGGCGGGGATGTGTGAATGTCTTCACGTGCGTGCTGTCTCTAGAGTTCCAAGAAATGGACGCCGAAACAACCCCTAACCAGTGTCTGGTTCGTCACCGGACCGTAACACTCAGTCTTCCTGTGGCTAGACATTTCGGTAACGCGGTGAGTTACCCGCAAATCGGGTGGTGTATGCTCTCGCCGATTTTCTGAGCCTTGGCCCGGGATCTAGGCTGCTGAGGTGACCGCGCCGCATCGCCCCTGGACTCTTCTGCTGACCGTGGTCGCTGCGGGCGTGGAGGCCGCGGCGATGCTGTTGTGGGGCGCGATGGAGTTCGTACGCATCCCCGACGCCGCCTCGCTCACCACCGCGATCGCGGGTGGGCTGTTCTTCCTCCTCTGTGCCGCCGGGATCGGCTGGTGCGCCGCCATGTTCTGGCGCCTGGAGTCCTGGTCGCGTGCGCCGCTCGTGCTCGTCCAGCTGATCGTGCTCGGCCTGGCGTGGAACCTGCGTGAGGACCTCGCCGTCGCGGGCGGGCTCGCGCTGCTCGCGGTCGTCGCCCTCGTCGGCGTCTTCGCGCCGCCGAGCATCGCCGCGCTCGAGGAGCGCTAGGGCCTAGTCCTCCTCCAGCGCCTTGCGGAGCTGCTTGAGCGAGCGGTTGAGCAGCCGGGAGACCTGCATCTGCGAGACGCCCAGCTCGCCGGCGATCTCGGTCTGGGTCTTGTTGCGGAAGAACTTCAGCATCAGCACCTGCTTCTCGTGCGCGGAGAGGCTGTCGAGCACCGGCTTGATCGACTCCCGCACCTCGACGTCGTCGAGGCGCAGGTCGTGGGCGGTCAGAGAATCGAGCATCGGCGCGGTCTCGTCGCTCTCGGAGTCGAGCGACAGCGCTGCGTACGCGTTGCTGGACTCCAGTCCCTCGACGACGGTCTCCAGGCTGACGCCGAGGCGGGTGGCGAGGTCGCGGGCCGTGGGGGAGCGGCCGAGCTCCTGGGAGAGCTCGGCAGTCGCGTCGCGCAGGTTCTGCTGCAGGTCGCGCAGGCGGCGGGGGACGCTGACGGCCCACCGGCTGTCGCGGAAGTAGCGCTTGATCTCGCCGAGGATCGTCGGCACGGCGTAGGTCGAGAACTCCACGTCGCGGGCGAGGTCGTAGCGGTCCACGGCGTTGAGGAGGCCGACCACGCCGACCTGGACGAGGTCCTCGTGCGGCTCACCGCGACCGTAGAACTGAGAGGCGCAGTACTCCACCAGCGCCATGTTGAGGTGAACCAGCTCCTCGCGCGCCGCGGTGCGCTCGGCGTCGCTCAGGTCGGTGCCGGCGAGCGTCGTGAAGAGCTCGCGGGAGCGTGCGCGAGCGTCCTCGACCTCGCTCGTGCTCCTGGACCTCGACGACCGAATCGTCTCCTGCGCCATGTCAGCGCGCGGCTCCAAGCGGGGTCGCTCCCGCGACCAGCGAAATCCTGAGCTGGTCGCCGTCGGGGGTGGCGGTGACCTCCCGGGCCAGCGTGGTGAGCACCTGCCAGGCGAAGCTCTCCTCGTCGATCTCGGCCTCGGCCTCGCAGGTCGTGGTCACGGTGACCCCGATCGTGTCCTCGCCGAGATCGAAGACGACGTCCAGGTGGGCGTCATCCGCGGCGCACTCCAGACAGATCGCGGCTGCCTCGCTGATCGCCATCCGCAGGTCCTCGATGTCCTCCAGGGTGAAGTCGAGGCGCGCGGCGAGCGCGGCGGTGGTCGTACGCAGCACGGAGACGTAGGCACCTTCTGCGGGAAGGCGCAGCTCGACCTGGGGCATCTGGGTTGTCAGTCCTTCGTGTTGGCTTGCGCCTGATTATGCAACGAGATCTGGTGCGTCGTGCCGGAAACGCACCGCAGCCGCTCCGGGAACGGAGCGGCTGCGGCGTACGGCTGATTCTCGAGGAGGCTCAGGCCTTCTTGGTCGCCCAGAAGATCTCGGCGATCTCGTCGATCTTGGCGAGGAGCTTGTCGGCGGTCTCCAGGTCGAGGGTGCCCTTGGTGCCGGCGGCGCCGGCGAGCTTGGTGGCCTCGTTGACGAGGGTGTGGAGCTGGGGGTAGGCCTCGAAGTGCGGGGGCTTGAAGTAGTCGGTCCACAGCACCCACAGGTGCTCCTTGACCAGGTTGGAGCGCTGTTCCTTGATGATGATGGCGCGGGTGCGGAAGTCGGGGTCGTCGCTGTCCAGGGCCTTGGCGATGACCGCCTTGACGGACTCGGCCTCGATGCGGGCCTGGGCGGGGTCGTAGACGCCGCAGGGCAGGTCGCAGTGGGCCGAGACCTCGATGGTGGGAGCGAAAAGTCGCGCGAACATGCGGGTCCTCTCAAAGAGTGTTCATGTGTCCTACGGATTGCGACACTACTCCGCATGGAAGACATCGCGGCCAGGGCACCCCGACACACCTGGGGGATGGCGAAGGTCGTCGGGGTCTCGATGGAGCCGACGCTGCAGGCTGGGGACCGGTTGTGGGTCGCCTACGGACGTACGCCGGTGCCGGGCCGCGTGGTCGTCGCCCGGCTCGCCGACGGGGCGGTCGTCGTGAAGCGGGCGGTGGAGCGGCGTACGACCGCCTCCGGTCGCTCCGGGTGGTGGCTGCTCTCGGACAATCCGGGCGCCCCGGGGGTGGTCGACTCGCGTCACCGGGGGCCCGTCGCGGACGACGACGTGCTCGGCGTCGTGGTGGCCCGGCTCTGGCCGCGCCCGCGTGTCCTGGGCGAGACTCTGCACGAGGGCTCCAGATGAGGGCTTCGTCACCTGTAGGAAACATCAACCGCTTCCTCCGGTAGCCTGTGGGAAACTGCCATCCGGGCAACACATCCCTGTAGATGGCGCCTTGCGCGGCTCCACCCTTCGGCTCGCGTTCGACCGCCCGACGTCCGAGTCCGTAGTTTTCTGGAGGCCCCCCAAATGACCGAGTCCACCCTGTCCACCGAGACCACCGCCTATGACGGCGACCCGGTGTTCGAGCTCCACCGCGGCGGCAAGATGGCGATCGCGGCGACCGCATCGGTCTCCGACAAGGCTTCGCTGTCGATGGCCTACACCCCCGGTGTCGCCCGGGTGTGCACCGCGATCGCCGAACAGCCCGAGCTGGCCCACACCTACACCTGGGTGCCCAACACCGTCGCGGTCGTGACCGACGGCACCGCCGTGCTCGGCCTGGGTGACATCGGCCCCGCCGCGGCGATGCCGGTGATGGAGGGCAAGGCGGTGCTGTTCAAGGAGTTCGGCGGCGTCGACTCGATCCCGATCTGCCTGGACACCACCGACGTCGACGAGATCGTCGAGACCGTCATCCGGATGGCGCCCTCGTTCGGTGGGATCAACCTGGAGGACATCTCCGCGCCGCGCTGCTTCGAGATCGAGGACCGCCTCAAGGAGGCGCTCGACATCCCGGTCTTCCACGACGACCAGCACGGCACCGCCGTGGTCACGCTGGCCGCGCTGATGAACGCGCTGAAGCTGACCGGCCGCAACCCGGAGTCGACCCGCGTGGTCATCTCCGGCGCCGGTGCCGCCGGCGTCGCGGTCGCCAAGATCCTGCTCGAGTTCGGCATCAAGGACCTCGCGCTGCTCGACCGCAAGGGCGTCATCTCCTCCACCCGCTCCGACCTGACCGCGTCGAAGAAGGCGATCGCCGAGGTGACCGCCGACGTCACCGGCCGCACCGGCTCGCTGGCTGAGGCGCTCGCCGGCGCCGACGTCTACGTCGGGGTCTCCGGCGGAACGGTGCCCGAGGAGCTCGTCGCGACCATGGCCGACCAGGCGATCGTCTTCGCGATGGCCAACCCGAACCCCGAGATCCACCCCGACGTGGCGCACAAGTACGCCAGCATCGTCGCCACCGGTCGCTCGGACTTCCCGAACCAGATCAACAACGTCCTCGCCTTCCCCGGCATCTTCCGGGGCGCGATCGACGTGCACGCCTCCTCGATCACCGAGGGCATGAAGCTGGCCGCTGCCCAGGCGCTGGCGGCGCTGGTCGGCGATGAGCTGTCCGCGGACAAGATCATCCCGGAGCCGTTCGACCCGCGCGTCGGTCCCGCCGTCTCCGCCGCGGTCGCCGAGGCTGCTCGGGTCGACGGGGTCGCCCGCAGGTAGCCGACCCGGCTCGTTCTGACCCACACGATCGCCGAGTCGGCTCGTTCCAACGGGCCGACTCGGCGATCGGCGCTGTCAGGATGAGCCGAGTCGGCCGGTTTGGACGTACGGTTGCGCCGGCTCGGCGGGTCGGTAGGGTCGGGCGCATGTTCGCTGCGTACGCCGAGAAGTTCTCATCCGACGACCCGATCTCCGGCCTCGTGCTGGGGGAGCGGCCCGAGCCGGTCGCGCCCGACGGGTGGACGACGGTCACCGTCAAGGCCGCCTCGCTCAACCACCACGACCTGTGGTCCCTGCAGGGGGTCGGGCTCAAGGCCGAGGCGCTGCCGATGATCCTCGGCTGCGACGCGGCCGGGCTCGACGAGGACGGCAACGAGGTCGTGGTCCACTCGGTGATCTCCTCGCCCGACTGGACCGGAGACGAGACCCTCGACCCGAAGCGGTCGCTGCTCTCCGAGCGTCACCAGGGCACCTTCGCCGAGAAGGTGATCGTGCCGCGTCGCAACGTGGTGGCCAAGCCCGCCGGCATGTCGTTCGAGGAGGCTGCGTGCCTGCCGACGGCATGGCTGACGGCCTACCGGATGCTGTTCACCCAGGGTGGGCTCAAGGCTGGTGACTCGGTGCTGGTGCAGGGCGCCGGCGGCGGCGTGGCGACCGCGGCGATCACGCTCGCGCGGGCGGCCGGTCTCAAGGTCTACGCCACCTCGCGTGACGAGGCGAAGCAGAAGCGCGCCCTCGAGCTCGGTGCCCACGAGGCACTGGCCTCGGGGGAGCGGCTGCCGGTCAAGGTCGACGCCGTGATCGAGACCGTCGGGCGGGCGACCTGGACGCACTCGGTGCGCTCGCTGCGGCCGGGCGGCTCGATCATCATCAGCGGCACCACGTCGGGTCCGAACCTCGACGACGCGCTGCTGACGAACATCTTCTTCCTGCAGCTCAAGGTGATCGGCTCCACGATGGGCACCCGCAACGAGCTGGCGAGCCTGGTCTCGCTGCTCGAGGCCACCGGCACCCGACCGCTGATCGACCGCACCATGCCGCTGACCGAGGCCAAGGCCGGCTTCGAGGCGATGCACGCCGGTGATCTCTTCGGGAAGGTCGTCTTCACGCTGTGACCAGGAACCGACACCGGCCGTGACGCCGGCTGTGTGACGTACGGAATATCGTTCGACTCCCCGGGGTTCAGCAAGGGACCATTGAGTGTCACTGCCGGGGGGCTCGAAAAGTTTCTCGTGGCGTGATGTCGAAATCGGCCTCGCCCGTTCGATCTATGTATGAGAGCGGGTGGCACCGGGCCCCTGCGTACGACCCGAGGAACTCGTCATGACTGCTGCCGTCACAACGTCACATCGTCCACTCGACGGTGAGAAGCGGCGTACGCCTGCCGTCATCACCCTGCTCGTGCTGGCCACCTTCGTGGTGATCCTCAACGAGACGATCATGCTCAACGCGATCCCGAACCTGATGAACAGCTTCGGGGTCACCGAGCATGCCGCTCAGTGGGTCTCGACCGCGTTCATGCTGACCATGGCCTCGGTGATCCCGGTGACCGGCTGGTTCCTGCAGCGGGTGACGACCCGGACGGCGTACGCCACCGCCATGGGGGTCTTCATCGCCGGCACCGTGCTCTCGGCGATCGCGCCGGTCTTCGGGATCCTGCTCGCCGGCCGGGTCATCCAGGCCGCCGGCACCGCGGTGATGATGCCGCTGCTCATGACCACGCTGATGACGGTGGTCGACGAGAGCGACCGCGGCCGGGTGATGGGCAACGTCACCATGGCCATCTCGGTCGCGCCGGCCCTCGGGCCGACGCTCTCCGGCCTGATCCTGGGCTTCGGCTCGTGGCGGCTGCTCTTCCTGCTGGTCCTGCCGATCGCCGTCGTCGTCGCCTGGTCCGGCCTGCGCCGCCTGGAGAACGTCAACGAGCCCGCGGAGTCGAGCGTCGACTGGGCCTCCGTGGTCATCGCCGCGCTCGGTTTCGGTTCGCTCGTCTACGGACTGAGCCGGTTCGCCGAGGGTGAGGTCGGGCTTCCGCTGCTCATCGCGGCCGCCGGCGCGGTGCTGATCCTCGGGTTCGTGCTCCGTCAGCTCCGGCTGCAGCGCGTCGGCTCGCCGCTCCTGGACCTGCGCGCCTTCCTGCACTCGACCTTCACCAAGTCGCTGGTCCTGATGGCGATCGCGTTCCTGGCGATGATGGGCTCGATGATCCTGCTGCCGCTCTACCTGCAGACCGTGCGCGGGCTCTCGCCGCTCTACACCGGTCTTCTGGTGATGCCGGGCGGTCTCGCGATGGGTCTGCTCGGGCCGACCGTGGGACGGATCTTCGACACGTACGGTGGCCGGGTGCTCGTCATCCCGGGCTCCATCGGCATCGTCGCCGCCCTCGCCGGTCTCTCGCAGATCTCGCTGACCACGCCCTACTGGTTCGTGCTGGTGCTCCACCTGGTCCTGATGGTCAGCCTCGCCGCGGCCTTCACCCCGGTCTTCACGCTGGGTCTCGGGTCTCTGCCGTCCCACCTCTACTCCCACGGCTCCTCGATCCTGGGCACGCTCCAGCAGGTCGCGGCCGCGTTCGGCACCGCCCTGGCGGTCACCGTGATGTCCGTACGCAGCGACCAGGTCGTCGACGAGGTCGGCGCGGTCGCGGCCCAGGTGAGCGGCCTGCAGGCCGCGTTCCTCGTCAGCGCCGCGCTGGCTCTGATCGTCGTCGTGATGGCCATCCTGCTGCCTGCTCGGGCCGAAGGACACGAGGAGTCTGCTGACGGGGCCGCTGAGGAGCCTGCCGCGGATCTCGACGCCGAGCTCGCTGAGCTGTGCGAGCACGGGCGCGAGCCTGCGGTCTGCGGCTGCTGAGGCGTGGGCGGCGGTCGTATGCCTCTGTAGGAATACCCGGTTAACCGGGTATTCCTACGGCTCCGAGCGCCACTGGTAGACCCCGACCAGCAACATCCTCAGCTGCGTACGCACGGTGGCGATGATCTGCTCCTCCTGCTCGGGGCGGGTGGTGGCGAGGATCTGCTCCGCGGTGGCGACCAGGACCGTCACGAACAGCGACGAGAGCACGTGCAGGTCCTTGGCCGTCCACGTGTCGGTGCCGGTCATCAGAGCCAGGTCGGTGGCGAGCTCGCGCTCGCAGAGCTCGATCTCGCGCCGGATGGCCTCGCGCACCGAGCGCGGCCCGGCGACCCGCTCGCGGGCGATGAACCCGAAGTGGTTGCGGCGCCGGTGGACGTGGTCGACGAGGGCGTCGATCGAGCCGTCGACGATATCTTTGTCGGCCTGAGCGTTGCGGCGTACGTCGCGGAAGAGGTCGCGCAGCGAGTCGAAGGACTCCTCGACCAGGGCCAGCCCGAGCGACTCGATGGAGTCGAAGTGGCGGTAGAACGCGGTCGGCACGATGCCGACCTGCTTGGCGACCTGGCGCAGTGAGAGCGCGGTCAGCGAGCTGTCTGAGCACAGCTCCAGCGTCGCGTCCAGGATCGCTCGCCGGGTCCGGAGCTTGCGCTCCGCACGGCTCTCCGGCTCCGCACCCGTCTCGATCACCAGACCATCCTAGGGGCAGAGGCCGTCGAGGCGTCAGGTGCACACCTGTACACCGTGATCTGGACCACGTGCGTCGTGTCTTGACGCGGGTTGTGGTGACCCGCCATCGTTATCGGTGTACAGATGTTCACTGAAAGGCGAAACACATGGCACTCGACCTCGGCGGCCGGATCCTCCGCTCCCGCACGGTTGCGGCGCTCGCCTCCCCGCACGGCATCGACCGCTACCTGACCCAGATCAACCCGATGCTGGCCGCGCACGAGGTGCGGGCCCGCATCACCGACATCCACCCGGAGGTCAGCGCGCCCGGCGCGCCCCGGGTGGCGACCGTGACGCTCCAGCCCACCTCGACCTGGCGCGGTCACCGCGCCGGCCAGCACGTCAGTGTCGGCATCGACACGGGGGAGGGGCGGCGCACCACCCGCGTCTTCACCGTCTCCAACACCGAGGGCAAGGCCGGCGAGCCGCTCACCATCACGGTGCGTGCTCACGACGACGAGCACGCGACCCCCTACAGCATCTCCAAGTACCTGACCGAGCGCGCCACCGTCGGCACCCTGGTGCACCTGTCCCAGGCCGAGGGCGACTTCGTCCTTCCCGACCGCGTGCCCGAGCACATCGTCCTGATCTCGGGTGGCTCCGGCATCACCCCGGTGATGTCGATGCTGCGCTCCCTCCAGCGGCGTACGCACCGGGGCAAGGTCACCTTCCTGCACTGGGCGCCCAGCGCCGACCGCCAGATCTTCGCCGAGGAGCTCGAGGAGATCCGGCATCAGGGCCACGGCGTCGACCTGCACCTCCTCCACACCGCCGACGGGGCGCCCTACCTCTCCCCGGCGCTGCTCTCGAAGCTGGTCCCGGGATATCGGGACCTGCCGACGTGGGCCTGCGGGCCGGCGTCGCTCATCGAGGCGGCCCAGGCTGCGTACGCCGGCACCGAGTCGCTGAAGGTGGAGTACTTCAAGCCGCCGAAGACCGCCGGTGTGGCCGGCGGCGAGATGGAGTTCGCGCGCACCGGCAAGACCGTCGGCAACGACGGCGCCACGATCCTCGACCAGGCCGAGGCCGCGGGGCTGACCCCCGAGTCCGGCTGCCGGATGGGGATCTGCTTCTCCTGCACCACCAACAAGAGCTCCGGACGGGTCCGCAACATCCTGACCGGCGAGACCTCCGAGCTCCCCGACGAACAGATCCGGATCTGCGTGAGCACGCCCGAGGGCGACTGCTCCGTGGACCTCTGACGATTCCTCCAAGGAGACACCCCCATGACCACCGTTGAGAACACCGGCAACCGCCGCCTCTCCGCCGAGGAGCTCGAAGCCTTCGGCCAGGAGATGGACGCCATCCGCCAGCGGATCGTCGCCGACCTGGGCGAGAAGGACTCGGCGTACATCTATGACATCGTCAAGAAGCAGCGAGCCTTCGAGATCGCCGGCCGCGCGCTCTTCTACCTGCCCGTGATCGGCTGGGTCCCGGCCGTCGCCTGTCTGTCGATCTCCAAGATCCTCGACAACATGGAGATCGGGCACAACGTCATGCACGGCCAGTACGACTGGATGGGCGACCCCGACCTCAACTCGCGCATGTTCGAGTGGGACAACGTCTGCCCCTCCGACCAGTGGAAGTACTCCCACAACTACATCCACCACACCTTCACCAACGTCCTCGGCAAGGACCGCGACATCGGCTATGGCATCCTGCGGATGGACGAGGACCAGAAGTGGCACCCCTACTTCCTCGGCAACCCGGTCTACGCCTTCCTGCTGATGATCTTCTTCGAGTGGGGCGTCGCGATGCACGACCTCGAGGTCGAGAACCTCGTCGCGGGCAAGCGCACGTTCTCCGACAACGCCGAGCTGCACCGTGGCCTGATGAAGAAGGTCAAGCGTCAGGCACTGAAGGACTACGTCCTGTTCCCGCTGCTGACTGGTCCGCTCGCACCGTTGACGTTCCTCGGCAACGGTGTGGCTAACCTGGTACGCAACATCTGGGCGTTCAACATCATCTTCTGCGGCCACTTCCCGGCCGGCGTCGCCTCCTTCTCGCAGGAGGAGTGCGAGAACGAGACCCAGGGTCACTGGTACTACCGCCAGCTCCTCGGCTCGGCCAACATCACCGGCGGCCGCATCTTCCACATCATGTCCGGCAACCTGTCCCACCAGATCGAGCACCACCTCTTCCCCGACCTGCCCGCACGCCGCTACCCGGAGATCGCCGAGGAGGTCCGCGAGATCTGCTCGCGCTATGGACTCGCCTACAACACCGGTCCGCTGCACAAGCAGCTGTGGGGCGTCTTCAAGAAGATCTGCCGGTACGCCCTCCCCGACCGCAAGCGCCCGGCTGCCGACGGTGTCGAGGCGACTCCCGCCCTCGAGGGGGTCGCGGCATGACGGATGACCGGCCACAATGGGTGGTCATGGCACCAGATCTGAGCAAGAACGAGATCCGCAAGGATGTCGCGCAGAGCGCCGTCGAGGTCACGGCCACCACCGTCGGACAGGTGGCGGTCATCATCACCGGCGCCGTACGTGACGTGGCCGGCGCCATCGGCGGCCTGGCCACCGAGCTGTTCGAGCTCCGCGCCGCGGCCAAGCGAGCCGAACAAGACCACGCCGAATAGGTAGTTCTGGCGGCCGAGTCTGCAGTTGTGGGCGACGAAACTCCAGTTTCGTCGCCCACAACTGATTTCTCGTCCGCCAGAACTACGGACTCGGCCGGGCGTCAGTCCTCGGGGTCGTCGAGGCGGGCCAGCCAGGTGGCGAGCCGCTCGATCGCCGTCTCGTGCTCGGGGTGTACGTCGACGAAGGCCTGGAGCTGCTCGGCCAGCCAGGCGAGGGTGACCTCCTCGTCGCCCCGACGGGTGACGAGCTCCTCGATGCCGCGGTCGGTGAAGTACATGGGCTCAGTCTTTCATTCTGCGTTCAGCGGTGAGTCGGAGGCCGGGCCGCCGGACAGGCCGCGCACGACCATGCCGAGGGTGACGTTGATGAGCTGGTCGCGCTCGGCGTCGGGGCAGACACGGTAGGGGCCGTCGATGAACAGGACCGCGAGACCGTGGACCGTGGACCAGGCCGCCGTCTCGGCGTTCGGGCGGAGCTCGGAGGCCAGCCAGCCGGCCTCGACCAGGTCGTCGAGGGCCGTGGTCAGGAAGGCGTACGGCGGGGCCTCTGCGAGGATCGCGGACATCTCCTCGTGGGGGTGCTCCTCGCCGGTGTGGGGGCGCAGGAACGCGGTGCGGAAGAGACCGGGCTGGGCGAGTGCGAAGTGGACGTAGCCCCGGCCTGCTGCGGCGAGGCGCTGCACGGCGGCCTCGGCCGGGTGTGAAGCCGGCTTCTCGGCGGCCAGGAGGTCGAGGATCGTCGCGGCCAGCCGGTCCATGGCCTCGTGCTTGGCGGCGTGGAGCAGGTCGGCCTGGTTGGCGAAGTGGCGGTAGGTCGCGGTCGGGGTCACCCCGACCGCCCGTGCCGCGGCGCGGATGGTCACCGCGTCCGGGCCGCCCTCCTCGGCGAGTGCCGCGGCCGCCTCGACCAGTGCGTTGCGGAGGTCGCCGTGATGGTAGGGCCGGGTGGCCTCGTCCGAGCTCTCTGAGGATTTCACGGAATTCATGTTGACACCTGCCCACATCGAAGGGAAAGTTAACACCTACAAAGTTTACGCCTGCACACATTCCTCTGGAGGAATCATGTTCCACCGACTCGGCACCCTTGTGGTGCGAAATCCGCGCCGGGTCCTGGTGATCGGCCTGATCGCCCTCCTCGGCGCGATCTACCTGGCCACCTCGGCCTTCGGCAAGCTCGACGACGCCGGCTTCGACGACCCCGCCTCGGAGAGCAGCCGCGCGGCCACCGCGCTGGAGGAGGGCTTCGGCAACGAGGCCGGCTTCCTCCTGACCGTCAGCGCCGACGCCGGCAAGGTGACGGAGGGTGCCGCCGCGAAGGACGCCCAGGCGCTCGTCGACCGCCTCCGAGCCGACGACGACCTGACCGACGTCGTCTCCTACCTCGATGCGCCCGGGCCGGGCATGGTCTCGGACGACGGCGCCCACGGGCTGATCTCGGTCGGTGCCAAGGACCCCGACGGCATCGACGCCGCCGCGGTGATCGATCGCTACACCGACGACACCACGAGTGACGGCGCCACGACCGTCCACGTCGGTGGCCAGCTCGCGATCTTCGAGGAGGTCGGCACCCAGATCGGCGCCGACCTCGGTCTCGCCGAGGCGATCGCGATCCCCCTGATGATCGCGCTGCTGGTCCTCGCCTTCGGCAACGTCGTCGCTGCCTTCGTGACGATCGGGGTCGGCGGGTTCGCCATCGCCGGCACCTTCGCGGAGCTGTCGGTGCTCGGCAACTTCACCGACGTCTCGATCTACGCCCTCAACCTGACGACGGGCCTCGGCCTGGGCCTGGCGGTGGACTACGGCCTGCTGATGGTGGCAAGGGTCCGTGAGGAGCGGGCCGCCGGGGTGAGCCACGCCGACGCGGTCGTCCGCGCGGTGGAGACGGCCGGCCGGACCATCGTCTTCAGCGCCACCACGGTCGCCGTCTCACTGGCCTCGCTGCTCGTCTTCCCGCTCTACTTCCTGCGCTCCTCGGCGTACGCCGGGATCGGGGTCATGGTCATCACCGCCGTCGTCGCGGTGGTGCTGCTCCCCGCCACGATCACCCTCCTCGGCGACCGGATCGACGCCCTCCGCGTCCCGGGTGTGCGTGGTCTCCGCGGTGGTGCGGCTCCGTTCTGGACCCGCCTGGCCGGCTTCGTCACCCGGCGGCCCTGGGTCGCGCTCCCCGTCGTGGCCGTACTGCTCGCGATGGCCGCGCCCCTGGCGGGCATCGAGTTCGGCACTCCCGACGACAGGGTCCTGCAGACGTCCGCCGGGAGCCGCCAGGCCGGCGACCTGCTCCGTGACGAGTTCGGCGGCGACGGCACCAGCCCCATCCGCGTGGTGACCACCTCGACCGTCGACGACGAGAGCCTGGCGACGTACGCCGCCGACCTCTCGCTGGTCGACGACGTCGACCGCGTCGACACCCGCGTCGGGACGTACGCCGAGGGTGCGCTCGTCTCGGAGACCCCGGCCCTTCCGCCGGGCGACGGCGCGGACGAGCTCGCCGTCGTCAACCAGCTCGATCGCCAGTCCGAGGAGGCACGTGACCTGGTCCGTGACGTACGCGCCGTCCCGACGCCGGAGGGAACGACGGCGCTCGTCGGTGGTGGCGCCGCGGAGCTGCTGGACTCCTTGGACGCGATCGGCGCGAAGCTGCCGTACGCCGTCGGCGGGCTCGCGATCGCGATGGTGGTGATCCTGTTCCTGTTCACCGGCAGCCTGATCCAGCCGCTACGGGCGCTGGTGCTCAACGTCATCGGCCTGGGAGCGACCGTCGGCACGACCGTGGTGATCTTCCAGGAGGGTCTGGGCGCCGATCTCCTCGGCTTCACCGCGATGCCGCTCAACGTCTCGATGGTCGTGCTGCTGCTGGTCATCGCGTTCGGGCTGTCGATGGACTACGAGGTGTTCGTGCTCGGCCGGATCACCGAGATGCGCCGGCGCGGCCTGGGCAACGTCGACGCGGTCGTGCAGGGGCTGGCCCACACCGGTCGGATCGTCACCACGGCCGCCGCCCTGATCGCGACCAGCTTCTTCGCCTTCATGGTCAGCGAGGTCAGCTTCATGAAGTTCTTCGGGCTCGGCGTCGGGCTGGCGATCCTCATCGACGCGGTCCTGATCCGCGGCGTCCTCCTGCCCGCCGCCATGCGGATGCTCGGCGAGGCCGCCTGGTGGGCGCCGCGCCCGCTGCGCCGCCTGCACCGCAAGGTCGGGCTCAGCGAGGAGCCGGTCCCGGTCCCCGTCTGAGCAAAAACCACGCCGAGTCGGCGCGTTAGAACGCGCCGACTCGGCGTTGGGTTGATCCGGGGATCAGGCGAAGGCGCGCTCGATGAGCTCCTTCTGCTCGACCGTGTGCCGCTTGATGGTGCCGACGGCGGTGGTGGAGGAGGCCGGGCGGGTGATCGGCTCGACCTCGCGACCCAGCTCGGGAACCACGTTGAGGTAGTAGCTCGGCCACGGGCCCTGGTTGTAGGGCTCGTCCTGGACCCACTTGACCTTGGCGTCGGGGTACTTCGCGAGCTCGGCGGCGAGCTGCTCGGTCGGCCACGGGTAGAGCTGCTCGACGCGGATGATCGCGACGTCCTCGCGGCTCCGCTTCTTGCGCTCGACGGCGAGGTCCCAGGTCAGGCGGCCGGAGACGACCAGCACGGTCTTGACCTTCGAGGCGTCCGCCTCGGAGTCGCCGATGACCGGCTGGAACGAGCCCGAGGTGAAGTCGGCCGGCTGCGAGGCGGCCTCCTTGCGGCGCAGCATCGACTTCGGGGTGAAGACGATCAGCGGACGGTGCTCGGCACCGAGCGTGTGCGTACGCAGCAGGTGGAAGTAGGACGCGGGGGTCGACGGCTGAGCCACCACCATGGCCTCGTCGGCGCACAGGGTGAGGAACCGCTCGATGCGCGCCGAGGAGTGGTCGGCGCCCTGGCCCTCGTAGCCGTGCGGCAGCAGCAGCACGACGCCGGAGTCCTGGCCCCACTTGGTCTTGCCGGCCGAGATGTACTCGTCGATCACCGACTGGGCGCCGTTGACGAAGTCACCGAACTGCGCCTCCCAGATGACCAGAGCCTCGGGACGCGCGACCGAGTAGCCGTACTCGAAGCCGAGGGCGGCGTACTCGGAGAGCAGCGAGTCGTAGACGTAGAACTTCGCCTGCTCCTCGGTCAGGTTGTTGAGCGGGGTCCACTCATCGGCGTTCTTGCGGTCGATGATGGTCGCGAAGCGCGAGGCGAAGGTGCCGCGTCGCGAGTCCTGACCGGCCAGGCGCACCGGACGGCCGTCGAGCAGGAGCGAACCGAAGGCGAGGATCTCGCCGGTGCCCCAGTCGATGTTGCCCTCGGTGATCGCGGTGGCACGACGCTGCAGCTGCGGCATCACCTTCGGGTGGACGGTGAAGCCCTCCGGCGGGGTGACGTACGCATCGGCGATCCGCTTCAGCACGTCGGTGGTGATCGCGGTGACGGTCTCGCCGGCAGGCTTCTCCGGGTAGTCCGGGACGGTCTCCCAGGCCTGCGGCATCTTGTCGGCCTCGCGGACCTCGGTGAAGACCTGCTCCAGGCGGGCCTGGTAGGCGGCCAGCACCTGCTCCGCCTCCTCGATCGTGATGTCACCACGACCGATCAGCGACTCGGTGTAGAGCTTGCGGACCGATCGCTTCTGCTCGATCAGGTCGTACATCATCGGCTGGGTGAACGACGGGTCGTCGCCCTCGTTGTGACCGCGACGGCGGTAGCAGATGAGGTCGATGACGACGTCCTTGTTGAACGCCTGGCGGTATTCGAAGGCGAGCCGCGCGACCCGCACGCAGGCCTCCGGGTCGTCGCCGTTCACGTGGAAGATCGGCGCCTGGACCATCCGCGCGACGTCGGTCGCGTAGAGCGAGGAGCGGGAGGAGCCCGGCGAGGTGGTGAACCCGACCTGGTTGTTGATGACCAGGTGGACGGTGCCACCGGTGCGGTAGCCACGCAGCTGGGACAGGTTGAGCGTCTCCGCGACCACACCCTGGCCGGCGAAGGCGGCGTCACCGTGGACCAGCAGCGGCAGGACCGGGAAGACCGCGCCCTGGTCGAGCACGTCCTGCTTGGCGCGGGCGATGCCCTCCAGGACCGGGTCTACGGTCTCGAGGTGGGACGGGTTCGCGGCCACGGAGACCTTGATCGTGTCGCCCAGGTCGGAGAGGAACTCGCCCTCGGCACCGAGGTGGTACTTCACGTCGCCGGAGCCCTGGACCGTGCGTGGGTCGATGTTGCCCTCGAACTCGCGGAAGATCTGGTTGTAGGACTTACCGACGATGTTGGCGAGCACGTTGAGGCGACCGCGGTGGGCCATACCGATCGTGACCTCGTCCAGACCGGCCTCGGCAGCGGCCTCGCATACCTCGTCGATGACCGGGATCGCGGTCTCGCCGCCCTCGAGGGAGAAGCGCTTCTGACCGACGAACTTCGTCTGCAGGAAGGTCTCGAAGGCCTCGGCCTCGTTGAGCTTCGACAGGATCCGGAGCTGCTCCTGGCGCGGGGTCTTGTCGTAGGGCCGCTCGACGCGGTCCTGGATCCACCGGCGCTGCTCGGGGTCCTGGATGTGCATGTACTCGATGCCGGTCGTGCGGACGTAGGAGTCACGCAGGACACCGAGGATCTCGCGCAGCTTCATGAACGGCTTGCGGCCGCCGGCGAAGGAGCCGACCGGGAACTCGCGGTCGAGGTCCCACAGGGTCAGCCCGTGCGACTCGATCTGCAGGTCGGGGTGCGAACGCTGCTTGTACTCCAGCGGGTCGGTGTCGGCCATCATGTGACCACGCACGCGGTGGGCGTGGATGATCTCGCCGACCTTGACCTGCTTGGAGATCTGGTCGTCGTGGGTGGTGTCGATGTCCTGGTTCCAGCGGATCGGCTCGTAGGGGATCCGCAGCGACGCGAAGATCTCGTCGTAGAAGTCGTTCTCGCCGAGCAGGAGCTTGTGCACGGTGGCCAGGAACTCACCCGACTGCGCGCCCTGGATGACCCGGTGGTCGTACGTCGAGGTCATCGTCATGATCCGCGAGACCGCGTTCTGGGCGAGCTTCGAGGGGGAGGCACCCTGGAACTCGGGCGGGTAGTCCATCGAGCCGACGCCGATGATCGCGGCCTGGCCCTGCATCAGCCGCGGCACCGAGTTGTTGGTGCCGATGCCGCCGACGTTGGTCAGGCTGACCGTGGTGCCGGAGTAGTCGGCCATGGACAGCTTGTTGTCCTTGGCCTTGCGGACGATGTCCTCGTAGGCGGTCCAGAAGCCGGCGAAGTCCATCAGCTCGCAGCCCTTGATGGACGGAGCGACGAGCTGGCGGGTGCCGTCCTTCTTCTGCTGGTCGATGGCCAGGCCGAGGTTGATGTGCGGCGGGGTGACCATCGTGGGCTTGCCGTCGATCTCGGCGTAGGTGTTGTTCATCGCCGGCATCGCCTTGATCGCCTTGATGATGGCGTAGCCGATGAGGTGGGTGAAGGAGACCTTGCCGCCGCGGGCGCGCTTGAGGTGGTTGTTGATGACGGTGCGGTTGTCCCACAGCAGCTTGACCGGCATGTTGCGCACGGAGGTCGCGGTCGGCACCGAGAGCGACACGTCCATGTTCTTGGCCGTGGCGGCGGGGATGCCGCGCAGCGTGGTGTAGGTCGGCTCGTCGGTGACGGCGACGGCGGTCGGCTTCGGGGCGTCCTTCGGGGTGGGCGTCGCGGTGCCCTTGGCCGGCTCGGCGGCCTGGGCGTCCGGGCGCGGCTTGGCCTTGGGGGCCGGAGCCGCCTTGGCGGCCGGCGCCTCGGTCGAGGCGGGGGTGGTCGGCGCGGGCGCGTTGGCCGGAGCGTCGGCCGGAGCGGTCGGGACCGGAGACTTGGCAGCAGGCGTGGCCGGGGCCGCGGTGGCCCCGTTCGGCGACGCGCCAGGCTGTCCGTTGGTCTCGAAGAACTTCACCCACACGGGGTCAACACTGCTCGGATCCTTCGTGTACTGGTCGTACATCTCCTCGACCAGCCACTCGTTGGCGCCGAATTCCGCGGGGATGTCGGCAGTGTTGGGGGACGGGGTGCCTGAGGACACGGCTTGATTCGCCTCTTCCGAATTTTCGCACTGTAAGAAATGGGTTGCCCACGGGCAAGGCTATCCCCACGAACACGCAAATGCCCGATGCAGGCTCTCCCTGTGGACAGGATGTAATCCGTCCCACATCTTGCGTTATCCGCCGGGGGAAGTTGCAACCCGGGTCGTTGTGCGTATGGTGGCTCGGTCCCGGAGCAGGTCGATGAGGTGGATTCCCCACATGACGAGCAGCAGTACGAAGCCCCGTAGGCGGATCAGCCCACGCGTCGCGACGGCACTCACGGCGGCGGTCCTGAGCGGCACTCTCGCGCTCGCCGGGTGCGGTGGTGAGCCCGACAAACCGGCCGCCTCGCCCTCCTCGTCGCCGGTGCCCGCGCCGAGCGTGAAATCGGCCGCGAAGCTCGTCCACGTGCAGGGCAAATTCCCCCGGAGCCGGCGCCAGGCGGTCGCCACGAACGTGGCCAAGGTCGTCGACCGGTGGCTGCAGGCCGCGTACGTCGGTGGTGACTACCCGCGCGCGACCTCGACCTTCACCGCGAAGTCGTTCCCCGGCTTCTCCAAGGGCACGATCGCCCAGGCGGGCAAGCAGATGAGCCTGATGAGCAACGCCACGATCGCCCCTCAGATCGACGCGGTCGAGGTGGTCTCCAGCGACGTCCACGTCGACTTGCTGGCCAACAACAACTACCCGGTCGGAGCGGTCGCCCGGATCCGCCTGGTCTACGACACCACCGGTGACCGCGAGTCGCGCCAGACCGTCCGCGGCAGCCTCGACATGGTGCCGACCGAGACCTCCTGGGCCGTCTTCGGCTTCAACATCACCCGCGAGGAGAAGCTGGCGCAGGACCCGTCCTCGGCGCCCTCCGCCTCGCCGAGCCCGTCGGGAGACGAGTCGTGAGCCGCATGAGGAAGTTCGTACGCCGCCGCCTGCTGACCACGCTCGCGCTCGGTGTGGTGCTGGCGCTGACCGCCGTCCTGGTGCCCGACGCCGAGGTCGCCGAGCCGCGCGCCGAGCTGATCGCGACCAAGTGGGCCAAGGGCCTCGACGTCGCCAAGTTCACCCGCAAGGGCGGCACGATCTGGGTCCTGGCCGTCGGCTCGGACGCCCGCCCCGGCCAGAAGGTCACCCGGACCCGCGGCGACGCGCTGCACCTGATCGGGTTCAACCCCTCCACGGGATACGCGACCGACATCAGCATCCCGCGCGACTCCTACGTCAACATCCCCGGCCACGGGCGCGACAAGATCAACTCGGCGCTGCTCTACGGCGGCCCGAAGCTGATGGGCCGCGCCGTCGGCGACCTGGTCGGCGTGCAGCCGCAGTACGTCTTCGTCACCTCCTTCTCCGGCATGAGCGACATGGTGATCGGGATCGGCGGCGTCGACGTCGACAACCCGCGCGCCTTCAGCGATCCGTACGTCGCGCCCTACGGCTTCAAGAAGGGCCGGATCCACATCAACGGACCGCACTCGGTCGACTTCGCGCGAGCCCGCAAGACGCTGCCCGGCGGTGACTTCGACCGCTCGGCCAACCAGTCGCGGGTCATCCGCGGCATCCACCGCAAGATCGTCGCCCGGCAGAACGACGTCGGCTTCATGGCCAAGGGCGTCTCGCTGGTGATGCGGAAGATGCACACCACCGGCCTCTCCGGCCGCGACCTCTACCAGCTCGGCCACGCGGTCGCGGCGATCAACCCCGGCAAGGTCCGCACCTGCGTCGTCCCCGGCGGGATCGGCAACGCCGGCGCCGCGAGTGTCGTCTTCCCCAACGTCGGGGCGGCTCGGGCGATGGGCAAGGATGCGCGTCACGACGGCCGGCTCAACCGTGGCTGCCGCGGCTGAGCCTCACTCGTGCGCGGCGACGAAGTCGCGCACCAGCGGCGCGATCCGCTCGGGGTGGTCGGCGACCACCCAGTGCGAGCCCCTGACCTCGTGGACCGTCAGGTCGGCCACATACGGCTTCGGGGCCTCGGCCGCGAGCGCGCGGCTGACGTAGGCGTCGCCGATCGGCGCGATCACCTGGACCGGGACGTGGACCGGTCGCGGCTGCGGGCGACCCATCCGGGCGATCGCGTTGGCGCGATAGAGCTCGAGGCCGTTGATCCGGTCGGCCTGGGTGCGGTCGACGGAGGAGCCGCCGACGATCCGGTCGAGGACCCCGGAGCGCCAGGCGAGCTCGGGAAGCAGCGGCGCCTGGAAGAAGCCGATGTAGGTCGACTCGACACCCTGTTTGAGGCGCTGGAGGACACCGCGGGCGGTCCTCCCGGGCGTACGCAGCCAGGCCCCGGCCTGGTCGAGGCTCGGCCCCGAGATCGAGGTGAACGACGCGATCCGCTCGGACGGTACGTTGCCGGCGACCGCCTCCCAGGTCTGGGTCGAGCCCCAGTCGTGGGCGAGCAGGTGCACCGGCGCCGACGGGCTGACCGCGTCGATGACGGCCTCCAGGTCGGCGTTGAGCTGCTCGATCAGGTAGCCGTCGCGCGTGGCCGGAGCCTGCGAGCTCCCGTGGCCGCGTACGTCGTAGGTCACGATCCGCAGCTCACCGCCCAGGATCCTCACCAGCGGCAGCCAGACGCTGGAGTTGTCGGGGTAGCCGTGGACGCAGACGAGCGTCGGGCGGGTGTCACCGGAAGACCCGAAGTCGGTGACGGCCAGCCGGAGCCCGTCGGTGGTCGTCACGTAAAGGCTGCTCACGCGACCACCTCCGTAGCGCGAGCGCCAGGATACGGACGCGGTCGCGTGTTGTTTTTTCGGTTCACTCGCTGGCGCTCGCTCACACCGGCGAGGCTAGTCGGGCGGTGTTGACGCCGACGTGACACGATTCGCCCCATGGACATCAGCTATCCGGTCACGATCGCCGCGGCCCGCACCTGGTTCAAGCTCGGCGACATCAAGATCAACATGACCGGCGCGGAGCACATCCCCGAGAAGGGCGGTGCCCTGCTGGCGATCAACCACCTCTCCTTCGTCGACTACATCATGGCCGGGTTCCCCGGCGCCGAGCGCGGCCGGCTGACCCGGTTCATCGCCAAGAAGGAGGTCTTCGACCACCCTGTCGGCGGCCCCGTGATGCGCTCGTTCCACCACATCCCGATCGACCGCAGCTACGGCGCGGCCGGGATGAAGAAGGCCGTCGAATACCTCCAGAACGGCGAGGTCGTCGGGATCTTCCCCGAGGCCACGATCTCGCGCTCGTTCCTGATCAAGGACCTCAAGACCGGCACCGTACGCATCGCCGCCGACGCCGGCGTCCCGCTGATCCCCGTCGTGCTGTGGGGCACCCAGCGGATCATGACCAAGGGCCAGAAGGTCGACCTGTCGCGTCACAAGACGATCGGCATCGAGATCGGCCCGCCGCTGCCGGTGACCGGCGAGGACCCGGCAGCCGAGACCGCGGCGCTGCGGTCGCAGATGGAGGCCATGCTCGACCGGCTGATCAAGGCGCACCCCGCCGAGGAGCAGCCCCCGGGCTCGTGGTGGCTGCCGAAGGCATACGGCGGCTCGGCCCCCACGCTGGAGGAGGCCGAGGCGATGTACGCCGAGGAGCGCCGGCTTCGGGCGCAGCGGAAGGCCGCGAAGCGGAAGTCCTAGGTGGGGGCGCCCGCGTGCTCGACCGCGGTCATCGCGGTGATGGCGACGTCGAGGAACCCATCGACGACGTCGTCGTAGCTGTGGGTGCTTCCCAGCAATGAGCTCAGTCGGGGATCCTGCCCGGTGGCTGCGACCAGTCCGGCGATGGCTTCGCCGGCCTCTTCGCTCACCTTCGCGACTCTCCCCCAGAGAACGGCTTCCGCGTCGCGATCGCCCCGGGACTCGTCGAGCCACCGGGACAGATACGCGAGCAGAGCCGGCGTAGCGTCGGTCATGCGGTCGGAGTCTAGGGCGGTCCCCGTAATTCGGTCGAGCCTTAGGTTTAGCGGCTACTTCGCGGGCTGGTACACGCCGAGCCGGTTCCCGGACGGGTCGGTGAAGATGAACCGGCGTCCGCCGGGGTAGTCGTAGGGCGGCTCGGCGATCGTCCCGCCGGCCTTCTCGACAGCCGCCACCGCGGCCTCCAGATCGGTCGTGCGGATCAGCGGGAGCGGCGCGACCGGGGTCTCCGACGCGTACATCCCGCCGTTCTCGTCCTTGCCGTCGGGCCCGACGATCCCGGCGTACATCCCGCCGTAGTCGTTGAAGGACCAGCCGAAGGCGGACTCGTAGAAGGTGCGCGAGCCCGGGAGGTCGGTGACCGCGAGCTCGAGGTAGTCGATGTGGAGTGCATTCATGCCCGTCGACGCTACTCGCGACCACCGACAGCATTGGATGCGATTGCTTCGCAATCCGCGCAGCGCTGCTGTGCAGCCGGCTCAGCCGAAGTCGACCTCGAAGCCCTTGCCGCGGAAGGAGCCGATCTTGGTGGCGTCGCGGAGGTAGGCGAGGGGGCCGTCGGGGTCGAACGTCCAGGTGCCGCGGGCGGGGAGGAGCTTGGCGCCGCCCTTCATGGTGAGCCACGCGGTGTCGGGGTGCTCCTCGATGCCGGGCTGCTCGACGTTGCCCTGCATCGGGATGCGCGGCGCGAGCCGGGTGACGTCGTTGAACCTGGCCGTCGCGATCGGCCCGTCGTCGTTGCTCGCCTCCCAGGTGTGGGTCGCCAGCGGCCCCTTCTCGGACGACCCTCCGCTGAACTTGGCCAGGCCCTTCGGGATCGCCCACAACGTACGGCCGCCGGCCACGGAGTCGGGGGAGTCCACCCAGATGTCGACCACGCTCACCGCCTTCTTCCCGTTGGACGCGGTGATCACCCGGGCGGAGAGGAGCTCGTGGTAGGTCAGCGGGCTCGGCTCGGTGTAGTCGACCAGGGCGACGGCGTAGATCCCCTTCGGGTGCCGCTCGTCGACGTCGTGAGCGAGCCGGTAGACCGAGAGCCACATCGATCCGTGCATGTGCCAAGGGGCTGGGGGATAGCTGGTCACGTGGGTCTCCCGAATATTTGTCGTGGTCCGTGTCGAAGCGGTCCTGCATGGTTCGACGCGTAGGTGTGTGGCGATCGTCGCCACGGTTTACCAAGGAGACCAGAGATGACCGACCAGGTGAAGGGCCCCGCCTCCTACTTCCCGTCCATCGAGAAGAAGTACGGCCGCCCGATCGCGGAGTGGCAGCAGATCATCCGCACCTGCGGGATCACCAAGCACATGCAGATCGTGGCCCACCTCAAGAGCGAGTACGGCCTCGGCCACGGTCACGCCAACGCCCTCGTCGCCCACACGCTCGCCGAGGGCCTGTGACCGGAACGTACGTCAGAGATCCAGCGTGAGATAGGTCGAAGGCACCGCGTCCGTCAGCCAGACGTTGTTGCCGGTGCACCAAAAGACGAGCCCGTCGGCGTACATCTTGGCCGCGTCTACCCGGAAGACGACGAAGTCGCCGCGGCGGGCGCCAACGCGCTCGGCGGTATCGCGGTCGGGTGAGAGGTGTATGTGATGCCGCTGACGGCGGTCGAGGCCGGTGGTGTGGATCGAGTCGACGTTGCCGCGCGGTGTGCCGTGGAAGAGCAGCGCCGGCGGTTCGGAGGGAGCGAGGTCCAGGTCGACCTCGACGGTGTGTCCCTGCCTCGCACGGATCCGCTCGAGCGTCGTGTCGATCTCGAAGCGCTGCTTGTCGTTGCCGCGTACGACTCGGTCGACGTCATCGCGAGTCATCGGGGAGCCGTGGGCGGCGAGGGCATCGAGAAGAGTGGACAGATCGACCCAGCCGTGCGGGTCCAGCTCGATGCCCACGGAACCGGGTTGGTGCCTGAGCACCTGTGAGAGCCGCTTCGAGCGGCGTACGTCTGTCTTGTCCATGCTGGCCACAGAGTGGCATGCCGGTGGCCCCGTACGCTGCCGGTTTTCGGCCGAAAATGAAAGAAACCGCTGGTCACCCAGCGGTTTCAACTGTGCCCCCGGCAGGAATCGAACCTGCGGCCTACGGTACCGGAAACCGGCGCTCTATCCCCTGAGCTACGGAGGCAGTGCACCACCTGAGCGGTGCAGATGGAACCCTACAGGCTGGGACGGATAACGGTGAAACCGACTGGCGCTTATACGCTGGACCTTGTGACTCCTGAGCAGCTTTCCACCGCGGTCGTCGATGTCCTCACCGCGCTCGTCGATGAGGGTGCGATCACCCTTCCCGACGGCGTGCCGAGCACTGTCACGGTGGAGCGACCCAGGCAGAAGGGCCACGGCGACTACGCCACCAACGTGGCGCTGCAGCTGGCGAAGAAGGCGGGGATGAACCCGCGCGCGCTGGGGGAGCAGGTCGCCGAGAAGCTGAAGGCGACCGACGGGATCGCGGACGTCGAGATCGCCGGTCCCGGGTTCCTGAACATCTCCGTCGAAGCCGGTGCCCAGGGCAAGCTGGCGGGCGAGATCGTCGCCGCCGGTGCTGCGTACGGCAACAACGACTCCTTCAAGGGTCACAACATCAACCTGGAGTTCGTCTCCGCCAACCCGACCGGCCCGCTGCACCTCGGTGGTGTCCGCTGGGCCGCGGTGGGCGACGCGCTGGGTCGCGTCCTGGAGGCGTCCGGCGCCGAGGTGACCCGGGAGTACTACTTCAACGACCACGGCGGCCAGATCGACCGCTTCGCCCGCAGCCTCCTGGCCTGGGCGCAGGGCAAGCCGGTGCCGGAGGACGGCTACGGCGGGGCCTACATCGAGGAGATCGCCAAGCAGGTTCTGGCCAAGCGCCCCGAGGCGCTGGAGGCCGACGACCCGCAGGAGGTCTTCCGGGAGATCGGCGTCGACCTGATGTTCGCCGAGATCAAGCAGAGCCTGCACGACTTCAACGTCGACTTCGACGTCTACTTCCACGAGGACAACCTCCACAAGTCCGGTGCCGTGGAGCGCGCCATCGAGAAGCTCCGCGAGCTCGGCAACGTCTACGAGAAGGACGGCGCGATCTGGCTGGCCACCGAGAAGTTCGGTGACGACAAGGACCGCGTCGTCATCAAGGCCGACGGCAACGGCGCCTACTTCTCCGGCGACCTCGCCTACTACCTCGACAAGCGTGAGCGCGGCTTCGACCGCTGCTTCATCATGCTGGGCGCCGACCACCACGGCTACGTCGGCCGGATGATGGCGATGTGCGCCGCCTTCGGCGACACGCCCCACGAGAACCTCGAGATCCTGATCGGCCAGATGGTCAACCTCCTCAAGGACGGCCAGCCGATGCGGATGTCGAAGCGCGCCGGCACCGTGGTCACCATCGACGACATCGTCGAGGCGATCGGGGTGGACGCGGCTCGCTACGCACTGGCCCGCTACTCCAGCGACTCCAACATCGACATCGACCTGGACCTGTGGGCCAAGGCCGACAGCGCCAACCCGGTCTACTACGTGCAGTACGTCCACGCGCGCACCTGCCGGATGATGGCCAACGCCGCCGACCTCGGTATGGCGATCGACCTCGACACGTTCGACCCGTCGCTGCTCACCCACGCGCGCGAGGGCGAGCTGCTGCGCGCGCTGGCCGAGCTGCCCCGCGTGGTCGCGACCGCCGCCGAGCTGCGCGAGCCGCACCGGGTGGCCCGCTACCTGGAGGACACCGCCGGGATCTTCCACCGCTGGTACGACGATGACGACTGCCGGATGCTGCCCAAGGGCGACGAGCCGGTGGCTCCCGTCAACCTCGCCCGGCTGGCCCTCGTCTCGGCCGCCCGCACCGTCTTCGCCAACGGCCTCGGCCTGCTCGGCGTCTCCGCCCCGGAGCGGATGTGATGACGGCGCACGCTTCGCCGGGATCGTTCACCGGCACCTCCCCGGTCTGGCTGAAGACCCCGGACGACGTCAACGCCCTCGTGCCCGCGCTGTGGTCGGCGACGGCCGAGAAGACCGACGGTGTCCTCACCGTCGGGGGTGTCGCGGTGCCCGACCTGGTCGCGAACATCAACACGCCTGCGTACGTCCTGGACGAGGTCGACTTCCGCGAGCGCGCCCGCGCGTTCCGTGACGCCTTCACCGGCTACGACGTCTACTACGCCGGCAAGGCGTTCCTGTGCACCGAGATCGCGCGCTGGGTGGCGCAGGAGGGGCTCTGCCTCGACGTCTGCTCCGACGGCGAGCTCTCCGTGGCGCTGCGCGCCGAGGTCGATCCCGCGAAGATCGGCTACCACGGCAACAACAAGGCGCCGATGGAGCTGCGCCGGGCGATCGTCGCGGGCGTCGGGCGGATCATCGTCGACTCCTTCGCCGAGGTCGAGCGGGTCTCCGCGATCGCCGCCGAGACCGGCATCACCGCGCGCGTGATGGTGCGGGTGACCGCCGGCGTCGAGGCCCACACCCACGAGTACATCGCCACCGCCCACGAGGACCAGAAGTTCGGTTTCTCGATCTCGTCGGGCGATGCCTTCGAAGCCGTACGCCGCTTGCTGGCCGCCCCGAACGTCGAGCTGCGCGGGCTCCACTCCCACATCGGCTCCCAGATCTTCGACTCCTCCGGGTTCGAGGTCGCCGCGCGGCGCGTGCTGGCGCTGCAGGCGCGGATCCGCGACGAGCTCGGCACCGAGCTGCCCGAGATGGACCTCGGTGGTGGCTTCGGCATCGCCTACACCACCCAGGACGACCCCTCGACGCCCAAGGCCCTGGCCGAGGAGCTCACCGCGATCGTCGAGCACGAGTGCCGCGGCTTCGGCCTCGCGGTGCCGCACCTCTCGATCGAGCCGGGCCGCGCGATCGTCGGGCCGTCGATGTGCACCGTCTACACGGTCGGCACGGTCAAGGAGGTCGCCCTCGACGGCGGCGTCACCCGCACCTACGTGAGCGTCGACGGCGGGATGAGCGACAACATCCGCACGGCTCTCTACGACGCCGACTACTCCGCCACCCTCGCCGGGCGGGCCTCGTCCGCCGGACCCGTGCTCGGCCGCGTGGTCGGCAAGCACTGCGAGGCCGGCGACATCGTGGTCAAGCACGAGTTCCTGCCTGCCGACATCGCTCCCGGTGACCTGATCGCGGTCCCCGGCACCGGCGCCTACGGACGCTCGATGGCCTCCAACTACAACCACGCGCTGCGGCCGCCGGTCGTCGCGGTCCGCGACGGGGAGTCGCGGGTCATCGTCCGGCGCGAGACCGAGGCCGATCTCTTCGCCACCGACATGGGTTGAGGCGTCGTGGGCGGGATGTTCGTCTAGGTATGTCGCCAAGCCGTCGCTTCCCTCGTGGAGTTCCACCAGGGAAGCGACGGTTCGGCTACATACCTAGATGAACATCCCTCAGCCCCGCAGCGCCCGCAGCACCGCCCGCCCACGCGGCGAGAGCCGGTAGCCGACGGGGAGGGACTCGGTGAGACCGAGCTCCTTGAGCCGGCGGACGTCGGCCTTGAACGGCTTCTTCTCGCGGCCGATCGAGGCGGCGATGGTCTCGGCCAGCTCGCCGGGCCGGGCCTCGATCAGCTCGAGGTGCTCCCTGGTCCACGGGCCGCGGCGGCTGCGCCGGTCCATGTCGGCCAGCTTCGCGACCAGCGCCTTGGTCTCCTTCTTCCCCGGGCGCTTGGCGCGGAGGGCGACACGCTCGTCCTCGCCGGCGAAGTGCATCTCGATCCGGTAGACCTCGCCGTCCTTGCGGGACAGGAACGCCAGCAGGTCCGCGAGCGTCGTACCCGCCCGGCGAGCGTCGTCCTCGGTCAGCGAATCCGGGGACACCGGTGAGACAGACAAGAACTCGACCACGCCCATGCGGGTGCGCTGGCGGCCGCCGGCGACGTGCATGGGCCGTTTCCAGCGGCGGAAGGCGAGGTCGACGTCGCCGGTGCGGATGCGTTCGAGGTCGGCGTTGGGGAACAGCACCCACCCATCAAACCGCGCAGAGCAGGAAATTCGGTTTCGCCTTCCCGAAATCCGTGGGGTCGTGAGCCTACGATGGTCCGCATGCCGAGGGGGGTCTACTCAGAAGGACCGCTCGCGGCGCCCTCCCAGGCGCCGCGAGCGTCCTTCGCCCGGCTCACCAAGGAACGGCGCGACAGCGTGACCCGTGCGGCCCAGACGTTCGGCTGGCCGGTGGTGACCGGCAAGGCCGCCGCGCAGCGGCCGGTGCGGTGGGAGGTGCTGGGTCCGGACGTACGTGCCGAGCGCTGCGACCTCGTCGTCGACGGCACCTGCGACGGCGTCCTGGTCGAGTACTGGCACGGGAAGGCGTCCCCCGGGAAGGGTCCCTGGCGCCCGGCCCGCTGGGTGGTGGTGCGGGTCCCTGCTCACCTGCCCAAGACGGCCGCGATGATCGGGCTCTCGCCGGGCTCCGGCAACACCGGCACCGGCCGCGTCCCGACCCCGGTCTTCTTCCCTCCCGAGTTCCGGGCCAAGACCAACGTGACCACCCCGGACGGCGCTGTCATCGCCGCCGACGAGGAGCACGCCCGGTCGCTGTCCCGGTTCGCCAGCCATGTCGTCGACGAGCGCCTGTGGGTGGTGGCGCGCGAGGACGCGATCACCGTCACCACCGACATCGAGCCCGACATGGAGGAGCTGCTCCGCCGCGTACGCCTGGCGCGCGACGTCGCTGCCGTGCTCCGGCCGATCCCGGAGCTCTCCTGAGGTTTCGGAAATCTCTTGACCTCAAGTCAACTTGAGCAGGTTGACTCGAGCCATGCGAGCGATCAGACAGCACGAGTTCGGTGGTCCGGAGGTCCTGCGAATCGAGGAGGTTCCCGACCCGACCCCAGGTCCGGGCCAGGTACGCATCAGGGTGGAGGCCGCCGGCGTCCACCGCCTCGACACCTCGATCAGAGCGGCCGACCTCCCGCCGACGATGCCGCGGCCGGAGCTGCCGATGACTCCGGGCCGTGAGGTCGCCGGGGTGGTCGACGAGATCGGTGAAGGCGTCGACGAGGCCTGGCGGGGCGCGAAGGTCGTCGCTCACCTCGGCCCGGGAAGCAGCGGCGGCTATGCCGAGCTCGCGGTCGCCGACGAGAAGCAGCTCTACCGTCGTCCCGACGGCCTCGACTCGGCCGCGGCGGTCGCTGCGATCGGCACCGGACGCACCTCGGCGGCGGTGCTCGAGGCCGCCCAGATCACTCCCGACGACGTCGTCGTGGTCACCTCGGCGGCCGGTGGCATGGGCGCGATCCTGCTCCAGGGCATCCGCAACGCGGGCGCTCGCGCGGTCGGGCTCGCGGGCTCGGAGGCAAAGCTCGAGATCGCCCGCGGCTTCGGCGCGCAGACGACGATCGACTACCGCGCGGACGGCTGGCTGGAGCGCCTTCGTGCAGAGGAGCCCCGCATCACGGTCCTTCTCGATGGGGTCGGGGGTGACGTACCCAGGCAGGTCTATGCCCACCTCGCCCCGGAGGGGAGGATGGTCCGCTTCTCCGGCGACCAGGACGGCTACGAGGGCGCCGCGAAGATCATCGACATCCTCGGCCCCTGGGTCCAGGGCCGGATCAAGGAGTTCGAGCAGGCCTCGCTCGAGGCCGCCGCTGACGGCTCCCGCACGCCGTACGTCGGCTCCGCCTTCCCGCTGGCCGAGGCCGCGGACGCCCATCGCGCGCTGGAGGCCCGGGAGACGACCGGCAAGGTCGTGCTCCTGACGTGAGAGGTGTCCGCGCCTAGAGCGGAAGTCGGTCCCTGGAGCCTGTCCCGGATACCCTTGGGCGCGTGAGCAGCAACAAGACGACCGCGCACGCCGTCGAACCCCTGGGCGTCGCCGTCCTCGGCTGCGGTGTGGTGGGGTCCCAGGTGGTCCGGCTCCTGCTCGAGGGCGATGCGGATCTCGCCGCCAGAGTGGGTGCGCCGCTGGAGCTCAGGGGCGTGGCCGTACGCCGCCTCGACGCTCCGCGCGACGTCGAGGTCCCCGCCGAGCTGCTGACGACGGACGCCCACGGCCTGGTTGCCCGCGACGACGTCGACCTCGTGGTCGAGGTGATCGGTGGCATCGAGCCGGCCCGCGGCCTCATCCTCAAGGCGCTGGAGAACGGCGCGAGCGTCGTGACCGCCAACAAGGCGCTCCTCGCCGAGGACGGCCCGACGCTCTACGAGGCCGCCGAGAAGGCCGGCACCGACCTCTACTACGAGGCCGCGGTCGCCGGCGCGATCCCGATCCTGCGCCCGCTGCGCGACTCGCTCGTCGGCGACCACGTCACCAAGGTGATGGGCATCGTCAACGGCACCACCAACTACATCCTCGACAAGATGGACACCTACGGGGCCGGCTTCGAGGAGGCGCTCGCCGAGGCCCAGGACCTGGGCTACGCCGAGGCCGACCCGACCGCCGACGTCGAGGGCTTCGACGCCGCCGCGAAGGCCGCCATCCTGGCGAGCCTCGCCTTCCACACCCGGGTGACCGCCAGCGACGTCTACCGCGAGGGCATCACCGAGGTGACCGCCGGCGACGTCGCCTCCGCCAAGGCCATGGGCAGCGTCGTCAAGCTGCTCGCGATCGCCGAGCTCGATGGCGACGACGTCTCCGCGAGGGTCCACCCGGTGATGATCCCGCGCACCCACGCGCTGGCGACCGTACGCGGCGCCTACAACGCCGTCTTCGTCGAGTCCGCCTCCGCGGGTGACCTGATGTTCTACGGCCAGGGCGCGGGCGGCGAGCCGACCGCCAGCGCGGTCCTGGGCGACCTGGTCACGATCGCGCGCAACAAGGCCCTCGGCGCCCGCGGCTTCGGCGAGTCCGCCTACGCCGCCCGAGCGGTGCGCCCGATGGGCGAGACCGTCACCCGCTACCACGTCAGTCTCGACGTGGCCGACAAGGCCGGCGTGCTCGCCGCCGTCGCGACCGCCTTCTCCGAGCACGGCGTCTCGATCAAAGCCGTTCGCCAGGAAGGCAGGGGAGAGGACGCCCAGCTGGTCGTCGTCTCCCACGAGGCCCCCGATGCCGCGCTGGCGGCGACCGTGCAGCACCTGCGCGAGATGGAGTACGTCCGCGACGTCGCCTCGGTGATGCGTGTAGAAGGAGCAGTCTGATGACCACAACCCAATGGCGCGGCGTGATCGAGGAGTACCGCACCCTTCTCGACATCCCCCAGGACACCAAGGCGGTGACGCTCGGCGAGGGTGGCACCCCGCTGGTCCACTCCGAGTGGCTCTCCGGCGCCACCAAGGGTGAGGTGTGGCTGAAGGTCGAGGGCCAGAACCCGACCGGCTCGTTCAAGGACCGCGGCATGACCGCGGCCATCTCCGTCGCCGTCCACGAGGGTGCCAAGGCGGTCGTCTGCGCCTCCACGGGCAACACCAGCGCCTCGATGGCGGCCTACGCCGCCAAGGCCGGGATCACCCCGGTCGTGCTCGTCCCCAACGGCAAGATCAGCGCCGCCAAGATGGCCCAGGCGCTGGTCCACGGCGCCGAGGTGGTCAAGGTACGCGGCAACTTCGACGACTGCCTCAAGCTCTCCCGCGCGCTCGCCGACAGCTACCCGGTCGCGCTGGTCAACTCCGTCAACCCGGTCCGCCTCGAGGGCCAGAAGACGGCGGCCTTCGAGGTCGTCGACCGCCTCGGCGACGCCCCCGACTACCACCTGATGCCCATCGGCAACGCCGGCAACCTGTCTGCCTACTGGCTCGGCTACGAGCAGTACGCAGCGGCCGGCCACGCCACCAAGACTCCGGTGATGCGTGCCTTCCAGGCCGAGGGCGCGGCGCCGCTCGTGCTCGGCCACCCGGTCGAGCACCCGGAGACCAGGGCGACCGCGATCCGCATCGGCAACCCGGCCTCGTGGCAGCTCGCCGAGGCCGCCGCCGCCAAGTCGGGTGGCCGCTTCCGCGCGCTCTCCGACGACCAGATCCTCTCCGTCCAGGCCTTGCTGGCCCGCAACGACGGGGTCTTCGTCGAGCCCGCCTCGGCAGCCGGTGTCGCCGGGCTGCTCGCCGACCTCGAGCTGGGGGAGACGTACGCCGGGGCCACCACGGTCATCACCGTCACCGGTCACGGGCTCAAGGACACCGCCACCGCGCTGGAGTTCTTCGGCGAGATCCCCGAGATCGTCATCGACGCCGATCTCGAGGCCGCCGCGGCCGCAGCAGGACTCGCGTAGCACCCATGACGTTCGTAGAAGGCCCGGTGTCCGTCACCGTCCCGGCCACCTCCGCCAACCTCGGCCCCGGCTACGACTCCCTCGGCCTCGCACTCGACCTGCGTGACGAGCTCACCGGCGAAGTGGTCTCGACAAGCTCGACCACCGGGGAACGGACCTTGGAGGTCACGGTCGAGGGAGCCGGCGAGGGCACGGTCCCGCTGGACGAGTCCCACCTGGTCGTACGCTCCATGCGGGCCGCCTTCGAGATCATCGGCAAGCAGCCGGCCGGTCTCCGGCTCCATTGCCACAACCGGATCCCGCACGCGCGCGGCCTGGGCTCGTCCTCGGCCGCCATCATCGGCGGACTCGTGCTCGCCCGTGCGCTGGTCGCCGGCGGCGAGCTGATCCTCGACGACGAGACGCTCTTCCAGACGGCCGCCGAGATCGAGGGGCACCCCGACAACGTGGCGCCCGCCTTCCACGGTGGCTTCACGATCGCGGGTGAGGACGACGGGTTCTTCGCGGTCCGCACCGCCGTCGACCCCCGGGTCAGCGTCGTGGTCTTCGTGCCCGCGACCGGCGTCGAGACCAAGGCCGCCCGCGGCCTGCTGCCCGAGACCGTCCCGCACTCCGACGCGGCGGCCGACGCGGGACGTACGGCGCTCCTGGTCGCGGCGCTGAGCGACGCGCCCGAGCACCTGCACCGCGCCACCCGCGACTTCCTCCACCAGGAGTACCGCCGGCCCGCCATGCCGGAGTCGCTCGCCCTGGTTGACGAGCTGCGCGCCGACGGTGTCGCGGCCATCGTCTCGGGCGCCGGGCCGACGGTCCTGGCGTTCAGCAGCGGCGTCGAGTCGGCCGAGACGACCAAGCTCGCCGCCCGCTGTCCGGCGGGCTGGGCCTGCCATGCGCTGAGCGTCGACATGGACGGCGTACGCATCCTCTGACCCGCCTTCCGGGCCCCTGCTGTGATGGGTGCCATGCGTGTTAGCCTGGACATACATCCGTCGGGCCGCTCAGGTCCATGGGTGTGACATCCCCCTTTCGTGCCGTGCCACTTCGGTTGGCGCGCATCGGCGCGTCAGGGGTTCTGACAAGACGAGCCGTCGGCGTCGTACGCCGATCGGCGATACGTGGGAAAGGACTCACGTGACTGAGACCATGGAATCCACTGCGCCGGAGCCGAACGCAGCCCCGAAGAAGCGCGGTGGCCTTGGCGGAATGCTCCTCGCCGACCTCAAGGCGATGGCGAACGGCATGGGCATCAGCGGGGCGAACTCGATGAAGAAGGCCCAGCTGATCGACGCGATCAAGGCTGCCCAGAGCAGCCGCGCCCAGTCGGCGCCCGCCCCGGCTGAGAAGGCCGAGCGGCCGGCCGCCGAGAAGGCTGCGCAGAAGTCCGCAGACAAGCCGGCCGAGAAGGCCGAGAAGCCCGCGGAGAAGCCCGCCGAGAAGCCCGCCGAGGCTGCTGACGCCGGCAGCGAGGGTGCCCAGCGCCCGCGCCGCCAGCGCAACCAGAACCAGAACAAGAGCACCGGCCAGGGCGGCCAGTCCGTCCAGGGTGGTCAGGGTGGTCAGTCGGGCCAGGGTGGCCAGCCCGCAGGCGGTGGCCAGGGCAAGAGCCCGGCCAAGGCCGCCCAGCCCGCTGCCGAGAAGAAGAACGAGGACGCTCCGAAGGACAAGCCGGCCGAGTCGGCCGACGACGCGGGCGACGACGACCAGGGTGAGGGCGGCAGCCGCCGCAACCGCCGCCGTCGTGGCCGCGACCGCGACCGCAACCGCCCGGGCCGCGGCGAGCCGGACACGACCATCCTCGAGGACGACGTGCTGGTGCCCGCCGCGGGCATCTTGGACGTACTCGACAACTACGCCTTCGTCCGCACCTCCGGCTACCTGCCCGGACCCGACGACGTCTACCTCTCCCTGTCGCTGGTCAAGCGCCTCGGCCTGCGCCGTGGTGACGCGATCGTCGGCCAGGTGCGTCAGCCCCGTGAGGGCGAGCGCAAGGAGAAGTACAACCCGATGGTGCGCATCGACTCCGTCAACGGTGCCGACCCCGAGGTCGCCAAGCACCGTGTGGAGTTCGACAAGCTCGCCCCGGTCCACCCCGACCAGCGGCTGCGCCTCGAGGGCGGCGCCGACCCGGTCACCGGCCGGGTCATCGACCTGATCGCGCCGATCGGCAAGGGTCAGCGCGGCCTGATCGCCTCCCCGTCGAAGGCGGGCAAGACCACGGTCCTGCACGCCATCGCCGGCGCGGTCACCGCCAACAACCCCGAGTGCCACCTCATGGTGGTGCTCGTCGACGAGCGCCCCGAGGAGGTCACCGACTTCGAGCGCAGCGTCAAGGGTGAGGTCATCGCCTCCACCTTCGACCGGCAGCCCGCCGACCACACCGTGGTCGCCGAGCTGGCCATCGAGCGGGCCAAGCGTCTAGTCGAGCTCGGCCACGACGTGGTCGTCCTGCTCGACGGGCTGACCCGTCTGGGCAAGGCCTACAACCTCTCCGTCCCCGCCTCGGGCCGGATCCTCGGTGGCGGCGTCGACTCCGCGGCGCTCTACCCGACCAAGCGGTTCTTCGGTGCGGCCCGCAACGTCGAGGACGGTGGCTCGCTGACCATCCTCGCCACGGCCGCGGTCGAGACCGGTTCGAAGACCGACGAGATCATCTTCGAGGCGTTCAAGGACACCGCCAACTCCGAGCTGCGACTGAACGAGGACTACGCCGAGGCCGGGATCTTCCCCGCCGTCGACGTCAACGCCTCGGGCACCCGTCGCGACGACCTGCTCTTCGCCGGTGGCGAGGGCGACGCGGTGCGCAAGCTGCGCGCCTCGCTGGCCACGCTCGACGGCGCCAAGGCCGCCTCGGTCCTGGTGGAGAAGGTCGCCGGGTCCGCGACCAACATGGTGCTGCTCAACGAGGTCGCCAAGAGCTGAGACGACCGGAGCGCGACGAGCGTTCTGGGGCCGCCGGGAATTATTGGCGGCCCCAGGCGTTCACATACACTGAATCCTCGGTGCCGGTTCACGTCCCGCAACCTGCGGCGGCGACCCGGAACCCAATGTCTTGAGAGGAACCTCATGAAGTCCGACATCCACCCGACGTACGTCGAGACCCAGGTCACCTGCACCTGCGGCAACTCGTTCACCACCCGCAGCACCGTGGCCGAGGGCGCCATCCGCGCCGACGTCTGCTCCAACTGCCACCCGTTCTACACGGGCAAGCAGAAGATCCTCGACACCGGCGGTCGCGTGGCTCGCTTCGAGGCTCGCTTCGGCAAGCGCAACAAGTAGCTCTTCTCGCGCCGGCTCCCACGTGTCGTGGGGGCCGGCGCGGCGCATTTCATCGAACTTCTCTGGCAATTCCTGAACTTCTCGGGCATTGCAACGCCGGAGAAGTTCAGGAATACCCGGTTGACCGGGTATTCCTCCCAGGCGAGAAGCGAGGCGGAGATGTCACAGTTTGAAGCAGTCGAAGGGCTGATCGAGGAGCACGAGGGGCTGGAGAAGCGGCTCGCCGAGCCCGAGACCCATGCCGACGCGCGCCTGGCGAAGAAGCTCAACCAGAGGTACGCCGAGCTGAGCTCGATCATCGACGCCTACCGCTCCTGGCAGCAGCTGGGTGACGACATCGAGGCCGCCCGCGAGCTGGCGGGGGAGGACCCCGCGTTCGCCGAGGAGGCCGATGCGCTGGTGCCGCAGCGCGAGGCGGCCGAGGAGCGGCTGCGTCGCCTGCTGGTGCCCCGCGACCCGACCGACGACAAGGACGCGATCCTCGAGGTGAAGTCGGGTGAGGGCGGCGAGGAGTCGGCGCTGTTCGCCGGCGACCTGCTGCGGATGTACACCCGCTATGCCGAGCGCCAGGGCTGGAAGCTCGAGTTCCTCGACGCCACCGAGTCCGACCTCGGCGGCTACAAGTCGGTCACCGTCGCGGTGAAGGCGAAGGGCAACCCCGAGCCCGGCCGCGCTCCCTACGCGCTGCTCAAGTTCGAGGGTGGCGTGCACCGGGTCCAGCGGGTGCCGGTCACGGAGTCGCAGGGCCGGGTGCACACCTCGGCCGCCGGCGTACTGGTGGTACCCGAGGCCGAGCCCGTCGACGTCGAGATCAACGACAACGACCTCCGCATCGATGTCTACCGCTCCTCGGGCCCTGGCGGCCAGTCGGTCAACACCACCGACTCGGCGGTCCGGATCACCCACATCCCCACCGGCATCGTCGTCTCGATGCAGAACGAGAAGTCGCAGCTGCAGAACAAGGAGCAGGCGATGCGTGTGCTGCGCTCGCGCCTGCTCCAGGCCGCGCAGGACGCCGCCGACGCGGAGGCCTCCGACGCCCGCCGCTCCCAGGTGCGCACCGTCGACCGCTCCGAGCGCATCCGGACCTACAACTTCCCGGAGAACCGCATCTCCGACCACCGCACCGGCTACAAGTCCTACAACCTCGACCAGGTCCTCGACGGTGACCTGGAGCCGGTCATCGGCAGCGCCGTCGACGCCGACCTGGCCGCGCGCCTGGCCTCGCTCGACTCCTGAGCCCGAAGAACGAAGGTCGCAGTCACCAGGTGGTGACTGCGACCTTCGTGCGTGTGGCGCGGGCCGTGCTCAGGCGTTGGCCTTCTTCTTGAAGCCGATCTCGAAGCCGGCCGCCTCGGCCGAGGCCTCGCTGTCGAACCAGACCTCGGCCTGGGTCCGCTTGAAGGCGGTGCTGGCGGAGGTGTGGTAGCGCTTGGCGCCGTCCTTGCGGATGTTGCCCTTCACGACGTACGCCGGGTGCGGGCTGGAGCCGTCCTCGAGCGGGTCGGCGCTACCGGTGCCGTAGCTGCTCGCCGGCGGCAGCGGCTGCTCGGTCTCGGCGGCCGCGGTCTTCTTGCCGCGGTCGTAGAAGTCGCTGCTGGCGCCGACGAACCCGGCCGCCTCGGCCGACTCCACGGTGTCGAAGTAGACAGCCGCCTTCGTGCGCCCGTAGTAGGGGCTCGCGGTGATGTGGTACTTCTTCCCGCTGCTGCCCTTGATCGTGTACGCAGCATCCGAGCTGCTTCCGTCAGCGGCAGGCAGCACGGCGCCGGCGTAGGGAGCCCCCTTGGTCGCGGCGGGTGCCTCGGCGGCGGGAGCGGACTCGGCGGTGACCTCGGCGGTGGGAGCCGGGGTCTCGGCCTCGTCGACCGTCGGCTCGGCGGCCTCCGGCTCGGCGGTCGCGTCAGCGGCTGCCGCTGCGGCGGTGACGCTCTCGGCCTCGGCGACCACGGCAGCGGTGTCCGCCTCGGTCACCTCGGCGGTGGGAGCCTCGACCGACTCCTCGGCCGCGGGAGCCTCGTCAGCCGGCGCCTCAGCAGCCGGAGCCTCGTCAGCGGGACCCTTGTCAGCCGGAGTCTCTTCGGAGACCGGCTCGGTCACCGCCACCTCGGCGGGGACCGCGGCAGCGGCGACGGGAGCGCTGGTGGTCTCGGTCGCCGGGCTGTCCTCGTCCGCTCCGTGCGCGGCCTTGGCGTCCTTGCGGATCGGCCGTCCGAAGAAGAACCAGATCAGGAGGGCGAGGACGAGAATGAGTGCAAGCAGCAAGAGCCACTTCATGGGGTGATGTTTCCTTCCGGGGGAGAACTCGGGTGTGTTGGTGGGGCAGCACAGCGCCCGACGAGGGTGGCGGCCATTTCCCGCGTCCCCCCATATGACCGGAAGAACCCTTGAGGCGCCCGAACGTTACCCTCAGCCGGGTAAAGCATGACTAACACATTCAGGAGCAGTTGCCCATGACCGCCCCGCGCACACTTCTGGCAAGTGCCCGAAAGCAGCTCGAAGAGGCCGGCGTCGACAGTCCCGACGCCGACGCGGCCATCTTGCTGGCCCATGTCCTCGACACCGACCGCAACCGCCTCTTCCTCGTCGACGACGTCGCCGAGCACCAGGAGAAGGCCTTCGCAGACCTGCTCGCCCGCCGCGCGGAACGCGAGCCGCTGCAGCACCTGACCGGGGTGGCGTACTTCCGGCACGTCGAGCTCGCCGTCGGCCCCGGCGTCTTCGTGCCCCGGCCGGAGACCGAGCTGCTCGCCGGCTGGGCGATCGACCGGGCCACCGCGATCGACGCACCCGTCGTCGTCGACCTCTGCACCGGCTCGGGGGCGATCGCCAAGAGCATCGCCGACGAGGTCCCGGGCGCCGAGGTGCACGCGGTCGAGCTCTCCGAGGACGCCTATCCCTGGGCCGTACGCAACCTGACCGGCACCGGTGTGGACCTGCGACAGGGCGACATGGCCGACGCTTTCCCCGACCTGGACGGCGGCGTCGACGTCCTCGTCTGCAACCCGCCCTACATCCCGCTCGAGGCGTGGGAGTCGGTGGCGCGCGAGGCGCGGGACCACGACCCCGACCTCGCCCTCTTCTCCGGACAGGACGGCCTGGACGCGATCCGCGTCCTGGAACGGCGGGCTGCCGAGCTGCTCAAGCCCGGGGGAGTGGTCGGCTTCGAGCATGCCGACGAGCAGGGCCCGGACGCCGACAACGGCGGGGCACCGGCCGTCTTCGCCGCCACCGGACGATGGCAGGACGTACGCGATCACCTCGATCTGGCAGGCCGTCCGCGCTTCACGACCGCGCAACTGGCAACATGAGCACTGTGACTGAGCGCTACCCGATCGCGACCGAGGACGAGCAGACCAAGGCGATAGATGCGGCTGCGGCCGCCCTTCAGGCCGGCGAGCTCGTGATCGTGCCGACCGACACGGTCTACGGCGTCGCCGCCGACGCGTTCGACAAGGGAGCGGTGGCCGGCCTGCTGGCCGCCAAGGGCCGCGGCCGCGCGATGCCGCCGCCGGTGCTGATCTCCAACGTCGCCACCCTCGACGCCCTCGCCACCCGGATCCCCGACTGGGCCCGCACCCTTGTCGAGGAGTTCTGGCCCGGGGCGCTGACGGTCGTCTTCCACCAGCAGCCGTCGCTGCAGTGGGATCTGGGCGAGGCCCGCCAGACGGTGGCCGTACGCATCCCCGACTCCGACATCCTGCGCCGGATCATCGACCGGGTCGGCCCGCTGGCGACCAGCTCGGCCAACCGCACCACGATGCCGGCCGCCACCAACGCCGACCAGGCCGACGAGATGCTCGGCAAGATGGTCAGGGCGATCATCGACGGGGGCGAGTCGCCCGTGGGCGAGGCGTCCACGATCATCTCCGCCACCGGTGACGAGCCGAAGGTCCTGCGAGAGGGCGCGATCAGCATCGACCGGATCAACGAGCTGCTCGCGAAGCACGGTGTCGCCATCCGGCGCCCGGGCGACCCGGACCCGGCCGTGGCCGACACCGATGTGCCCGACACGGACACCGACGCAGAAGCCTGATGCGCGCCTACGTCCTCCTCTTCCTGGTCGCCGCCGTGGTGACCTACCTGCTCACCGTCGTCGCCCGCGAGTTCGCGATGCGCACGGGGGCTGTCGCGAAGGTCCGCGACCGTGACGTACATGCCGTGCCGATCCCCTACATGGGCGGTGTGGCGATGCTGGGCGGCCTGGTCGCCGCCTACCTGGTGGCCCGTGAGCTGCCGTTCCTCGCCGACGCCCCCGACTTCGTGCTGCAGGACACCGGCGTGGTGATCCTGGCCGGCGCGCTGATCTGCATCGTCGGCGTCGTCGACGACATCTTCGAGCTCGATGCCCTCACCAAGCTGGGCGGTCAGGTGCTGGCCACCGCGATCCTGGTGGGCTTCAACCTGCAGTACACCTTCATCACCTTCCCCGACGGCACCCAGTTCGCCGTCGACCCGGCCCAGGGTGCGCTGCTCACGGGGCTGGTGGTGATCACCGTGGTCAACGCGGTCAACTTCATCGACGGTCTGGACGGTCTGGCGGCGGGCGTCGTCGGCATCGGCGCGCTGGCCTTCTTCCTGTTCTGCTACCAGTTCACCCGCATCAACGACATCGGCCGCGCGTCCACCGCCGCCCTGCTGAGCGTCGCGCTCGCCGGAGCGTGCGTCGGCTTCCTGATCCACAACTGGCACCCTGCTCGGCTCTTCATGGGCGACAGCGGCTCGATGCTGATCGGCCTCATCCTCGCCGCCAGCGCCGTCACGCTCTCCGGTTCCTACAGCGCCGGCGGTTTGAACGTGAACGCCTTCGACGCCTCCACCGCGCTCCTGGTGACCTTCCTGCCGCTGCTGCTACCCCTGACCATCCTGGTCGTCCCACTCGTCGACCTGGTCCTGGCCGTCGTACGCCGCACCCGCGCCGGCCGCTCCCCGTTCGCCGCGGACAAGAAGCACCTGCACCACCGCCTCCTGGAGATCGGCCACTCCCAGCGCCGTGCCGTGCTGATCATGTGGCTCTGGGCCGGCCTGATGTCCTTCGGATCGGTCTTCGTGACCCTCTACCGCGGCCCCGTCGTCATCACCGGCCTCGCCGTCGCCACCGCCCTCATCGTGCTGCTCACCTTCGTCCTCCCCAAGATCCGCGGCGAGCGCACCGACAAGCTCCTCGAGGTCCCCGAGGACCTCACCCCGCTGGAGGAGCAGCCCCGATAGCGGTGCCTTGATCGATCAATTAGGGCGCCCAAAGACGCTTGTGATAGTTTTCACGAGCGTTCGGGATACGCTCCTGAACACGTGAAATGCCCCCAGAGAGAACGGCCGCCGACGATGACGACCGCAACCAGCAAATCCAAGGTGCTGCGAGGTTCTGCCGCAGTGTCCGCAGTTGCTGTGCTCGCGGCCCTCGGGGTGGCTTTCCTTCTTGCTGGGACCAATGGTCTGACCGGTGCCGCGATCGGTTCGATCGCCACCGTCGTCGTGCTGGCGGTCGGCTCGTGGGCGATGTTCTTGGTCGCGGCGAAGTCGCCCGCCTTGTCGCTGCCCGCCGCCGTCGGTGTCTTCACCCTGTCAGGCATGGTTCTCTTCGTCGTCCTGCTGATCGTTTCGCAGACCGGTGGAGACGCTGTCGTACGTCCGGCAGCCTTCTCGGTCATGGCGCTCACGGTCGCATGGACGACCACGTTTGCGTTCCTGGTGCGACGCGAGCGGATTCCGCTCTTCGACTTGCCCGGGGCAGACTCATGACCCGCCAGTAGCGCCTGATATCGTCCGGGCCGTCGGGGGCGGCCGCCGGGATGATGCCCGAGCCTTTGAAGCTCGCCACCCAGAATCGTAAGTTCGAACAAACAGGAGACAGCGTGAAGTCGCTTGCCGCCACCGTTATGGCGTCGGAGTCGGGGCCTCATATCCCGGGGCCCGCGGACTTCTTCCTTCCGCCGATCGTCGGGTCCGGCGACTGGGCTCTGACCAAGGTGGGTCTCCTGGTCCTGCTGTCCGTCGTGATCGTTCTCGGCTTCTTCTACGCGGCCTCTCGCAAGGCCGCGGTCGTTCCGGGCCGGCTGCAGTTCGCCGGTGAGTACGTCTACGGGATGGTCCGCAACTCCATCGCGCGCGACATCATCGGCTCCCACGACTACATGAGGTTCGTGCCGTACCTGTTCACGGTCTTCACCTTCATCCTGGTCAACAACTTCTACGGGATCATCCCGTTGATCCAGTTCCCGACGATGTCGCACATCGGCTTCACGGCGGCGCTGGCGGCCATCACCTGGCTGATCTACAACATCGTCGGCATCGCGAAGCACGGTTTCGTCGGCTACCTCAAGCTCCAGACCGTGCCTGGCGGCGTGAGCGGCCCGATCCTGCTCATGATGGTGCCGCTGGAGTTCCTCTCCAACATCATCGTGCGCCCGTTCACGCTGGCGATCCGTCTCTTCGCCACCATGTTCGCCGGTCACCTGTTGGTGGCGCTCTTCTCCATCGGCGGCGCCTGGCTGATCCTGCACTACGCTCCGGCATGGCAGGGTGTCGCGGCCGGCGTCTTCGCCTTCCTGCTCGGCATCTTCGTGTCCTTCCTGGACATGCTGATCATGTTCCTGCAGGCCTATGTCTTCACGCTGCTCTCGGCGATGTACATCGCCGGGGCGGTCGCCGACGAGCACTGACGTCTCGTCTGAACAGCCAACCCAAGTCGACGCACAACAACTGACGCAGATCGCGTCACAACCGGAAGGAAATCCCATGGAACTGTCGGGACAGCTCGGAATCATCGGCCTCGGCCTCTCCGCCATCGGCCCGGGTGTCGGTGTCGGTCTGATCTTCGCCGCGTACGTCGCCGGTGTTGCCCGTCAGCCGGAGGCCCAGAGCCGCCTGCAGGCGATCGCGATCCTCGGCTTCGCTCTGTGTGAGCAGTTCTTCATCATCTCCCTGGCTCTCGCCTTCGTCCTTCGCTGACGTAGGGAACTACTGAAGGTTCCGACATGATCCTTACCCAGGTAACCGCTGCGGAGACCGAGATCAACCCGTTGGTCCCGCACGTCCCGGAGATCATCCTCGGTGTCATCGTCATCGCCATCCTCTTCGTGGGAGTAGCGAAGTTCATCGTTCCGAACTTCGAGAAGGCGTACGCCGATCGAACCGCGGCGATCGAAGGTGGCATCGAGAACGCCAACGCCAAGCAGGCCGAGGCCGATGCCAAGCTCGCCCAGCTGGAGGCTCAGCTGGCCGATGCCCGTCACGAGGCTGCCCGCATCCGCGAGCAGGCCCGCGAGGAGGGCGCCGCGATCAAGGCCGAGCTCCGCGCTGAGGCGCAGGCCGAGGCCGAGCGCATCATCACCGCAGGCAAGGCGCAGATCGAGGCCGAGCGCCAGGCGGCTGCTGCATCGCTGAAGACCGAGGTCGGCTCGCTGGCCACCGGTCTCGCCGGTCGCATCGTCGGGGAGTCCCTCGACGACGACGAGCGTTCCAGCCGTGTGGTCGAGCGGTTCCTCGCCGACCTCGAGGCAGGGGTTCACTGATGGACTTCCGTGGAGCGTCGGCCGACGCAGTTGCCGCCCTGACCGAGGAGCTGAAGACCGCTGTCTCCGCCTCTCCCGAGGCGGCGGCGAAGGCGGCCGACTCCCTCTTCGAGGTCTCCCAGACCTTCCGCGCCGAAGCAGCTCTGCGCCGCTTCGTCACCGACGCATCGGTGCCGTCGGAGGCCAAGACCGGCCTCGTCGGTGAGCTCTTCGGCGGGAAGGTCGACGCGACGGCCCTCAGCGTGGTCCAGTCGGCGGTCAAGCACCGCTGGACGCACGCCGGTGACCTGAGCGACGCGGTCGAGCGACTGAGCGAGATCGCCGCGGTCCGCAGCGCCGGTGGAGAGGCCAAGCGCCTCGCCGACGAGCTGTTCGCGGTCCAGCAGGCCGTGCAGGAGACGCCGGAGCTGCGCGACGCGCTCTCCGACCCGGCTCGCACGACCGAGGACAAGGTCACGCTGGTCGACGACCTTCTCGGCGGCAAGGCGCTGGCAGCGACCGTCGCCCTGACCAAGCAGGCCCTGGCGGGCACCTACCGCACCGCCACGGTCGCGCTGGGTGAATACCAGAAGGTCGCCGCCGCGGTCGCGGGCGAAGGCACCGCGGTCGTCCGCGTGGCCGCTCCGCTCTCGGAGGCGGACACCACCCGCCTGGCTGCGGCCCTCGCGAAGAAGTACGGCCGCGAGGTCCACCTGAACATCGTGGTCGACCCGGCCATCGTCGGCGGCATCAAGGTCTCGATCGGTGACGACGTCATCGACGGCACCATCTCCAGCCGCCTCGACGGGGCGCAGCGAGCACTCGCCGGCTGATCCGGCATCACGGCCCAACTGGCCGTATGACCCCTGTGTGACACAGACTTCGACGTAAGAACGAGAGAGAAGGCAGAGATGACGGAGCTCACCATCCGTCCCGACGAGATCAGGGACGCGCTGGCAAAGTACGTCGCGGACTACAAGCCCGAGGCGGCGAAGACCGAGGAGGTCGGCACTGTCGCGCGGACCGCTGACGGCATCGCCCAGGTCTCGGGCCTGCCCTCGGCCATGGCGAACGAGCTCCTCGAGTTCGAGGACGGGACCCTCGGTCTCGCCCTGAACCTCGAGACCCGCGAGATCGGTGTCGTCATCCTGGGCGACTTCGACAAGATCGAGGAGGGCCAGTCGGTCCGACGTACGGGCGAGGTTCTCTCGGTCCCCGTCGGTGACGGCTACCTCGGCCGCGTCGTGGACCCGCTCGGCAACGCGATCGACGGCCTCGGCGACATCGCGACGGTCGGCCGCCGCGCCCTGGAGCTCCAGGCTCCGGGCGTGATGCAGCGCAAGTCGGTTCACGAGCCGCTCGCCACCGGTATCAAGGCGATCGACGCGATGACCCCGATCGGCCGTGGCCAGCGTCAGCTGATCATCGGTGACCGGGCGACCGGTAAGACCACGGTCGCCATCGACACGATCATCAACCAGAAGCAGAACTGGGACTCGGGCGACCCCGACAAGCAGGTTCGCTGCATCTACGTCGCGATCGGCCAGAAGGGCTCGACCATCGCCTCCGTGCGTGGCGCCCTCGAGGAGGCCGGCGCGCTGGAGTACACGACCATCGTGGCCGCTCCCGCGTCCGACTCCGCCGGCTTCAAGTACCTCGCCCCCTACACCGGCTCGGCCATCGGTCAGCACTGGATGTACGAGGGCAAGCACGTCCTGATCGTCTTCGACGACCTGACCAAGCAGGCCGAGGCCTACCGCGCCGTGTCGCTGCTGCTGCGTCGCCCGCCGGGCCGCGAGGCCTACCCGGGTGACGTCTTCTACCTGCACTCCCGTCTGCTGGAGCGCTGCGCGAAGCTCTCCGACGACATGGGTGCCGGCTCGATGACCGGTCTGCCGATCATCGAGACGAAGGCCAACGACGTCTCGGCGTTCATCCCGACCAACGTCATCTCCATCACCGACGGTCAGATCTTCCTGCAGTCCGACCTGTTCGCGGCCAACCAGCGTCCGGCGATCGACGTCGGTGTCTCGGTCTCCCGCGTCGGTGGCGCGGCGATGACCAAGGCGCTCAAGGCCGTCACCGGCTCGCTCAAGGTCGACCTCGCGCAGTACCGCGCGATGGAGGCCTTCGCGATGTTCGCCTCCGACCTGGACGCGGCCTCGAAGCAGCAGCTGGCCCGTGGTCAGCGGCTGATGGCGCTGCTCAAGCAGCCGGCCTACTCGCCCTACCCGATCGACGAGATGACCGTCTCGCTGTGGCTGGGCACCACCGGCCGCCTGGACATCGTCCCGACCGAGGACGTGCTCAAGTTCGAGCAGGAGTTCCTCGACTACCTGCGTCGCTCCCACGAAGGCACCCTGGCCGCGATCCGCGAGTCGCTGAAGTTCGAGGACTCCACCGAGTCCGCGCTGAGCGGTGCGTACGACAGCTTCCTCAACCAGTTCGAGACCTCGGAGGGCGCCTCGGTCAAGCCGGGTTCCGCCAAGGAAGAGGCCCTGGCTGACGAGGACGTCGAGCAGGAGCAGATCGTCAAGCAGAAGCGGGGCTGACCCATGGCCGTGTCAGTGCGTGAACTCCGCGCGCGGATCAAGTCGACGGAGTCGATGAAGAAGATCACGCGCGCCATGGAGCTCATCGCTGCGTCCCGGATCATCAAGGCGCAGCAGCGGGCCAATGCGGCCGCGCCGTACGCCCGTGAGCTCACCCGCGCCGTCTCGGCGGTGGCGACCTACTCCAACGTGGACCACCCGCTGACCACCGAGCCGGAGGCGCCGACGCGCGCCGCCGTGCTGGTGGTCACCAGCGACCGTGGTCTGGCCGGCTCCTACTCCTCGAGCGTGCTCAAGGAGGCCGAGGGCCTGGTCGAGAAGCTCAAGGCCGAGGGCAAGGAGGTCGACCTCTACGTCACCGGACGTAAGGCCGAGGCCTTCTACAAGTTCCGCGGCCGTTCCGTGGCGCAGGCCTGGACCGGCTTCTCCGACCGTCCGGACTACGACGCGGCCAAGGAGATCGGCGAGAAGCTGATCGAGGTCTTCGTCGAGGGCACGGAGGCCGAGAAGGCTGCCGCCCCCGGCGTCGACGAGGTCCACGTGGTCTACACGCGGTTCATCACCATGATGACGCAGAAGCCCACCGCCGTACGTCTCCTGCCCCTGGAGGTCGTGGAGGGCACCGAGGCTCCGGCCGAGGGTGACGTCCTGCCGCTCTACGAGTTCGAGCCGTCGGCCGAGGCCGTGCTCGACTCGCTGCTTCCGCAGTACGTCGTGAGCCGGATCTGGTTCGCGCTGCTGCAGGCGGCCGCCTCCGAGCTGGCCCAGCGTCAGAAGGCGATGAAGTCGGCTACCGACAACGCCGACGAGCTCATCAAGAAGTTCACCCGGGTTGCCAACCAGGCTCGCCAGGCCGGCATCACCCAGGAGATCAGCGAGATCGTCGGTGGCGTGAACGCGCTGGCCGACGCCCAGGCTGCGAACGACTGAGAACCCACAGAAAGACTGACTAGAAAATGACCGCACAGGTTGACGAGAAGACCACGACGGGCCGCATCGCCCGCGTGATCGGCCCGGTCGTCGACGTGGAGTTCCCCGTCGACGCCATGCCGGAAATCTACAACAAGCTCGAGGTCGAGGTCACCGTCAACGGTGAGACCTCCATCCTGCCGCTCGAGGTCGCCCAGCACATCGGTGACGGCATGGTCCGCGCGATCTCGCTGAAGCCGACCGACGGCGTCGTCCGCGGTGCCACCGTGACCGACACCGGCGCGCCGATCACCGTGCCCGTGGGTGACGTCACCCTCGGCCACGTGTTCAACGCGACCGGCGACATCCTGGATGTCGACCCGTCCACGGTCGAGGTCAAGGAGCGCTGGGGCATCCACCGCAAGGCTCCGGCCTTCGACCAGCTCGAGTCCAAGACCCAGATGTTCGAGACCGGCATCAAGGTCATCGACCTCCTCACCCCGTACGTGACCGGTGGAAAGATCGGCCTCTTCGGTGGTGCGGGCGTCGGCAAGACCGTCCTCATCCAGGAGATGATCGCCCGAGTCGCCAAGAACCACGGTGGTGTCTCCGTGTTCGCCGGTGTCGGCGAGCGCACCCGTGAGGGCAACGACCTCATCCACGAGATGCAGGAGGCCGGCGTCTACGACAAGGTCGCCCTGACCTTCGGCCAGATGGACGAGCCGCCGGGCACGCGTCTTCGCGTGGCCCTCTCGGCGCTGACGATGGCGGAGTACTTCCGCGACGTCCAGGGCCAGGACGTGCTGCTGTTCATCGACAACATCTTCCGCTTCACCCAGGCGGGCTCCGAGGTCTCCACCCTGCTGGGCCGGATGCCGTCCGCGGTGGGCTACCAGCCCAACCTCGCCGACGAGATGGGTCTGCTCCAGGAGCGGATCACCTCGACGCGTGGTCACTCGATCACCTCGATGCAGGCGATCTACGTGCCGGCCGACGACTACACCGACCCGGCTCCGGCGACCACCTTCGCCCACCTCGACGCGACCACCGAGCTCTCCCGTGAGATCGCCTCGCTGGGTATCTACCCGGCGGTGGACCCGCTGACGTCGACGTCGCGAATCCTGGACCCGCAGTACATCGGCCAGGACCACTACGACTGCGCCGTTCGCGTCAAGCAGATCCTCCAGCGCAACAAGGAGCTGCAGGACATCATCGCGATCCTGGGTGTCGACGAGCTCTCCGAGGAAGACAAGATCATCGTCTCCCGTGCTCGCCGCATCCAGCGGTTCCTCTCGCAGAACACCTACGTCGCCAAGCAGTTCACCGGCATCGAGGGTTCGACGGTTCCGGTCAAGGACACCATCGAGGCGTTCAACAAGATCGCCGACGGTGAGTACGACCACGTCGCCGAGCAGGCGTTCTTCATGTGCGGTGGCCTCGACGACGTCGAGGCGAAGTGGGCCGAGATCCAGAAGAGCCTCTGATGACGGACGCACTTCAGGTGGAGCTCGTCGCTGCAGACCGTGTGGTCTGGAGCGGCGGGGCCACCATGGTCATCGCCCGAACGGTCGACGGTGATGTCGGCATCCTGCGCGGTCACGCGCCGGTGCTGTCGGCACTCACCGAGGCGGTCGTGGAGATCACTCCGGAGGAGGGCACCGAGGTCATCGCGACCGTCGACGGTGGCTTCCTCTCGGTGGCCAACGACCGCGTCTCGATCCTGTCCGAGCACGTGCTGCTGGCCCACGAGATCGACCTCAACCAAGCACAGGTCGAGCTCGAGGAGGCCCGTCGCCTGCTCGGCACCAACAACGACGCCGAGAAGCGCATCCGTCACGCCGAGGCACGCATCCGCGCTGTCGAGAAGGCCTCCTAGGGGAAGAGGGGCGATACCCGGATGGCATGGTGGGAGCTGCTCTTGGCCGTTGTGGCCGCATTGCTTCTGCTTGTCCTCGCCTATGGCATCGGGATCGCCGCTCGTCGCCGTCTGCTCGCTCGCAACGGCGGCGTCTTCGAGCTGAGCCACCGCGTCCGGGACACCAGTCCCGGGCGCGGTTGGGTCATCGGCATCGGCCGCTACTCCGGTGACGCACAGCTGGAGTGGTTCCGGATCTTCTCGCTCTCGCCCAAACCCAAACGGGTCTGGCGCCGCACCGAGATGGCCTACATCTCCAGCCGGTCTCCTGAAGGTATCGAGGAGCTGGTTCTCTACCCCGAGAGCCTGATCGTGACCTGCGAGGTCAACGGCGAGCACATCGACCTGGCGATGGACCCGCAGACGCTGATCGGCTTCCAGGCGTGGCTCGAGTCCCGCCCGATGCGGTCCACCTGGACCGTCTTCTGAGTCGTCCTCCTTCGGCCGTCCCCGGCACAACACCGGGGTCGGTCGGTTTGCTTTCGGGGGCTTCCCTGATTGTCCGGAGGGCGTCTGCGGCGGATCGTTGAGGTATGTCCTCAACCGCTCCCATTCCGACCCCGCCCGCTCCGCCCGCTTCGCCTGCTGGCGATGAGCTCCGCTGCACCGACGCCGATCGCGACCGCGTGATCGACCTGCTCAAGGCCTCCTACGCCGACGGCCGGCTCGACCAGGCCGAGTTCGACGTCAGGTTCGACCTGACCATGAAGGCGAAGACGTACGCCGCCCTCGAGCCGATCACCCGCGACCTGGTCGCGCAGCCCACCCCGGCCCCGGCGCCGGCCAAGCCCGCCCGTGACCTGCTGCCGCCGCCGACCACCGAGGAGCGGCTGCTGGCAGCGCTCGCCCAGGCCACGACCTGGGTACCGATCGTCGTCGGCCCCGCGATCCTCTACTACACCGTCGGCAAGCGCTCCGAGTTCGTGAAGCACCACGCCGCCGGTGCCCTGAACCTGCAGCTCACCCTGCTCGCCGTCACGATCGTGACGTTCGGACTCGGTGGCGCGCTCTACGGGATCGCCTGGGTCCTGGCGACCGCCTTCGCCGTCGTCGCGCTCGCCGGCGCCCCGCTGCGCCAGCCGTGGGTGCTGCCGATCTTCGGACGCGGCGGCCCCTACGAGAAGAAGCGCGACTGAGACCACCCCTGGGCACGTTCTGGAGGCCACTAGCCTTTACTCGTGACGCCTCTTCGCCGTGCCCAAGCCGGTTCGGTGGTGGCGTTCGCCACCAACGGCCTGCTGTCAGCGACCTTCATCTCCCGTATCCCCGCCCTGCGCGAGAGCCTCGGCCTGAACAACTCGGCCGTCGGCCTGATGCTGCTGGCGATGGGGATCGGGTCGGTCGCCGCGCTGCCGCTGGCCGGAGGACTGGTGATGCGCTGGGGTGCTGCCCGGGTCGTACGCCGCTGCGCGATGCTCTGCGTCGCCGCGCTGACCATGGTGGCGATCTCCGGCAGCTGGCTGGGGCAGGCGTGGCTGGTGGCGGTGTTCCTGGTGGCGTACGGCGTCGGTTACGGCGTCTGGGACGTCGCGATGAACGTCGAGGGTGCCGCGGTCGAGCGGCTGGGCGGCAAGACGCTGATGCCCCAGCTGCACGCGATGTGGAGTGTCGGCACCGTGCTCGGTGGGCTGCTGGGCATCGCTCTGGTGGGTACTTTGCCGACGGTATGGCACGTCGCCGGCGTCGCGGCCGTTGCGCTGGCGATCTGCTGGTGGGGGACCGCCGGCTTCCTCCCGACCTCGGCGCCGCCGGAGGGGCACTCGCCGCGGCGTGAGCTGCTGGCGGCGTGGCGCTCGCCCCACACCCTCCTGCTGGGCCTGATGGTGCTCGCCTTCGCCGCGGCCGAGGGAAGCGCCAACGACTGGGTCTCGCTGGCGATGATCGACGGCTACGACGTCAGTCATCGGGTCGGGGTGGCGAGCTATGCGGTGTTCGTCCTCTGCATGAGCCTGGCCAGGTTCGCCGGTGCGAAGGTGATCGACCGGGTCGGCCGGCAGCCGGTCCTGATCACCTCGGCGGCGTTGGCCGGTGCCGGGATCGTGCTGACCGTGTTCGCCGGCTCGTTCGGGCTCGCGCTGGCCGGGATCGTCCTGTGGGGCTTCGGCGCCGCCCTGGGCTTCCCGCTGGGGATCAGCATCGCCGCCGACGACGAGGCCCGGGCAGCGGCGCGCGTCTCGGTCGTCTCCACGCTGGCCTACGGCGCCTTCCTCGGCTTCCCGCCCATCCTCGGTGCCGTGGGGGACCAGATCGGCACCCTACGCGCACTCCTGGTCGTCGCGGTCCTGATGCTCCCTGCGGCGGCTCTCGCCGGGACCGTGGCGCGGCGGCGGGCGGTGTAACACGCTGTTCGTAGGTCTATCCGGTCGTTCTGACAGGGCGAGTAGTCCTACGAACGACGTGTTACACGAGAGCGACGCCCCCGCCCGTCTGTTCAGTCGAAGAGCGCGCGGATGTCGTCAGCGCCGATGGTGGAGCCCATGGCACCCTCGCCGTCCACGACCTTCGCGAAGAGCTCGGCCTTGCGCTCCTTGAGCTCCATGACCTTCTCCTCGATCGTGTCGGTCGAGACCAGCCGGTAGACCATGACGTGCTGGGTCTGGCCGATGCGGTGGGCGCGGTCGACGGCCTGGGCCTCGGCGGCAGGGTTCCACCACGGGTCGAGCACGAAGACGTAGTCGGCCTCGGTCAGGGTCAGGCCGACGCCGCCGGCCTTCAGCGAGATCAAGAAGACCGGGGCATCCCCGTCGCGGAAGCTCTCGATCACCGCGCCGCGGTCACGGGTGGCACCGTCGAGATAGGCGGCGTCGATGCCGGCCTCCGCGAGCCGGGTGCGGGCCCGGCCGAGGAACGAGGTGAACTGGCTGAAGACCAGCGCCTTGTGGCCCTCGGCGGCGAGCTCCTCGATGTGGTCGACGAGGGTGTCGAGCTTGGCCGAGCCGACGTGGTCGTCCTCGGGGTCGACCAGCCCGGGATCGAGCGAGAGCTGGCGCAGCCTGGTCAGCGCGCTGAGGATCGCGACCCGGTTGTCGTTGAAGTCGTCGAGCAGGTGCAGGATCCGCTGCCGCTCCCTGGCCAGGTGGGCGTCATAGATCTTGCGGTGAGCCGGGTTGAGGTCCACGCCGAGCACCTGCTCCTGCTTGGGTGGCAGGTCGTCGGCGACGAGCTCCTTGGTGCGTCGCAGCAGGAACGGGCGCAACCGGGTCCGGAACCGGCGCAGCGCCCCGTCGTCACCCGACTTCTCCACCGGCGAGACCACCGTGTCGCGGAACATCCGCGGGCTGGGGTAGAGGCCGGGCGCGGTGATCGAGAGCAGCGCCCACAGCTCCATCAGCCGGTTCTCGAACGGTGTGCCCGTCACCGCGAGACGCCAGCTGGCGTCGATGCGGCGGGCGGCTGCGTACGTCTTGGACTGGTGGTTCTTGACCTGCTGGGCCTCGTCGAGGACGAGACCGGCCCAGGGACGCCCGGCGAAGGCGTCCTGCTCGAGCCGGAGGATGGCGTAGGTCGTGACCACGACGTCGGCGTCCTCGCGGGCCTCGGCCACGGAGTCGACGCGCTTGCTGACCGTGCTCACCCGCAGGCCGGGGGTGTGGCGGCGGGCCTCCTGGACCCAGGCCGGGACGACCGATGTCGGCGCCACCACGAGGTAGGGGGCGCGCGGGGCGGGCTGCGAATGCACCGCATGGGAGATGGTGGCCAGCACCTGCAGCGTCTTGCCCAGGCCCATGTCGTCGGCGAGGATCCCGCCGAGGCCCTGCTCGTGCAGGAACGCGAGCCAGTGGAAGCCGTCGAGCTGGTAGTGGCGCAGCTCGGTGGCCAGGCCGGTCGGCTCCGGCCGCGGGATCTCGCGCAGGTCACGCAGGGCCTGGGCCCGCTGGACCCACTCGGCTGCCTGCTGGTCCACGACGCCCAGCTCGGCGAGCTCGGCCCAGACCCCGAGGTCGTGCTTGCCGACCGCGATCCCGTCGCCGGTGCGCTGGTGGAGCTGCCCGGCGGCCTCGACGACGTTGCGCAGCCGGTCGAGCTCGGGGCGGTCCGTGGTGATGTAGGTGCCGCTGGGGAGGATCAGGTGGTCGTCGCCCCGGGTCAGCGCCGCGAGCACGTCGGGCAGCGGGACGGCCTCGCCGCCGATCCGGATCACCACCTGCAGGTCGAGCCAGTCCCGGCCGATCGCGTCGCCGCCCTCCGGGGAGGTGATCTCGAAGGAGATCTCCGGGTCCTCGTCGGTCTCGCGGAACTCGGGCCGCTCCACCTCGGTGACCTCGACGCCCTCGATCTCGCGCAGCGCCGGGAGGTCGTGGATGGCGAGCGCGAGCGCGTCGCCGTCACGTACCTCCTGCTTGCGGAGCAGGTCGGCGGAGACCTTCTCACGGAGCGCGGCCTCCTGCGCCGGGTCGCGGACGAGGCCGAGATCCTCGCGGGAGTCCACCGGGTAGTGACGTACGCCGTAGGCCCACGTCCAGCCGAGCGTGGCATGGGTCGAGCTGCGCCAGGTGACCGTCAGGCTCAGGCGCGGCGCGGGAGGCGCAGGGATGTCCAGGGAGTCGTCGGTCGAGCGCAGCGGTACCAGACGGGCCAGCGGGCCCAGCAGGGCGCTCAGCGTGCCGATCTCGGGCTCCGGGACGGTCAGCGGCTCCCGGGCGGTCACCAGCCGCTGCGCGTGCGTCGACAGCGGCCCCGACAGGTCGCCGAGGTGGAGCACGCCGGCGTCGAGCACACCCACCGAGCGGGTCGGGCGACCGATCGGAAGCACGGTCGGGCCGGCGTAGACGCGGTCGCCGTGGGCCAGGCCGAAGCGGAGGACGGCCTCGCCGTCCTCGCGGCGGAGCTCGCCGGCGAGCGAGAGCGGCTCGTCGAAGATCACCACGCCGCGTACGTTCTCGCCGGGCAGCACCGTCACGCCGCCACGGATCGCGTCGCGGAGCAGGCTGACCGCGTGCTCACCGAAGTCGGCGAGGCTGAGCGAGGAGCCGCGGGCGTAGAGCAACCGGTCGGGCCGCAGCTGCCGGGCCAGCTCCTGGAGGGGGAGCAGCTGGCTGCGCGGGAAGTCCTTGCCCGGCAGCGCGCTGGGGATGTTGGACCAGTCGGCACCGGTCTTCGCCCAGCGCTCGCGGTTGCCCATCCGCATCGGCCGCAGCTCGACCGTGGGGGAGCTCGCGACCGCCGACCGCGGGCTGTGCACGTCGATCTCGAGCGCGAGAGCCGGCAGGTCGTCCTCGGGCTTGTTGTCCTCGGCGAGCTGGCCGAGCAGCGTACGCAGCTCCGTCTCCCACAGCGAGCTCTGCGACGCCGACGCGGTGCGCGAGCCGGTGAGCACCAGGCCCAGGGCTGCGCCGTGCTTGCAGCTGTTGCGTACGGGGCAGGTGCACGTGCTGGTCACCCGGTCGACGCCGTTCCTGGCCTCCAGGCTGAGGGTCGCGCGGTAGGGGGCAGGCCCGCTTCCCCGGACCTCGGCGGTGGCACGCAGCGTGCCGCCGACCTCGCTGACCTGGGGCTCGGCGACGCGGCCCTCGGCCGCGTAGGCCTTGCCGCGCTCCATGGTCTGTGGGTCGAAGGTCTCGCGGAGCAGGTCGTTCGTGAGAGCTTCGAGCGAGGACACCCGACCTAGTCTTCCAGCATGAGGGCGGTTCTGCGACTTCGTGGACGCTGGTGGTGAGCAGCGTCTCGTTTGTTGCGGTGGCGGTGGTCTAGACCAGAGGCGCACCTCGATGGGGTTGCGGTGCATTCATGGGCCTGCATAGGCGCGCGTCCGTCGCGGACATGCAGGCAACCGAATCCGAACCCATCGCGACAACTTCGTCGCGCAAAAGGAAAGCCACCTCGATCCGAGCGGGGGGATCCGGACCGAGGTGGCGATGAATACTTTCGGCCAAGTTGGCGGTGATTGCAAGTCGAACCGCCATGGCGGGAATGTGACGTGTCGTATATCTGCCATGATGTCCGTCGTTCCTTCCCCGCCACGAAAGGGTTCTCGGATGCTCGATGCGCTCGGTCTCGACAATCTCGAGGAGACGGTCTACCGCCAGCTGGTCGGTGCACCTTCGGCCAACCTCGACGAGCTGGCCGAGGCGGCCGACCTGGACAGCTACGCGGTTTCCGCGGTGCTGGCCGCGCTGGAGGGCAAGGGCCTGGTCGCCCGGGCATCGGCGGGACAGGACAGATACGTCGCCTCGCCGCCGGCGGTGGCGCTCGGGGCGCTGCTGGTCCAGCGGCAGGACGAGCTGCGTCGCGCTCAGGTCGAGATGACCGAGCTGGCCGGCCTCTATCGCGGGTCGGTCGCTCGTCGCGACGTGGCCGACGTCGTCGACGTGGTCCACGGCACCGAGGCGATCGCCCAGCGGTTCGCCCAGCTGCAGTACTCGGCGAAGAAGTGCATCCAGGCTCTGCAGAAGCCGCAGGCCGCGGTCGTCACGCGGGAGGATGCCGACGAGGCCGAGCGGGCCGCGATCGAGCGCGGCGTCAGGCACGACATCGTGCTGGAACGCTCCGTCTTCGACACCCCGGGCATCTACGAGACCATCGACTCCGGGCTCGAGATCGGCATCGAGCTGCGGGTGGTGCCGACCGTGCCGCTGCGCGCCTTCATCGTCGACCGCGAGATCGCCCTGATCCCGCTCATGCAGGGTTCGACGGCTTCGGGTGAGCACAACACGGTCCAGGACGCGCTCCTGCTGCACCCCAGCGGCCTGCTCGACGCGATCATCGCCCTCTTCGACCTGATCTGGACCTCGGCGCCGAAGCTCGTCGCGACGCCCGAGGGTACGGTCGAGACGGCCGCCGACCGGCTCGAGCCGCTGGACACCAAGGTGCTCTCGCTCCTGCTGGCGGGCCTGACCGACGCCTCCATCGGGGCGCAGCTCGGGCTGTCGCTGCGTACGGTCCAGCGGCGGGTGCGTCAGATGATGGACCGCGCGCAGGTCGACACCCGCCTCCAGCTCGGCTACGAGGCGGGGCGTCGCGGCTGGCTGTGAGCTCTGGCTAGCGCTCGCCGCCCGGCACCCACAGGACGTCGCCCTGCTCCCGGTTGGCGTGCCGGGCGAGGATGAAGAGCAGGTCGCTGAGGCGGTTGAGGTAGGTCAGCGCGAGCTTGTTCATGGTCTCGCCGTGCACCTCGTACGCGGCCCAGGCCGCCCGTTCGGCACGGCGCGCGACGGTGCGGGCGACGTGCAGATGGGCCGCGGCGACGGTGCCGCCGGAGAGGATGAACGAGCGGAGCTTCTCCAGCGGCTCGTTGTAGTCGTCGCACCAGGCCTCGAGCCGGTCGATGTAGGCCTGCTCGACGCGCAGCGGCGGGTACTCCGGGTCGGGAACGACCGGGGTCGAGAGGTCGGCGCCGACGTCGAAGAGGTCGTTCTGGATGGTCGTCAGCACCTTGACGACGTCCTCGTCGATGCCGCCATGGGCCAGCGCGACACCGATCGCCGCCCCGGTCTCGTCGGTGGTCGCGTACGCCTCCAGCCGCAGGTCGGTCTTCGCGGTCAGGCTCATGTCGCCGAGCCGGGTCTCGCCGGCGTCGCCGGTGCGGGTGTAGATGCGTGTCAGGTTGACCATGCGCTGAGCCTATGCGGACGGCCTACTTCTCGGCGAGCGTGGTCATTTGACAGAAAATAGTGACGGAAGTGACGAACGAGGCTGTTGAGGTGCAACCAATCTGAGCTGCCGCGCGTCATAGTGGGCGAGAGGGAGCGCCAACTGGTGCGTAGAGCTTCTGTGTGAGGGCAACCCATTTCTGGGGATGGAGGCAGGCATGGAGATCGTGATCGACGGGCCGACGCTGGTGTTGAACGGCGACTTCGACGTACGCAGCACCTGGATGGCACGCAGTGTCATCTACGACCACCTCGAGTCGGTCGAGGGTGATGTCGTGCTCGATGTCTCCGGCGTGTCCAGCGCGGACGTGACGGCGCTGAAGCTGCTCGCCGTCGCGACGCGACAGGCTCACGCCGAGGGTCGACACCTCACTCTCCACGGCTGCACCCCCGCGGTGCGGCGTATGCTCCACCTCTCCAGGCTCTATCGTGTCCTCGAGGTGGAGAACTCGCCGCTCATCGCGTAGTCGGTAAAGAGTGGGCGGGCGAGTGACATCTTCCACACCGGAGCCGGTTACTGATCGGTAACCGAGGGGCTAGCATGCCTCTTATGACGGACACCACGCCCTCCGAGCAGAGCCGCCCGGCGAAGGATCGCTCCTGGCTGATGCGGACGTACGCCGGCCACTCGACCGCCGAGGCGTCCAACGAGCTCTATCGCACCAACCTCGCCAAGGGGCAGACCGGTCTCTCGGTCGCCTTCGACCTGCCCACGCAGACCGGCTACGACCCCGACAGCGCCCTCGCCCGTGGCGAGGTCGGCAAGGTGGGCGTGCCGATCATGCACATGGGCGAGATGCGCAAGCTCTTCGACCAGATCCCGCTCACCGAGATGAACACCTCGATGACGATCAACGCGACCGCCATGTGGCTGCTCGCGATGTACCAGGTCGCCGCCGAGGAGCAGAACCCCGGGATGGACCCGGCCGAGGTGGCCGCCAAGCTGGCGGGCACCACCCAGAACGACATCATCAAGGAGTACCTGTCCCGGGGGACGTACGTCTTCCCGCCGGAGCACTCCCTGCGCCTGATCAGCGACATGATCGCCTACACGGTCCACCAGATCCCGAAGTGGAACCCGATCAACATCTGCAGCTACCACCTGCAGGAGGCCGGCGCGACGCCGGTGCAGGAGATCGCCTACTCGATGTGCACCGCCATCTCGGTGCTCGACGCGGTCAAGGCCTCCGGTCAGGTCTCGGAGGAGGACTTCGGCAAGGTCGTCGGCCGGATCTCGTTCTTCGTGAACGCGGGCGTGCGGTTCGTCGAGGAGATGTGCAAGATGCGCGCCTTCGTCCAGCTGTGGGACGAGATCACCCGCGAGCGCTACGGCGTCGAGGACCCGAAGATGCGCCGCTTCCGCTACGGCGTGCAGGTCAACTCCCTCGGCCTGACCGAGGCGCAGCCGGAGAACAACGTGCAGCGCATCGTGCTCGAGATGCTCGCGGTGACGCTGTCCAAGAACGCGCGGGCGCGCGCGGTGCAGCTGCCCGCCTGGAACGAGGCCCTGGGCCTGCCGCGTCCGTGGGACCAGCAGTGGTCGCTGCGCCTGCAGCAGGTGCTGGCCTACGAGTCCGACCTGCTGGAGTACGGCGACCTCTTCGACGGCTCCCCGGTCGTGGAGGCCAAGGTGGCCGAGCTCGTGGCCGGCGCCAAGGAGGAGATCGACCGGGTCCAGGCCATGGGCGGCGCGATCGCCGCGGTCGACACCGGTTACATGAAGTCCGAGCTGGTCTCCTCGCACGCGCGCCGTCGCGCCGCGATCGAGGCCGGCGAGGAGATCATCGTGGGCGTCAACAAGTTCACGACGACCGAGCCGAGCCCGCTGACCGCCGACCTGGACGCGGCCATCATGGTCGCCGACCCCCGTGCCGAGGAGGCTGCCAAGGCCTCGCTCGAGGCGTGGAAGGCCGAGCGTGACGAGTCGGCCGTCTCCGAGGCGCTGGCCGCGCTGGCCGCCGCCGCGAAGACCGACGCCAACCTGATGGAGGCCACCCTGGCCGCCGCCCGTGCGGGCGCGACCACGGGGGAGTGGGCCGGCACCCTGCGCGAGGTCTTCGGCGAGTTCCGGGCACCCACCGGTGTCTCGGGCGCCGTCGGTGCCGCGGAGGCCGGCGCCGAGCTGGCGACCGTACGTGACCGGGTCAAGGCCACCGGCGAGGAGCTCGGTGTCAAGCTGCGCATGCTCGTCGGCAAGCCGGGCCTGGACGGCCACTCCAACGGCGCCGAGCAGGTCGCGGTGCGGGCCCGTGACGCCGGTTTCGAGGTCATCTACCAGGGCATCCGGCTCACCCCGGAGCAGATCGTCGCCGCGGCGGTCGCCGAGGACGTACACGTGGTCGGGCTCTCCATCCTCTCCGGCTCGCACATGTCGCTCGTGCCCTCGGTGGTCGACGGGCTTCGCGAGGCGGGTCTCGGTGACGTACCCGTCATCGTGGGTGGCATCGTGCCCGAGTCCGACGCCAAGGCGCTGCTCGCGTCGGGGGTCGCGGCGGTCTACACGCCCAAGGACTTCAGCCTCACCGAGATCATGGCCGACATCATCGAGGTCATCCGCAAGGCCAACGACCTCTCCTGAGTCGAGGATCGACACGGCTCCCGAAAAAACTTCGGGAGCCGTGTCGATCCGGGTGGGTGTCCATTCGTGAAAGGGGCAGAGGGAGGCGGACAGCGCCTCTCGCCACTTCACAGGAGTACGAGATGTCCACGATCACCACCGCCCAGCAGACCTCCTCCACCCGCGCCGCCGGCTCGGCTCGCTCCGCTGCCCGCAAGTCGGTCTGGCTCCATGGCCTCGGCGCCACGGTCGTGGCCAGCGCGGTCGTCACCGTTCTCGCCGTCGTTGCCTCGGCGGCAGGGGTGAGCTTCGAGACCGCCAGCGGCACGATCCCGCTCGCCGGCTACGCCCAGCTGACCGCCTTCTTCTCGCTCATCGGGGTCGCGATGGCCGCGGTGCTGGCCCGTGTCGCCCGTCGCCCGCGGCGTACGTTCGTGGTCACCACCGTGGTGCTGACCGTCGCCTCGCTCGTCCCCGACGTGACCTTCGGTTTCGACGCCGCCAGCGCGGTCGTCCTGATGCTCCTCCACGTCGTCGCCGCCGCCATCGTCATCCCGGTGCTGGCTCGTCGTCTCGCCGCGTGACCGGTGAGGTCTGCCGACGGCTGCATCGTGTAACACGTCGTTCGTAGGACTGTCCGGTCGTTCCAGACGACCACACAGTCCTACGAACGACGTGTTACATGCGCGCCGGGTAGCCTGCCGCGCATGCGGGTAACGGTGGTTGGAGCCGGAGTCATCGGACTCTCGTGCGCGGTGCGGTTGCTGGAGGCCGGTCACGAGGTGAGCGTGATCGGCCGGGAGCGGACGACCGGGACGACCTCGGCGGTGGCCGGTGGGTTCTGGTTCCCCTACCTTGCCGAGCCGCGCGAGCGGGTGACAGCCTGGGCCGCCGAGACCTTCCTGGAGCTCGCCCGGCTGGCCCGTGAGGAGCCCGAGGCCGGCGTACGTATGGTCCACGGCACCCAGCACAACCCGGGGACCGACCTGTGGTGGGCCGCGCCGCTCACCGACCTGACCGTCGGCGAGGGCCGCGCCGAGTTCACCGTCCCGATCGCCGAGATGCCGGTCTACCTGCCGTGGCTCGAGCGGAAGGTCATCGAGGCCGGCGGGAGCATCACCACCGGGACGGTCGACGACCTGGAGAGCCTGGACGCCGACGTCGTGGTCAACGCGACCGGCCTCGGCGCGCGCGAGCTGGTCGGCGACACCAGCCTCTACCCGGTCCAGGGCCAGATCGTCATCCTCGAACCCGGCGCCACCGAGGAGTGGCTGGAGGCCGAGGGCGAGGAGCCCTCCTACGTCTTCCCGCGCGGCAGGGACACCGTGGTCGGAGGTACGTCGGTGCCGCACGCCTGGGACCAGAGCCCGGACCCGCGTACGGCTGAGCGGATCCTCGCCGACGCCACCGCCGCCATGCCGGAGATCGCGAACGTCGAGGTCAGGGGCCACAAGGTCGGCCTCCGGCCGGCCCGCTCCTCGGTCCGGCTGGAGCGCGAGGGACGGGTCGTTCACTGCTACGGCCACGGCGGTGCCGGGGTGACCCTGAGCTGGGGCTGCGCCACCGAGGTGGCCGCGCTCGTGAAGTAAGGCTCGCCTAACTCTGCTGTTACCCTTCGAGCGTGGGCAAGAAGAGGAAACCTCCCAAGACGGAGTGCTGCGTGTCGAAGTCGCGGTGCAAGCGGTGTCCGATCCGCATGCTCAAGGAGGGCACCCTGCCCGAGGGGATGACGGTCAAGAAGCGCCGTCTGGTGACCCTCGACGGCAAGCCGGTCAAGAAGAAGCACCTGGCTGCTTGACGGGAAAGGCGCCGCCAAGTTGTGCGCGAGGTGGTAGGAATTGCTTTGCAGTCGATTACCTACTCGTGCAAGGACGTTACCGATGCCTCACGCCACCCGCCGCTCTGTCCTGTCCGGTGCTGCTGTCACGGGCGCCGCGGCGCTGAGCGCTGCCGGCTACACCGCCACCCCGGCCCATGGTGCGAACGGCGCGGGGAAGGGTGACACGGTCCGGCTGACCGTGCTCGGCACGACCGACCTGCACGGCAACGTCTTCAACTGGGACTACTACAAGAACGCCGAGTTCTCGAACAGCGCCGGCAACGAGATCGGCGTCGCCAAGGTCAAGACGCTGATCGATGCCGTGCGCGAGGAGCGACGCGGCGAGCCGATCCTCACGATCGATGCCGGTGACACCATCCAGGGCACCCCGCTGGCCTACTACTACGCCCGGATCGACCCGATCACCGAGGGCGCGATCCACCCGATGGCGCGGGCGATGAACCTGGTCGGCTACGACGCCGCGGCCCTGGGCAACCACGAGTTCAACTACGGCATCGACACGATCCGGAAGTTCGAGGAGCAGGTGAACTTCCCGATGCTCGGCGCCAACGCGGTCGACCCGTCGACCAAGCTGCCGGTCTTCCCGCCCTACATCATCAAGGACTACGACCTCGGCCGCGGCCGCCGCCTCCGGGTGGGCGTGCTCGGTCTGACCAACCCCGGCATCGCGATCTGGGACAAGGCCAACGTCGAGGGGAAGATGGAGTTCCCGGGGCTGGTCGAGCAGGCCAAGATCTTCGTGCCCGAGCTCAAGAAGGCCGGCTGCGGCCTGGTCATCATCAGCGCTCACTCCGGTGCCGACACCTCCAGCTCCTACGGTGACGAACTGCCCCCGGAGAACGCCTCCACCCTGGTCGCCGAGCAGGTGCCGGGCGTCGATGCGATCCTCGTCGGTCACGCCCACCGGGAGATCACCCAGCGCTACGTCACCAACACCGAGACCGGCAAGCAGGTGCTGCTGACCGAGCCGCTCTACTGGGGAATGCGCGTCTCCGTGATGGACCTGGTCGTACGCCGCGAGAAGCGCCACGGCCGGCCCCGATGGATTCTCGAGTCCGCGACCTCGCAGACGCTCAACTCCAACACCGTCGACCCCGACCCGGAGGTCTCGGCCGCCGTGCAGGAGCAGCACGACGTGGTCATCGACTACGTCAACTCCGTCGTCGGCACCTCGGCGGTGGAGATGCTGGCCGCGCGGGCGGTCGTGGAGGACGTACCGATCATCGACTTCGTCAACTTCGTCCAGGCCGACGCGGTCAAGGCGGCGCTCACCGGCTCCGACGCGGAGCTGCCGGTCATCTCGATCGCGGCCCCGTTCAGCCGCGCGGCGGCCTTCCCTGCGGGGGAGGTGACCGTACGCGACGTCGCCGGTCTCTACATCTACGACAACACCCTGATGGCGGTGCGCATCACCGGCGCCCAGCTCAAGGACTACCTCGAGTTCTCTGCGCGCTACTTCAAGCAGGTCAGCGGCACCGGTCCGTTCCCGATCGACCAGGTGACCAACGCCCCGACCGACACCGCGCCCAACGGCACGCCCGACTACAACTTCGACACGATCGCCGGCCTGGACGCGCCGCTGACCTACGACATCGACATCTCGCTGCCGGTGGGCTCGCGGATCACCAACCTCGCCTACGACGGCGTCGCGGTCAGCGATGCGCAGGAGTTCGTGCTCGCGGTCAACAACTACCGCCAGTCCGGTGGTGGCGGCTTCCCGCACGTCACCGACGCCACGGTGGTCTACAACCAGCAGGTCGAGATCCGGCAGCTGCTCATCGACTGGGTCACCGCCAACCAGGTCATCGACCCCGCCGCCTTCGCCTCGGTCGACTGGCGCCTCGTCTCCGGCGGCGAGCCGATCACGGTCAACTCCTGACCGCCGAGTCGGCTCGTCGGGTCAGCGGGGGTTGATCCAGTTGAGCAGCTGACTCATCGAGATCAGCAGGTCGTCCAGCCGCCGCTCGACGCTGTCCAGACGCGCGTTGACGCTGTCGATCGCGGCATCGGTGCGCTCCATCCGGCCCTTGATCGCATGGAACTCCGCCGTGTGCATCTGCTGCATCGTCAGGAGATCGATCATGATCGCCTCGACGTCGCTCACGGACAGGCGGCCCCCAACGCCATGCCCCGAGTAGTTCATGGACATGGCGTGAATCTTGTCACGCAGTTCCATGCGAAACGTATGGAATGGTGTTTCGCCGACGTGAACTTGCCTGACCGTGCACCAACTGTTGGTCAGAAGAGTCTCTCGGTCGGGTCGTCGAGGCCGCGGAGCGCGTCGTAGTCGACGATTGCGCAGGTGATCCCGCGGTCTTCGGCGAGCACACGGGCCTGCGGTTTGATGGCCTGGGCTGCGAAGATGCCGCGCACCGGGGCCAGCAGCGGGTCGCGGTTGAGCAGCTCGAGATAGCGGGTCAGCTGCTCGACCCCGTCGATCTCACCGCGTCGCTTGATCTCGACGGCGACCGACCTCCCGTCGGCGTCGCGGCACATCAGGTCGACCGGACCGATCGCGGTCGGGTACTCGCGGCGCACCAGGGTCAGGCCTTCGCCCAGCGTCGCCGGGTGATCGGCGAGCAGCTCCTGGAGGTGTTTCTCGACCCCGTCCTTCTGCAGACCGGGGTCGACGCCCAGGTCGTGCGACGTCTCGTGGTGGATCTCGTCGATCAGGATCCGCAGGGTGTCGTCCGTCTTGGATGTCACCGTCCACTCGATCCGGCCGTCGTCGGACTTGCCCTCCGAGAGGGTGCACGGCGGCGACATCCAGTTGAGAGGCTTGTAGGAGCCCCCGTCGGAGTGGACCAGCACCGATCCGTCGGCCTTGAGCATCAACACCCTGGTGGCCATCGGGAGGTGGGCGGTGAGCCGCCCCGCGTAGTCGACCTGGCAGGTGGCAACGACGAGTCTCACCGGGAGAACGTATCGCATGGGTCCATGTGAGCAGCGTCACGCCACCAGGGGTTACTCATGGGTAATAAATTTGGCAGTCTTCCGTCGCATGACGGTTTCGACTCAGGGTTCCATCCACGACGTGCTCGTACTGCCCTACCTCAACCACGCGATTCGCATGCTCGAGTCGGGCTACGCCACCGCCACCGACATCGACAACGCCATGCGTTTCGGCTGCGGCTACCCCCAGGGACCGCTGGCCACGGTCGACGAGATCGGCGCCTCCGTCGTACGCGACGCGCTGCTCGCCCGCTTCGAGGAGACCGGCGACAACCTGCACAAGCCCGCCGACCTGCTCACTCAGATCTCCGACGAGTCCGGGTCGTTCACCGGCGCAGCCGGGGACCACGTACGGGCTCCGGAGCTGCGCCACACGATCGAGAAGATCGGCGTGGTCGGCACCGGCACCATGGCTTCCGGCATCGTCCAGGTCTTCGCCCAGGCGGGCTATGACGTCCTCTTCGTCGGCCGCTCGCAGGAGAAGCTCGACGGAGTCGTCGCCGGGATCACCAAGTCGCTCGACAAGGCGATCGCCAAGGGCCGCTCGGACGAGGCGACCAAGGCCGCCGTGCTCGGCCGGCTCACCGGGAGCACCTCGCGCGAGGACCTCGGCGAGGCCGACCTGATCGTCGAGGGCATCGCCGAGGACCTCGAGGTCAAGACCGAGCTCTTCAAGGACCTCGACCGGATCGCCAAGCCCGGCGCCATCCTGGCCACGACCACCAGCTCGATGCCGATCACCGAGCTCGCCAAGGTCACCGCGCGCCCCGGCGACGTCATCGGGATGCACTTCTTCAACCCCGCGCCGGTCATGAAGCTCGTCGAGGTGGTCACCACCGACCTCACCTCGGCCGAGGTCGACGAGACCGTGCGCGCGCTGTCCACGGCGGTCAAGAAGGTGCCGGTCTCCTGCGGCGACCGCTCCGGCTTCATCGTCAACGCCCTGCTGTTCCCCTACCTGAACGACGCCGTCAAGCTGCACGAGTCCGGCGTCGCCATGGACGAGATCGACGCCGCGATCAAGGAGTCCGCCAAGTTCCCGATGGGCCCCTTCGAGCTCCTCGACGTCGTCGGCAACGACGTCTCCCTGGCGATCCAGTCCGAGCTCCGCAGCGAGTTCGGCGAGCCCGGCTTCGACCCCGCGCCTCTTCTGGTCCAGAAGGTCCAGGAGGGCAAGCTCGGCCGCAAGACCGGCGAGGGCTTCCACACCTACTGATCCAGCCCGGCCGAGGCGTCACGTACGTCGGTCGAGGCGTCACCTACGCGAATCGAGTCGTCACCCCGGTGACGGCTCGATTCGCCTGTCCGACGCCTCGGCCTGCGGGGGTGACGCCTCGGTCAGGGGCGGGGGTAGCCGCGGCGTACGGCTCGTTCCAGGATCCCCAGCGTGGCCCGGATCGACTTCTGGTCGATGACCGGGAAGATCGGCTTCCACTCGGGGAGGGCGGTGGACCAGTCGCAGTAGGAGGTGACGCGGGTGTCGCCGGAGTCGAGCTGCTCGAGCTGGTAACCGAAGCGGTGGCCGATCGGCGGCTTGATGGTGCCGTCGATGGTCCACTCGATCGACCGGTCGGGCTCGAGGCCGGTGATGATCACGGTGACGTCGTACCTGCCCATGGGATAGTCGCCGAGCGCCTCGCGGTCCATGTGGACGACGAAGCGGTCGCCGACCGCGGCCACGGCGGATCCCTCCGCCGACTGGAGCATGCCGGAGGCGTCGATGGCGACGTGGCCGTCGGGGTCGACCAGCACGGCGAAGATGTCGGCGGGGGAGGCGGGGATGATCCGCTCGGCGTCGATGCGTTCGGCCTCGGTGGGCCCGGAGGTCTGGGTCTGTTCGGTCACGGGGTCTGAATCTAGCGGCGTCCCGGGCATGCCCGGCGTCACACCGTGGCAGGATGCTCGGCATGAGCGAGCGCACGATCGAGACAGTCGGAGTCGTCGGCCTGGGCACCATGGGTGCGGGGATCGCGGAGGTGTTCGCCCGCAACGGGTTCACCGTCGTCGGCGTGGAGCGCGACGAGGAGGGCCTCGAGCGCGGCAAGGCGCACCTGGCGCACTCGACGGGCCGTGCGGTCAAGCGCGGCAAGCTCAGCGAGGAGGAGCAGGAGGCGCTGCTCGGCCGGATCTCCTTCGCCACCGATGCGACGGCGCTCAAGGACGTCGACATGGTCGTCGAGGCGGTCGTGGAGTCGCTGGAGCTGAAGAAGTCGATCCTCGCCACGCTCGACGAGATCGTGGCTCCCGAGACGATCCTGGCGACCAACACCTCGTCGCTGTCGGTGACCGAGATCTCGACCGCCTCCAAGCACCCGGGGCGGGTCGTCGGCGTGCACTTCTTCAACCCCGCGCCGGTGCAGAAGTTCGTCGAGATCGTACGCACCGTGGTGACCGAGCCCGACGTGCTCGACGACGCCCGCGACGTCGTCGGCAAGCTCGGCAAGTCGCCGGTGGTCTGCGGTGACCGGGCCGGGTTCATCGCCAACGCACTGCTCTTCGGCTACCTCAACCACGCCGTCTCGATGTTCGAGGGCCACTACGCCACTCGCGAGGACATCGACACCGCGATGCGGCTGGGCTGCGGCTACCCGATGGGGCCGCTGGCGCTGCTCGATCTGATCGGCCTGGACACCTCCTACGAGATCCTCGACACGATGTACCGCCAGGGTCGCGACCGCCTGCACGCCCCCGCGCCGATCCTCAAGCAGATGGTCACCGCCGGGATGCTCGGGCGGAAGTCGGGACGCGGCTTCTACACCTACGAGGCCGCCGACTCGCCCGTCGTGGTTCCGGACGCGCTCACCCCGAGCGCCGACGCCACCCACGAGCTGCGCCGGTCGATCACGAAGGTGGGCGTCGTCGGCACCGGCACGATGGCCTCCGGGATCGTCGAGGTGTTCGCCAAGGGCGGCTACGACGTGACGTACGTCGGGCGCAGTCAGGACAAGGTCGAGGGTGTCGCCGCGCGGATCACCAAGAGCCTCGACAAGGCGATCGGGCGCGGCAAGCTCGAGGAGTCGGCGAAGCCGGAGATCCTCGGCCGCCTGACCGGCACCACCTCGCTGGACGACCTGGCCGACGTGGACATCGTCGTGGAGGCGATCGCCGAGGACCTGGCCATCAAGACCACGCTCTTCGAGAACCTCGACGACATCTGCAAGCCGGGAGCGATCCTGGCGACCACGACCTCGAGCCTGCCGGTCATCGAGCTGGCGAGGGTGACGAAGCGGCCGGCCGACGTCGTCGGGATGCACTTCTTCAACCCGGCGCCGGTGATGAAGCTGGTCGAGGTCGTCTCCACGGTCACCACCTCCGAGGAGGTCTCCGAGACCGTCCGCGCGCTCTGCGCGCAGGTCGGCAAGTCGCCGGTCTCGTGCGGCGACCGAGCCGGCTTCATCGTCAACGCGCTGCTCTTCCCCTACCTCAACGACGCGGTCAAGATGCTCGAGGGGCACTACGCCACCGCCGACGACATCGACACCGCGATGAAGCTCGGCTGCGCCCTCCCGATGGGTCCGTTCGAGCTGCTCGACGTGGTCGGCAACGACGTCTCGCTCGCCATCGAGCGTGAGCTCTACCTGGAGTTCCGCGAGCCGGGCTTCGCGCCCGCGCCGCTGTTGGAGCATCTGGTCACAGCGGGCTACCTCGGCCGTAAGACCGGCAAGGGTTTTCGCGACTACAGCTGAGCCGCCAGCGGCGTCAGTTCGTCTAGGTATGCAGCCAGACTGCCGCATCCCAAGCGGAATTCCGCTTGGGATGTGCTGGTTCGCCTGCATACCTAGACGAACCGCGCCCCCACCACCCCGGCAGTACGCTGAATGACGTGGGACTTCTGATCGCACTTCTCATCGTCGTCGCGGTGATCGGGACCGTGGTCGTGACCAGCAGGCGCTCGCAGGCGCGGGCGCTGGAAAAGCAGCGCGCCGAGCTCGAACCGGTCAAGCAGCTCGCCTTCGAGGATGTCACCGCCTTCGGTGAGGAGCTGCAGAAGCTCGACCTCGACATGGCCGGCAAGGAGCTCGACGAGGGCGCCAACGCCGACTACCAGCGAGCCCTGGACGAGTACGAGACGGCCAAGCGCACCGTCGACAAGATGACCTCGCCCGACGACGTCAAGCAGATCACGACGATCGTCGAGGACGGCCGTTACGCGATCGCGTGCGTCGAGGCGCGGGTCGCCGGGGAGCCGCTGCCCAAGCGCCGCCCGCCGTGCTTCTTCGACCCCCGCCACGGGCTCTCGGTCGAGGACGTGGAGTGGGCGCCCCCAGGTGGCGTGCCCCGCGACGTACCCGCCTGCGCGCTCGACCTCGAGCGGATCAGGGCGGGTGCCGAACCGGACACCCGCAAGGTGATGGTGGGCAACGAGCGAGTGCCCTACTGGCAGGGCGGCCCGGCCTACCAGCCCTACGCCCGTGGCTACTTCGGCTCATTCGGGCCGATGGACTGGATGTTCGCGGGCATGATGTTCGGCGCGTTCGGTGGCTTCGAGGCGATCGGTGAGATCGGCGAGGGCATGGGCGAGGCGATCGGCGGCTTCGGCGAGGGCCTCGGCGACATGTTCGACGGCTTCGACTTCTGAGCGAGTCGACAGCGCACGTACGATCCTCGCTTGTGACTGACCTGCACACGCTCGAGCTCGGCGAGACCGGGAGCCGCGTCGTCTTCCTCCACGGGCTCTTCGGCCAGGGACGCAACTGGAACACCCTCGGCAAGCAGCTGGCCGACAAGCACCGGGTCACGCTCGTCGACCTGCCCCACCACGGCCGCTCGCCGCAGCCGGACACCTTCGACTACCTCGAGGTGACCGCGGCCGTCGCCGAGCTTCTCTCGGCCGACGACCCCGCGACCGTGGTCGGCCACTCGATGGGCGGCAAGGTGGCGATGCTGCTCGCGATCTCCCGCCCCGAGCTGGTCGCGAAGCTGGTCGTGGCCGACATGTCACCGGTCGTCTACGAGCGCGTCGGCGGCTTCAAGACGTACGTCGAGGGGATGCAGGGTCTCGACCTGAGCCGCATCACCCGGCGCGAGGAGGCGGACGCCGGGATGCAGGAGGCGGTCCCGGACCCGACCGTCCGCGGCTTCCTGCTGCAGAACCTGCGCCGTGAGGGGAACGGCTGGCGCTGGGCGATGAACCTGGACGTCCTCGGCCGCGACCTCGACCGCATCGGCGCCTGGCCGGCCGAGGAGCTGAAGGCGTACGAGCCCTACGACGGGCCCGTGCTGTGGGTGGCCGGCGAGCTGTCGAACTACGTCACCGACGAGTACGCGCCGGCGATGAAGGAATGGTTCCCGCGCTACCGCAAGGTGACCATCAAGGGCGCCGGTCACTGGGTCCACTCCGAGAAGCCGGAGACCTTCCTCGCTGCCCTGCGTCAGTTCCTCGGCGACTGAGCCGCCGCGGCGTCTACGCTGTGCGGCATGGAGCGCGACAGGCCCGTCATCGTGCTGGTCGGCGGCGAGCATGCCGACGTCATCGAGCAGGAGTTCAGGGCACGCTACGACCGTGACTACCGGATCGAGCCGGTGGTCGGCTTTGCCGCGGGCCTCGACAGGACACGCGAGCTGGTGGCCGAGGGTGCCCAGATCGCGATGGTCGCCGCCGAGCACGTGCTCGACGAGGGCACCTCGATCGAGTTGCTGCACCGCGTACCGGGCATCGTGGCGACGGCACGCCGGGTCGCGCTGGTCTCGTGGGACGACTTCTCCGGCGCCCTCGACGACCTGCGTGCCGCGGCGCTCGAGCGCGAGATGGACACCTACGTCCTCATTCCGCGCGGCCCACGGGACGAGGAGTTCCACACCGCGCTGATCGAGCTCCTCTCCGAGTGGGGATGGTCGGTGGGCAGGCCCCTGGTGACCGTGACCGACATCGTGGCCGAGCCGGGCGACCGTGACGCGGCGGCGATCCGGGACCTGCTCGAACGCATGGGCTTCCCGAATCGGCTGCTCGAACCGGGTGACGACGAGGCACAGGAGCTCATGGAGGCCGCCGGGCCGGGGGCGCAGCTGCCTCTGGTCCGTACGTTCACGGGCCAGGTGGTCTCCGGGGCGACCGCGGCGACGGCCGCGGAGGCCATCTACGGCGGGTTCGACGAGATTCCCGAGGGCGTGATCGCCGACGTCGCTATCGTGGGCGGCGGACCGGCCGGCCTCGCGGCGGCCGTCTACGCGGCGTCGGAGGGCTTGGCGACGGTCGTCGTGGAGCGCGACGCGATCGGTGGCCAGGCCGGGTCGAGCTCCATGATCCGCAACTACCTCGGCTTTCCCCGCGGCATCTCGGGCATGCGTCTCGCGCAGCGATCCCGCATCCAGGCCAGCCGGTTCGGCGCGCGCTTCTTCTCCGGGCGCCCGGTGACCGGGATCGAGCCCGGCCCGGTCGACGAGCCCGAGCACCAGCACGTGCACGTGCGCGGCGCGCAGTTCTGCGCGCGCACGGTCGTCCTCGCGATGGGCGTGACCTACCGGCGGCTCGGGGTGGCCGGCGTGGACGACCTGGTGGGTGCGGGCGTCTACTACGGTGCCGCGACGTCGATGGCGCGCGAGATGCAGGGCCGTGAGGTCTTCGTGGTGGGCGGCGGCAACTCCGCCGGGCAGGCGGCCATCCACCTCGCCAAGTTCGCGAAGACGGTGACGATCCTGGTCCGGCGGCACGACCTCGCGGAGACCATGTCGGCCTATCTGGTGCGGGAGATCGACGCGACCTCGAACATCCAGGTCCGGCCCCGCACGATCGTCGCCGACGGCGGGGGCGAGGGCCAGCTGGAGTGGCTGCGGCTGGAGAACCTGGACACGGGTGAAGACACCAAGACCTCCGCCGACGGCCTCTTCTGCCTGCTCGGAGCGGAGCCCGACTGTGCGTGGCTGGCGGAGGGGGTGGCCCTCGACGAGCACGGGTTCGTCCTGACCGGCCGCGACGTGCCGCGCGAGGCGTGGGTCGACGGGATTCCGCCCGCGAGCCTGGAGACGACGGTGCCGGGTGTCTTCGCTGTCGGCGACGTGCGTGCCGGGTCCATGAAGCGGGTCGCCTCCGCGAGCGGCGAGGGCGCGTCGGTGCTCCCGCTGGTGCACGCCCACCTGGCGCGGATGCGCGCCCGGGAGTTCGGCGCCTGAGCCGGTGCGCGACCTCAGGGCTCGATGAGGCCCGCCCTGATCGCGTACCTGGTCACCTGGGTGCGGTCGCGCAGCCCCAGCTTCGCGAGGATGTTCTCGCGGTGCCGCTCGACGGTCTTGTAGGAGATCGTCAGCTCCCGGGCGATCTCGCGGGTCGAGTGTCCCTCGGCGATGAGCTTGAGCACCTCGTCCTCGCGCTCGGTCAGGACGGTACGCGGCAGGCTCTCGCCCCGGTTGAGGCGGTCGAGGTAGTCGCGGACGAGCGCGCTCATCGCACCGGGGTAGACGAAGGCCTGGCCGCTCATCGCGGTGCGGCACGCCTTGACCAGGTCCTCGTCGGCGACCGACTTGAGGACGTAGCCGCTGGCGCCGACCTTGAGCGCCTCGAAGAAGTACTGCTCGTTGTCGTGCATCGAGAGCATCAGCATCTTCGGTGGTGTACGCATCCGGACGATGCTGCGAGCCGCCTGTAGCCCGGTCATCCGGGGCATGGCGACGTCGAGGATGACCAGGTCGACCTCGACGTCACGCAGCGCGGCGACGGCCTCGGCGCCGTCGGCAGCCTCGGCGACCACCTCGAGGTCGGGCTCGGCGTCGAGGATGAGGCGTACGCCGCGGCGGACGAGGGTGTGGTCGTCGGCCAGCAGGATCCGGATCTTCGCAGGCGTGGGGGTCACAGCGGCACCTCCAGGACGACGGTGGTGCCGCGGCCGGCGTCGCTGGTCACCCGGAGGTCGGCACCCACGAGCAGGGCCCGCTCCCGCATGCCGCTGATCCCGGCGCCGGCGACGAGGTCGGCGCTGCCGCGACCGTCGTCGGAGACGGTGAGGACGACCTTGTCGCCGACCTTGCACAGGGAGAGCTCGGCGGTGGCGGCGTGGGCGTGGCGGACGACGTTGGTGAGCGCCTCCTGGGCGACCCGGTAGATCACCAGCTCGCGGTCCTGGGGCAGCTCGGGCAGTCCTCGGGCGATGGTGCGGCGTACGGTCGTGCGGCCGAGCGCGCCGACGTCGGTGGCCAGCGAGGCCAGCGCGGCGTGCAGACCGAGGTCCTCGAGCACGCCCGGCCGCAGCTGCCGCGCCACGCGGCGTACGTCGTCGATACCGGTGCGCGCGGACTCGCGCACGGCGGCGAGATCGGGGCGCACCGCCTCGGGCACCTGCCGCTCCAGCCCCTTGAGCCCCAGGAGCACGACGGTCAGCGACTGGCCGACCTCGTCGTGGAGCTCCTGGGCGATCCGGTGCCGCTCGGCCTCCTGGGCGGCGAGAGCCTTGGCGTTGCTGGTGCTCCGCTCCGTCTCCAGCCGCTCCAGCATCGCGTTGTAGCTGGCCACCAGCCGGGCGCCGGCGCCCTTGCCGTGGGTGGTCAGGCGCTGGTCGGGGGAGAGGTGGTCGACCGAGTCCATGGTGCGGATCACCCGGTCGATCGGCGCCAGGCTGCGCAGCAGGAGGAGCGCGTTGAGGGTCGCCATCACGACCAGCCCGACCGCCAGCACCACCGCCTCGGAGGCCAGTACGCGCTCCGAGACCCGGGCCGGGGACAGCGCCAGGACGAGGGTGCCGACGCAGAACACCGCCCAGTTGGTCAGGCAGACCCGCCAGTAGAGGGGGAGATCGCTCATGCCACCAACCCTGACATGTCCTCTGGCCTGGCCTTATGGGTGGCAGCACCCATTCGGATCCGGCGCACGGTCGCGGAGAGTCGACAGCATGGAGCTCAACGCATGATCGTGTACGCAGCGGTGGCCGTCTTCATCGTCACCTACGGCCTCATCGCCACCGAGCGCGTCCACCGCGTCGCCGCCGCCCTGGGTGGCGTCGCCGCGATGGTCGCGCTCGGGATCATCAGTGCCGAGTCGGCCTTCTACAGCCACGAGACCGGGGTCGACTGGGACGTCATCTTCCTGCTCTTCGGGATGATGGTGATCGTCGGCGTCCTCAAGCAGACGGGCCTGTTCGAGTTCCTCGCGCTCTGGGCGGTCAAGCACTCCGGCGGCCGCCCGGCGCGCCTGGCGACGCTGCTGATCCTGGTCACCGCCGCGCTCTCGCCGATCCTCGACAACGTCACCACCGTGCTGCTCGTCACGCCGGTGACACTGTCCGTCTGCGAGCGGCTGGGGCTGCGGCCGATGCCCTACCTGATCTCGCTCATCCTGGCCGCCAACGTCGGCGGCACCTCGACGCTGATCGCCGACCCGCCCAACATCATCGTGGCCAGCCGGGCGAACCTGACCTTCGACGACTTCCTGATCCACTCGCTGCCGCTGTGCCTGATCCTGCTGGTCGTGCTGATCGGGCTGGTCCGGGTGCTCTTCAGGCACGACCTGCGCGGCCACGTCGACCTCGACGGCCTGATCGAGCCGCCCGCCTCGGCGATCCCCGACCGCGGGCTCCTCTACCGCTGCCTGACGGTCCTTGCCCTGGTCATGCTCGCCTTCGGGCTGCACACCGAGCTCCACCTCGACCCCTCGCTCGTCGCCATGCTCGGCGCCGGCGCGATGGTGGTCGTCTCCCAGACCAGGACCGAGGCGTTCCTGGAGGAGGTCGAGTGGTCCACCCTGGCCTTCTTCATGGCCCTGTTCGTGCTGGTCGGCGGCCTGGTCGAGGTCGGCGTGATCGGCTCCCTGGGCACCTTCGCCGCCGACCTGATGGGTGACAACGAGCTCGCCGGGGTCACCGGGCTGATGATCGGCTCGGCCGTCGTCGGCGGGTTCGTCGACAACATCCCCTACACCGCGGCGATGGTGCCGATCGTGGAGGAGATGGTCGCCGCGACCCCGTCCTCGGGTGCCGACAGCCCGCTGTGGTGGGCCCTCGTCTTCGGCGCGGACCTCGGCGGCAACACGACCGCCGTCGCCGCCGGTGCCAACGTGGTCGTGCTCGGCCTCGCCGCCAAGGCCGGCCACCCGATCAGCTTCTGGAGGTTCACCAGGTACGGCATCGTGGTCACGATCGTGACGCTGGCCGTCGCCTGGGCCTACGTCGCCCTGCGCTACTTCGTGCTCGCCGCCTGACGCTCCCGGTAGGCGGCCACGGCGTTGCGGTTGGTGCAGGTCGGCGAGCAGTAGCGCTTCGACCGGTTGCGGGAGAGGTCGACGACCACCCCCGCGCAGCCGTCGTCGGCGCAGATCGAGAGCCGGGACAGCTCGTCGGCGCGGATCACGTCGACCATCGCCATCGCGGTCTCCACGGCGATCCGCGTCGCCAGCGGCGCGTCGGGCTCGGTGGCGTGGATGTGCCAGTCGTACGTCGTGTGGCGGACGAGCTGGGGCGTGGCCCGGTGCTCGGCGAGCAGCGCGTTGGTCAGCCGCACGGCCTCGTCGCGCTCGGCGGTGAGCAGATCGCGCAGCCGGATGCGCAGGGCGCGGACCTCGTCGAGCTCGGCGCGGTCGCGGTCGTGCCGCCCGGTGTAGTCGTACGTCACGAAGAACTCGTCGAGCGCCGCCACGGTCGCCAGCTCGTCGACCGAGCCGGGGGAGAGGGCGAGGGTGTTCGCCAACGCCGCGGCCGCCTGGAGGCCTACCTCGGTGTCATGGGTGAAAACCATGTTGACACATTACCGCGTCGCTGGGATCGTCATGTGTCATGACGACTTTGACCAATGACGAGGCGGTGCCGCAGAGCCCGACGAAGACGCCGCTGGTGGCTGCCGGACTGCTCCTGGCGGTCGTCTCGGCGGTCACGTTCAGCCTGTCCGGGCCGCTGGGACGCGGTCTCTTCGACACCGGCTGGTCGACCGGCGGCGTGCTGGTCTTCCGAGTCGGCATCGGCGCCGTCGTGCTGGCGCCGTTCGCGGTGCGCGCACTGGCCGGTCGATGGCGGAACATCGCCTCGAGCTGGCGGGTCGTGGTGGCGTACGCACTGCTGGCGATCGTGGTGCCGCAGTTCGCGTTCTTCTCGGCGGTGCAGTGGATGGCGGTCGGGCCGGCGCTGCTGCTGGAATACATGGGGGTCGTGCTCGTCGTCGCCTGGATGTGGCTGCGGCACGGCGAGCGGCCCTCGCGGCTGACGATGGTGGGCGCGCTGGTCGCGATCGCCGGGCTGGTGCTGGTCCTCGACCTGGTCAGCGGCGCCAACGTGCACCCGCTCGGGGTCCTGTGGGGCTCCGCGGCCGCCGTCGGACTGGCCGGCTACTACGTGCTCAACGCACACTCAAGCACCACGCTGCCGCCGCTCGCGCTGGCCTGGCTCGGCCTGACCGGCGCCACGATCCTGCTCGCGCTGCTCTGCCTGATCGGGGCGATCCCGTTCGCGATGGAGACCACGCCGGTGGTCCTCGCCGGACTGGAGATGCCCTGGTGGGGGCCGCTGGTCGGCCTCGGTGTGCTGACCTGCTCGGTCGCGTACGCCACCGGCATCGCCGCCACCCGCACCCTCGGTTCGCGGCTCTCGTCCTTCGTGGGGCTTCTCGAGGTCGTCTCGGCCGTGGTCTTCGCCTGGCTGCTGCTCGGTGAGGCGCCCGGGCTGATCCAGCTCATCGGCGGGCTGGTCGTGCTGGCCGGCATCATCGCGGTCCAGCAGGGTGAGCAGTCGACGAGCGCCTCCTGACAGCCTGAAGCGCCGCACGCCTCAGCTGAGGCGTGCGGCGCTTCGAAGGGTCCTGCTAGCGCTCGTCCTGGGCCCTGACGTAGACCTCACGGATCAGCATCAGGATGGCCGCCGCGGTCGGGATCGCCAGCAGCGCACCGACGACACCGAGGAGCGAGGCACCGATGAGGGCCGCGATCACGGTGACCACGCCGGGGATGTCGACCGAGCGGGACATGACCCGCGGGTAGACGACGTAGTTCTCGAACTGCTGGTAGGCGATGTAGAAGACGACCGCGATGAGCCCCGTCTTCAGGTCGGTCGTCGCGAAGGTGATCGCACAGACGATGACCGCGCCGATCGTGGCCCCGATCATCGGGATCACGTCGGTGATCATGACGACGAAGGCCAGCGCGACCGCGTACTCGCCCATCCCGATGACGAAGAGCAGCACCAGCGTCGACAGACCGGCGCACAGCGCGACGATGAAGGCGCCCGAGACATAGCCGCCGATGCCGTCGAAGACCCGGTCACCGAGCTTGCTGACCCGGTCGCGGCGCGAGGCCGGGGCGAGACGGTAGATGGCGCTCTTGGTCCGGTCGTAGGCGGCGATGAAGTAGAGCGTCAGGACGATGACGATGAAGGCCGTGACGAGCACGTTGATCACCGCCAGGCCCACGCCCAGCGCACCACCGAAGGCGCTGCTGACGAAGTCGCCGCTGGCGACGTACTCCTGCACCTTGTCGAGGATCTGGTATTCCTCGTTGAGCTGCTGGATGCGCTGGTTGCGCTGGAGCTCCTCGATCCAGTCGGGCACGTTGGCCGAGATCTTGGCGACCTGGTCGCTGATCACCGGCACCAGCGCCACGAAGAAGAGCGCGAGCGCGCCCAGCACGCCGAGGATGACGGTCAGGACCGCCCACGGACGCGCGAAGCCACGCCTCTGCAGGAAGACCACCATCGGGTTGATCCCGGCGGCGATGAAGAGCGAGACCACCACCTGGAGGATCACGCTCCCCATCGTGGTGAGGAGGTTGCCTGCCGCGTACGCGGTCAGCAGGCCGAGGCCGAGGAGCAGCCCGAAGAGGTAGGGCGAGTTGCGGTCGAACCGCGGTCCGGGCTTGCCGTACCGCTTGTCGCGCTCGCTCTCCTCCTCGGGCTCCTCGACGTCGATCGCGGTCTCGCTGTCGACCGCTGGGTCCTCGTTCGAGCCGTTTTCGGCAGACGTCGACTCAGGACCGTCCGTGGGACGGTCGGCAGCGGCCGCGTTCACCGGCTTTCGGACTTCGCAGTCTCGGGCTCGCGGATCGCGGTCTTCTCCGAGGGCTCGTCGTAGTCGTCGTAGTCGTCGGAGAGGTCGTCGTCGGAGTCGACCAGGGTGACGCTCTCATCGACCACGAGCTCGCCGTCGACGATGTCCTCCTCCACGGTGCGCGGCTTCGGCGCCTCCAGCTCGGCCGGGTCCTCGGTCTTGCCGAACCCGGAGACCAGGTCGGTGAGCGAGGAGAGCTGAGCGGCGATCGCGTCGCGGCGCTTGGTGAGACGGTCGACCTCGGCCTTGATGATCGCGAGGCCCTTCTCGGCCTCGACGGTCGCGGTGGAGGCGAGGTGGTCGGCCTCGGCGCGAGCCTTGGACAGGACCGCCTCGGCGTCGCGGCGGGCGCGCGAGATGATTCCCTCGGACTCCTTGGCCAGCTCGGCGCGCTGGTCGGCGACGTGCTGGGCGGCGATCCGGGCGCGCTCCTCGGCGTCCGCCGCGCGGGTCTCGCCCTCGGAGACGATGCGAGCGGTCTCGGCCATCGCCTGGTCGTGGTGGTCGGCGGCCTCGCGGGCGAGACGCTCGCGCTCCACGGCGAGCATCCGCCGGGCCTCCTGGACCTCGCGGTCGGCGCCGGCACGGGCCTTCTCGACCTCGCGCTGGGTCGACGTACGCAGCTGGGTGACCTCCTGCTGCACGGCGAGCCGGATCTGGTCGGCCTCGCGCTTGGCCGCGGCGAGCATCTCGTCGCTCTCGGCCTGCACCATCGAACGAGCCTGCTGGACCTCCGACATCACCTTCTCGCGGTGGTCGTCGATCTCCTTGTAGTGAGTCGTACGCAGCGACTCGATGTCACGCTGGGCGGACGCCTTCGTCGCGGCAGCCTCGCGCTGGGCGGCCTCGCGGATGACCGCGGCCTCCTTCTCGGCGGACTCCTTGACGGCGGCGGCCTCTTCCTCGGCCAGTCGGAGCATCGCGCTGGCGCGACCACCGAGCGAGGCGTAAGAGGGGGCCTCGTTGCTCTGGGCGGCGGCTGCCTTGAGGTCGTTGACCTTGCGCTCGAGCTCGGCGATGCGCCGCTGAGCGTTGCGCAGGGCCGACTGACCCTGGCCGTTGGCCTGGAGCAGCTGCTGGACCCGCGCGTTCACGGTCCCGGGGTCGTATCCGCCACGACGCACGACCGGAAAGGCTGGGAGCGAGCCTGGAGCCGGTGGTGGGGAGTTGTGGCCGGAGCTGGGTGAACCAGATGCGCCGGGGACTCGGGGGAGGACCTGTGTCTCGGTCGAGTCCTGCTCGGGCTTCTGTCGAGGTTCTGAAGCCTCGTTGAAGATGGACAGTCCCTCATTCGTCATTTGTGGCGGATTCCTCACACTGTAGGTCGTCTACGAGCTGCCTCTGCTCCCAAAGGGCAAGACTACGGCCGGTCGCCCCTCGCGCAAGGGGAGACCGGCCGTGAATCCAGTCTCAAACGGGTCTATTTACTGAGATCGGAGTCTCAGATCCCCCGGAAGAGGTTGATCTTGTCGATGTGTGCCGCACGCTTCTCCTCGTCGAGGACACCGAGGCCCTCCTCGGGGGCCAGGCAGAGCACGCCGACCTTGCCCTGGTGCTTGTTGTGGTGCACGTCGAGCGAGGCCTGGCCGACCTCCTCCAGGGTGTAGGTCCGCGACAGGGTCGGGTGGATCTTGCCCTGGGCGATGAGGCGGTTGGCCTCCCACGACTCGCGGTAGTTCGCGAAGTGGCTGGAGATGATCTTCTTCAGGTTCATCCACAGGTAGCGGTTGTCGTACTCGTGCATGTAGCCCGAGGTCGACGCGCAGGTGGTGATGGTGCCGCCCTTGCGGGTCACGAACACCGACGCACCGAAGGTCTCGCGGCCCGGGTGCTCGAAGACGATGTCGATGTCCTCGCCGCCGGTGAGCTCGCGGATCGCCTTGCCCAGGCGCAGCCACTCCTTCGGGTTCTGCTGGGTGCCGTCCTCGTTCCAGAACTTGAAGTCCATCTCGGAGCGGTTGATGACCATCTCGGCGCCCATGTTGCGCACGACCTTGGCCTTCTCCTCGTTGGAGACCACGCAGACCGGGTTGGCGCCGCCGTTGAGGGCGTACTGCGTCGCGAAGCCGCCGAGGCCACCGGAGGCGCCCCAGATGAGGACGTTGTCGCCCTGCTTCATGTTGCCGCCGTTGGCGGAGACGAGCTGGCGGTAGGCGGTGCAGTTGACCAGGCCGGGGGAGGCGGCCTCCTCCCAGGTGAGGTGCTCCGGCTTCGGCATCAGCTGGTTCGCCTTGACCATCGCGACGTCCGCGAGGCCGCCGAAGTTGGTCTCGAAGCCCCAGATGCGCTGGGAGGGGTCCATCATCGTGTCGTTGTGGCCGTCGGGAGCCTCGAGCTCGACCGAGAGGCAGTGGGCCACGACGCGGTCGCCCGGCTTCCACTTGGTGACGCCCGGGCCGACCTTCAGCACGACGCCGGACAGGTCGGAGCCGACGATGTGGTAGTCGAGGTTGTGGCGGGCGCCGAGCTCGGACTCCTTGCCGTAGCGCTCCAGGAACCCGAAGGTGGAGACCGGCTCGAAGATCGAGGTCCACACGGTGTTGTAGTTGATCGCCGAGGCCATCACCGCGACGAAGGCTTCGCCCGGGCCGAGCTCGGGGAGGGCGACGTCCTCGACGTGGAGGGACTTGCGCGGGTCCTTCTCCTTGGTCGCGACGCCCTCGAACATGTCGACCTCGTCCTTGTGGACGGTGGCGGCACGGTAGTGGTCGGGGATCTCGAGGTTCGCGAACTCCTCGCCGGGCGTGTCACCGGCAAGGATCGCGTCGAGGATTTTCTGCATTGGTCGGCTCCTGCGTCGTCGTAGGGGTCGCGGTTGAGGCTATTTCGCCGGACATTACTGGTGAGTAACCGTTAACGCCAGCCTGATGTGACACATGACTCTTGGATCGTTCACGTGCCGTGGTGGGGTTCTCAGTGGGCGGGGTTCGCGGCCGGCTCGACGAGCTCGACCAGGACGCCGCCGGCGTCCTTGGGGTGGATGAAGTTGATTCGTGAGTCGGCGGTGCCGCGTCGCGGTGCGTCGTAGAGAAGGCGTACGCCGCGCTCCCGGAGGATCGCGGAGACCTGCTCCACGTCGGTGACCCGGTAGGCCAGCTGCTGCATGCCCGGGCCGTTGCGGTCGAGGAACTTGGCGATGGTGCTGTTCTCGTTGAGCGGGGCGAGCAGCTGCAGCTTGTTGTCGGAGTCGCCGATGGCGATCATCGCCTCCTCGACGCCCTGCTCCTCGTTGGTCTCCCGGTGGGCGAGCTTCATGCCGAAGGTCTTCTCGTAGAAGTCGATCGCCGCGTCCAGATCGGCGACGGCGAGGCCGACGTGGTCGATCTGGGTGAACAGGTGGGGTGGGATCTCAACGGTTGTCATGGGCCTACTCTCCTTGAGGTCGGGCCTAAGAGGCACAATGTGTGATGACAGCCACACCAAGCTGCTGTCATCTCTCTTCCCACTGAGGTTACTAATAAGTAACCTCAGTGGCAGATCAGCACCACCAACATTCTTGGAGGACCCATGTCCAACGTCATCGTCGCCGGGGCGCGCACGCCGATCGGCCGCCTCCTCGGCGGGCTCAAGAGCCTGTCCGCGGCCGATCTGGGCGGCGTCGCCATCAAGGGCGCCCTGGAGAAGGCAGGCGTCTCGCCGGAGCAGGTCGACTACCTGATCATGGGTCAGGTCATCCAGGCCGGCGCCGGTCAGAACCCGGCTCGCGCCGCCGGCATCGCCGGCGGGCTGCCCATGAACATCCCGTCGATCACCATCAACAAGGTGTGCCTCTCCGGCCTCAACACCATCGCCATGGCCGACCAGATGATCCGCGCCGGTGAGGCCGAGATCGTCGTCGCGGGCGGCATGGAGTCGATGACCAACGCCCCGCACCTGCTGCCGAAGTCCCGCGAGGGCTTCAAGTACGGCGACACCACCCTGGTGGACTCGATGGCCTACGACGCGCTCTACGACCAGCTCACCCAGCAGGCGATGGGCGGGCTCACCGAGCAGGTCAACGCCGAGGGCGTGAAGCTCACCCGCGAGGAGCAGGACGCCTTCGCCGCCACGTCGCACCAGCGTGCCGCCGCCGCCCAGAAGAACGGCGTCTTCGACGACGAGATCGTCCCGGTCTCGATCCCGCAGCGCAAGGGCGAGCCGATCGTCGTCAGCGCCGACGAGGGCGTACGCGGCGACACCACCGCCGAGTCGCTGGCCAAGCTCCGCCCGGCATTCTCCAAGGAGGGCACCATCACCGCCGGCTCCGCCTCGCAGATCTCCGACGGTGCCGCCGCCGTCGTGGTGATGAGCAAGGAGAAGGCCGAGGAGCTCGGCCTGGAGTGGCTGGCCGAGATCGGCGCCCACGGCATGGTCGCCGGCCCCGACTCCTCGCTGCAGCTGCAGCCGGCCAACGCCACGGCCAAGGCGCTGGAGAAGGAGGGCATCACCGCCGCCGACCTCGACCTGGTCGAGTTCAACGAGGCGTTCGCGGCCGTCGGCATCGAGTCCACCAAGAAGCTCGGTCTCGACCCGGAGATCGTCAACGTCAACGGCGGCGCGATCGCCCTCGGCCACCCGGTCGGCATGTCCGGGACGCGCGTCGTGCTCCACCTGGCGCACGAGCTCAAGCGCCGTGGGGGCGGCACCGGTGCGGCCGCGCTGTGCGGCGGTGGCGGCCAGGGTGACGCACTGATCGTGCGTGTGCCCAAGGTCTGAGCCATCGCTGATGTGAGCGACCTGGTCGCGCGCGCCCGGGGCGGTGAGCCCCGGGCGGTCGCGCGGCTGGTGTCGTACGTCGAGAACGCCCCCGTCGGGGGCGGAGAACGGCTCCGCGAGGTGATGGCCGCGCTCGCGCCGCACGGCGGGCACGCCCAGATCGTGGGGCTCACCGGTGCGCCGGGCGTCGGGAAGTCGACGACCACCTCCGCGCTGGTCCGCGAGCTGCGCTCCGCCGGGCGGACCGTGGCCGTGCTGGCGGTCGACCCGTCGTCGCCGTTCTCGGGCGGTGCGCTGCTCGGTGACCGGATCCGGATGACCGACCACGCCACCGACCCGGGTGTCTTCATCCGTTCGATGGCCTCCCGGGGCCATCTCGGTGGGCTGGCCTGGTCGGCGCCGCAGGCGATCCGGGTGCTCGACGCCGCCGGTTTCGACGTGGTGCTGGTCGAGACCGTCGGCGTGGGCCAGTCCGAGGTGGAGATCGCCGGCCTCGCCGACACGACCGTCGTCCTGCTCGCGCCCGGGATGGGCGACGGCATCCAGGCGGCGAAGGCGGGGATCCTGGAGATCGGCGACCTCTACGTCGTCAACAAGGCCGACCGGGAGGGGGCGACCAAGGTGCAGCGCGACCTGCGCGGGATGCTCCGCCTGGCCGACCGCCCGACGGAGGCCTGGACCCCGCCGGTCCTCACCGCCGTCGCCCAGTCCGGCAAGGGCCTGGCCGAGGTGGTCGCCGCGCTCGACGAGCACCGGGCCTGGCTCGAGTCCAGCGGCACGCTGGAGCTGCGGCGTACGCGGCGAGCGAGGGCAGAGATCGAGGCCATCGCCGTCGAGACCCTCCGGGCGCGGTGGACCACGGTGGGGTCGTCGAGCGACCTGGACGCCCTCGCGGAGAAGGTCGTCACGGGGGAGAAGGACCCGTACGCCGCCGCGGACACGCTCCTCGCCGAATAGCCGTCGCCGGCCTTTCGGCGGGAGTTGTCCCGGCGTACGGCTTGTTCTGTCGACTCTCGCTTCGCGGAGTCACTATCGTTGCTGGTGTGAACCTCTTCGGTGTCGACATCTCCAAGCACCTTCTGCGCGACGAAGGTGAGGTCGTCGTCGACGAGGTCACCCATCACTGGGTCTCCTACATCCGGCCGGTGGCGGAGGCGATCCTGGGCCTGGCGCTGATGATCGTCGCGGCCACGATCGACATGAACGTCGCCTGGATCATCGTGCTGCTGGCGTTCGGGCTGGTCGGGCACGCGTTCTGGCGGTCGCTGGTGGTCAGCCGGGACCGGTTCGTGGTCACCAACATGCGGATCTTCCGTGTCCACGGTGTGCTCTCGAGCGAGCTGGCGACCATGCCGCTGGCGCGAGTTCTCGACATCACCGTGAAGCAGTCGTTCACCGGCCAGATCTTCAACTACGGCCACTTCGTCTTCGAGTCGGCCGCCCAGGAGCAGGGCCTCAACAACATCTACTTCGTCGGCCGGCCGAACGAGCGTGACCTGACGATCCAGCGCGTCGTCCAGCGTGCGGGCCTCCGCGGCAGCGTCGGGTAGGAGCCTGCTGAACAATCCCGGCTGCTACGCGCCGCGATGCACGCACGCTGGCGGCGTTGCCACCGCTCGACGTGCGCCCAGCATGCCTTCGCGGTGGCGCCTTGCCATCGCACGCGCCTCGCGACGCCGGCCTTGTTCAGCAGCCTCCTGGACCGTCCTCATAGGATTGGCGACATGACGCAGCAGCCGTTCTCCCGTCCCGGAGCCGTCGACCTCTCCGGGCTCGCCAGCACCCCCGCACAGGACGCCCCCTTCGGCGGTCCGGCCGATGCGGCTCCCGCCCAGGGGCGGAGCGCCGGCTCCTACACCGTCGAGGTCGACGAGCAGATCTTCCAGTCGGTGCTCGAGGCGTCGATGACCGCGCCGGTCGTCCTGGTCTTCTACTCCGCCTCCCGCGCTCCGGAGAGCGTCACCTACGCACGCGACGTCTCGACGGTCGTGGAGGAGTACGACGGCCGGTTCCTGGTCGGCCTGGTCGACATCGACAAGAACCCGCAGATCGCGCAGGCGCTGCAGGTGCCCCAGGTGCCGCTCCTCTACATCCTGCTCGACGGCCGGCCGGTCACCCAGCCGATTCCGGGCGCGCTCAACCTCGAGGAGCTGCGTACGGTCTTCCAGCAGCTCGGGCAGCAGCTCACCACGCAGGGCATCGGCGGGCGGCACAAGCCCAACGCCATCGGCGGCGGCGCGACCGAGGAGGGTGCCGAGCCGGCGCTCGACCCGCGCTACGCCCCGGCCCAGGACGCGCTGGAGCGCGGTGACATCGACGCCGCCGTGGCCGAGTACGAGAAGCTGATCGCCTCCAACCCCGCCGACTCCGAGGCCGCCGCCGGCCTGGCGATGGCCAAGGTCCTGCAGCGTACGCAGGGGGTCGACCTCAACGCCGCCCGCGCCGCCGCCGCGGCCGCGCCCGAGGACGTGGACGCCCAGACGCTCGTCGCCGACCTCGACCTGCTCGGTGGCCACGTGGAGGACTCCTTCCTCCGCCTGGTCGAGCTGGTGCGGCGTACGTCGGGGGACGAGCGCAACAAGGCGCGCGAGCACCTGCTGGGGCTCTTCGCCGCGGTCGGCAACGACGACGAGCGCGTGCTCAAGGGCCGTCAGTCGCTGGCCTCGGCACTGTTCTGAGCGGCTAGGGCCGCGAGCACGGCGGTGACCGCCGGCGAGGCGGTCATGGTGCGCCGGTGCAGCGCGAGGATCTCGCGGGTGGGGACCGGGTCGACGACGCGTACGGCGACCAGGTCCTCACCCAGCGCCGCCCGACCCATGCGGGGGATGAGTGCGATCCCCAGGCCTGCGCGCACCAGCGCCAGGTGGCTGTCGAACTCCATCGAGACGTGCGCAATCCGCGGCAGCCGGCCGGTGCCGGCGTACATCCGGTTCAGCCACTGCCGACAGATCGTGCCCTCCGGCGTCGCGATCCAGTCCTCGGCGACGAGGTCGTGCGGGGTCACCTTGGCGAGCTGCGCCAGCGGGTGGTCGCGGTGGGCGATCACGTCGGCGACGTCGCGGAGGAGCTCGGTGGTGACGAGGTGGTCGGGGATGGAGAGCGGCACGTCGCCCCAGGAGTGCACCACGCCGATCTCGCTGTGACCGGTCGCCACCAGGTCCACGGTGTCCCACGGCTCCCGCTCGGAGAGGGTGAGGACGAGGTCGGGATGGGCGGTGCGGAGCTCGCCGGCGACCGGCGCGATCAGCCCGCGCATCGCGGTGGAGAAGGCGGTCAGCCGCAGTCGCCCGGCCACGGTCGTGGCCTGCTCGTGCAGCCCGGACTCCAGCGACTCCATGTCGGCGAGCAGCCGGGAGCCCTCGTCGACCAGGTGCCGCCCGGCGTGGGTGAGCATGACGCCGCGCCCGATCCGCTCCAGGAGAGGTAGGCCGACCTGCCGCTCGAGCCGCTTGACCTGCTGCGACACCGCGCTGGGGGTGAAGCCCAGGGCGTCGGCGGCCGCGACCACCGACCCGTGGGTGTCGACGGCGCGGAGAGCGACGAGCGCGGACAGATCGATCATGAAGTGATGCTACGTCATTGGATGAAGAATCATTCGCTGGTGCTTCATGATCTTTGCCTTCATCCTGGTGGATGTGACTCGCCGTGACTCGCTGCTCGCCGTCCTCGTCGCCGTCCTGTGGGGCTTCAACTTCGTCGTCATCGACTGGGGCCTCGAGACGCGCGACGGGCATTCGGTGCCGCCGCTGCTGCTGCTCGCCGTGCGGTTCGTCCTGGTCGCCTTCCCGGCCGTCTTCCTGCTTCCTCGCCCGAAGGCGTCGTGGAAGGTGGTCGCGGCGGTGGGCGTCTTCATGAGCCTGGGCCAGTTCGGCCTGCTCTACACCAGCATGGCCGCGGGGATGCCGCCCGGCCTGGCGGGGCTCGTCCTCCAGGCGCAGGTCGTGCTCACCATCGTCATCGCGGCCGGCGTGCTGCGCGAGCGGCCGACGCTCATGCAGGTGGTCGGCGTCGTCGCCGGTGCCCTCGGCCTGGTCGTGGTGGCGCTGGGGCGCGGTGGCCACGTACCGGTCGTGGCGCTGGTGCTGTGCCTCCTCGCGGCGCTGTCGTGGGCGATCGGCAACGTGATCTCCCGTGCCGCCAAGGTGCCCGGCGGTCTCTCGCTGACGGTCTGGTCGGCGCTGGTCGTGCCGCTCCCGCTGCTCGCGCTCTCCTTCGTGATCGACGGACCCGAGGGCGTACGCGACGGGGTGGCCGCCTTCGGCTGGGAGGCGCTCGTCTCCACGGCCTACACCGTGGTGCTCGCCTCGTTCGTCGGCTACGGCATCTTCAACTCGCTGCTCGCGCGGCACCCGGCCTCCTCGGTGGTGCCGTGGATCCTGCTGGTGCCGCCGGTCGCCATCGGCTCCGCGTGGCTGCTGCTCGGGGAGGTGCCGAGCGCCGGCGAGCTCGCCGGCGGCGCCCTGCTGGTGCTCGGCGCGCTCGTCGCGCAGGGAGTGCTACGCGCGCCCCGACTCGGTGTAACCCGGGCCGCCCCGCAGCGCGGCGAGCGCGGCTTCGACCCGGCGGGCGGTGAAGTCGGCGGCCCGCTCGCGGACCTCGTCGAGGGTGCAGAACGCCACTGAGCGGATCTCGCGCGGTTGGAGGGTGGTCTGCTCGAGGACCGAGGAGGGGTGGACGCCCCCGTCGAAGACCAGGCAGACGGCGTCGTCCCAGCCGCCCCACGGCGGCAGCCAGTCGGTGAGCAGCAGGTCGCCGGCGGGGAGGACGAGGGCGAGCTCCTCCTCGATCTCCCGGGTGGTCGCCAGCTTGGGCGACTCACCCACCTCCACGATGCCGCCGGGCAGGTCCCAGTCCTTCTTGTAGGTCAGCTGGCACATCAGCACGCGGTCGTCGGGGTCGCGCACCAGCATCTGGCCGATCGCGCGCTTGCGCGGGAGGAAGGAGTTGAGCAGGGCCCGGAAGCCTTCGGGGGCCTCGACAGGAGCGTCGCTCGCCACCCGGGCGTAGAGCATCCGGTCCTGGCCGCCCCTCACGCCGCGGAGCAGGCCCTCGCGGTGAAGGCCCGCCCAGGTCGCGGTGCGCTGCTCGACGGTGTCCTCCGGGTCGACCAGCGCCTCCACACGGTGGTGGGTGAGCAGCGCGGCGGCCACCTCGCGGCGTACGACGTCGACGGCCTCGCCCGCGGCCCACTCGATCCGGGCAACGCCCTCCGCCACCGTTGTCGTCTCTGGCTCGCTCACGCCCCAACCCTAGTGTCACAACCTGATGGTTGTCGGTGTCTGGATGGTGACGAGATGACCGACCCCCACGAGGAGGGCGACGATGCCCAGTATGTTCACGATCCCGCCGGCCTCCGCGCCGGTCGAGCCGCCGGTAGGGTCGCAGGCATGAGCGATGATGCCGCGACGGAGGTCTTCGTCGCCCACCGCAACCTGCTCTTCACCGTCGCCTACGAGATGCTCGGCTCGGCCGCCGACGCCGAGGACGTCCTCCAGGAGACCTGGCTGCGCTGGGCCGACGTGCCGCTGGAGGAGGTCCGCGACCATCGCGCCTACCTGGTCCGGATCACGACCAGGCTCGCGCTCAACCGCATCCGCACGCTCTCGCGCCGCAAGGAGACGTACGTCGGTCCGTGGCTGCCCGAGCCGCTGCTGACCGCTCCGGACGTCGCCGAGGACGCCGAGCTCGCCGACTCGCTCTCGACCGCGGTGCTGCTGGTGCTGGAGACGCTCTCGCCGACCGAGCGGGCCGTCTTCGTGCTGCGCGAGGTCTTCGCGCTGGGCTATGCCGAGATCGCCGCGGCGGTCGACAAGTCGCCGGCCGCGGTGCGGCAGATCGCCCACCGGGCCCGCGACCACGTCGCCGAGCGCCGGCCGCGCGAGTCGGTCTCGGCGGCCGAGGCGCGCCATGCCCTGGAGCGGTTCCGTGACGCCGCGACCGGTGGCGACCTGCAGTCGCTGCTCGACGTACTGGCTCCCGATGTCGTCCTCTTCTCCGACGGTGGCGGCGTGGTGCAGGCGGCCCGCAAGCCGATCCATGGTGCCGAGAAGGTGCTGCGGTTCTTCGCGGGGCTGGCGACGAAGTACGGCGTCCCCAGGTTCGAGATGGCCAGCGTCAACAGCGCCCCCGGGATGCTGCTCTACTTCGGCGAGGAGGTCGACGGCGTCGTCACCCTCCACGTCGAGGAGGGCCTGGTGACCGGCCTCTACTACGTACGCAACCCGTCCAAGCTCAGCGGTGTCCTCGAGCAGGTCCGTCTGGAACGCTGACGTAGGTGGGGAGTCGTTCGCTGCGTGCTGTGCTGGTCACGCTCTGTGTGACCGTCACGGTCGCGTACGGCGTCCTCTACTACGCCTTCACCGTCCTGCAGCCGCGGATCGTCGACGCCACCGGGTGGTCGGCGGCCGCGATCACCACCGCCTTCTCCGCCGGCACGCTCGTGGGAGCCGTGGCGGGTATCCCCGTCGGACGGGTCATCCAGCGCTTCGGACCTCGGTGGGTGATGGCGGGCGCCAGCCTGCTGGGCACGGTGGCGCTCCTCGTGGTCGCCGCCGCCCCTTCGTACTGGATCTTCGCGCTGGGGTGGCTGGTGGTGGGGCTCTCGTCGGCGGGGACCTTCTATCCGCCGGCGTTCGCGGCGCTGACGCACTGGTTCGGTACGCGGCGCGTGGATGCGATCACGACGCTCACCCTCGCCGGTGGGTTCGCCTCGACGATCTTCGCGCCGCTCACCGAAGCGCTGGCGGCGTGGGTGGAGTGGCGCTGGACGTACGTCATCCTGGCCGGCGTCTTCGTGGTGCTGACGTTCGTGCCGAGCGTCGTGGTGCTCGATCTCGACTGGACGCCGATCGCACCTGACAAGGAGGGTCGACCCGTGCGGGACCGGGACGTGCTCCGCAGCCGCCGGTTCGTGGTGCTCACGCTGGCGGGCACACTGGTCTCGATGGTCGTGTTCGCCTCGATCGTGCACCTGGTGCCGTTCCTCGTCGAGCACGGGCTGAGCCCTGCCACGGCCGCCTGGGCGCTCGGGCTCAGCGGCGCCGGCCAGGTCGCCGGGCGCGCGTTCTATCCGCTGCTGGCCCGCCGCTTCGGCGTCCGCACCCGGATGATCGGCGGAGTGCTGTGGTTCGCCGCCTCGGTTGCGCTGCTCCCGCTCCTGCCTGCCGTCGGCTGGGTGATGATCGTCGTCGCGGTGCTCACCGGGACCGCGCGTGGGCTCTACACGCTGATCGCGGCCACCGTCGTCAGCGATGTGTGGGGACCGGAGAGGTACGCCGCGCTCAACGGCGTCTACTCCGCGCCTGCCGGGGTCGCGGGTGCGCTCGCCCCGGCGGTCGGGGCTGGGCTCGCCTCCGTGATGGGTGGGTACGACGCGCTCTACTGGCTCCTCGCCGGCACCGTGCTGGTGGCCGGGGTGCTCGCCTGGGGTGCGTTGGCGTCGTTCGAGGGGTGACGGCTCGCTCTCGCCGGCCGACCGAGCGTCTCGGTGCCCCGCCCGAGGGGCACCGAGACGCCACGGTCACTGACCGAAGACCTGCAGCTCGGCGGCGTGGACGATCGTCCCGCGGTCGGAGCCGGTCTTGCAGTCCGTCGTGGTGGTGGGGTCGGCGTCCTGCTCACCGGCGTAGCCGTCGAAGCCCGTGCACTGGTTCTCCAGCGCCACCAGACGTACCGCGGCAGCGGTGGTGTCGGGGACGTCGAAGGTGCGCAGGTTCAGGTTCGGCGCGACCGGCCGCGGGCGCTTTCCGGGGAAGGCGTCGCCTGCCGAGGTGTAGAAGCGCTTCCAGACCGCGCCGGAGGTGGTGCACGCGGAGACGCACGCCTCCAGCGCGAACTTCCGCAGGGCGGTGAAGCGCGACCCCGAGTCCGCGTCAGTCTCGGTGGCGGGGGAGAGGTAGGCGCTCACGTTCACCCTGGTCACCGTGTGGGTCCCGCCGGCCAGGTCGACGGCGACCGACGGCGTGGTCGCGTCCACGTTGTCCGCCGTGACGCCGCCCCAGTTGGTGCCCTCGGTGCCGTCGATCAGGGCATCCGGGTTGCGCGAGCCCTCGGTCGAGGCGATCACCGTCGCGCCCTTGGCGGCAGCGGCGAGGTTGGTGCTCGATGCGAAGGAGACGGTCTTGGTGATCTCCGCGGAGGAGATCGTGACGGTCTTGCGCTGGGCCCCGCCGGTCTTGGTGACGTAGAGGAACTCGTACGTCCCCGGGACGAAGTGCGCCACCGACCCCATCGCGGTGTCGACCAGCGTGTCGGCGATGGGCGTGGCCCGAGCCTCGAAGCGGCCGACGTACACCTTCCCTGGCGTGCCGGAGGGTGCGCTGAAGGTGACCTTGACGTTGCGCGAGGCCGGCGAGGCGAAGCTCGGGGTCGGCTCGTGGTCGTCGGCGGTCGTGGTGGCGTACTGGCCCATGCCACGTCGTGCGAAGGCATCCGCGATCACCTGGCGGTTGGCACCGCCGAAGCGCATCTGGTCGGCGGCGAGGAAGGCGTCGCGGGCGTCCAGCATCGAGGTCGCACCCTGCTGGAGCAGGAAGGAGTCGAAGACCAGCTGGATCCAGCGGCGGTTGCCGGGGCACTTGTCGGCGGCGAGCGGCGAGGCCGTCGTCGTCCCGACCGAGCAGCGCCTCTGCAGGGCCTTGTCGGCGTAGGGGTAGGTCGCGTTGTACTTGTCGACCAGCGCCTGCCGCACCGACCACATCGTGCCGTTCCAGATCTCGCCGTCGGCGTGGACCTCGGGACCGGTGGAGTCGAACCCGTAGTCGGAGAAGTTGAGCGGGTTCCTGTCGATCGCGAAGTCGCGGATCGCGACGTCGGTGTTGCCGGTGGCGTAGGAGCCGACGGCCCACGGGCTGCCGCCGTTGTAGAGGTCGTGGGCGAACATGTGCTCGGCCGCGGCCAGGTCGCTCCAGGACTCGCCCATCGCGCCGCCCTGCTCGGAGGTCAGCCCGTCGTCGGGGCCGCCGACCATCCGGTTGGAGATGGCGTGGGTGTATTCGTGGCCGACGATCCCGAAGTCCAGCGAGCCGTCGGTGCAGGGCGCGTAGAAGGCGCCGGCGGCGGGCTGGAAGAGGTACTGGTTGGTGACGCCCGGCACGCCGTCCATCAGGGTGAGCTGGTTGGCGTTGTTGCGGCCGGTCAGGATGCCGGTCTGCTCGATCACCTGCGAGTCGAGCGCCGCGGCCTGAGCGTTGCCGACCTCGGCGTCGAGACCACGCCCGCCACGGCCGAGGTTGTCGGTCTGCAGGTTGTAGTTCTCCTCGGTGAAGCCGAGGAAGTAGGACCAGTCGTGCATCCGGTTGTGGCTGGCGAACAGGTTGCCGACCACGTAGTTCACGTCGTTGCCGCCCGGCACCAGGTTGGTGGGCGCACACTGCGCGTTGTTCCAGGCGTCGGTGAAGGTGCCCGTGTAGTCCCGCACCGGCGAGACCGGTGCCTGCGCAAGGCCGACCGGTCCGATCGGCGAGAGCCAGCCCTCGTGGGTGTTGGCGTTGTTGCCGATCGTGGTCAGGCTCGGCACCCCGACGGTCGTGTTGAGCAGCGTGTCCCACGGACCGGCGTTGGCCAGGCTCTTCAGCTCGGGCCCGGTGCACTCGGCGACCTTGGTCCAGCAGGCGATCACGTCGTTGGTCGGGACCGCCTCACCGCCGGTCGAGGCGGCGTCGGGGGTGCCGGGGAAGTAGGACCAGCGCGGGTTGCTGCCCGGCAGCTCACCCGTGTCCGCGCCGGCGTCGGAGGACGCCACGGTCACCGTGTAGCTGCCGACCAGGAGCGAGTCGTCGAAGGGACAGACCTGGACCGCGTACGTCCCGGGGTCGATCTTCTCGGCGGTGTAGGTCGCCGTCTCGGGGCTGGTGAGCAGGTCACCTTCCACGAGCAGCCGCCCGTCGGGGGCGAAGAGCTTCACGGTGAAGTCGTCGGTCGGCAGGCCGACCGCGACCGCGGCGATCGTGCGGGTCTTGTCGTCGGTGATCTCGAAGCTGTGCTTCGGCCCGCAGGCACCCAGCGCGGTGCCCGTGAACGGGCCCTCCACGTCGTTCTCGTGGTCGACGTTGTCGTGGCGCCACAGCACCTCGCCGGTGACCGCGTCGACCAGCACCGTCCGCCCCAGCAGGGTGGCGGCCGCGGAGTCGACGACGGTGGCCTGGAAGACCGGACGTACGCCCTCGCCGGGGACCGGGAAGGCCCGCAGCCGCACCAGTTGGTCGGTCGCCAGGCCGGGAACGGTCAGCTTCGTCCAGTCGGTCAGCTTCGCGGCGGCGTCGGTGACGATCTCGCCGACCTTGGATCCGGCGATCGGGCGTCCGGCCGAGGCCGCCGCCTTCAGCCATGCCTCGGTCGGGGTGAGCTCCGCCTTCGCCGGCGTGCCGGTCACCTTCGAGAGCGAGGAGGAGACGTAGGTGATGTCGCCGTCGGCCACCCCCACGGTGACCAGGCCCTCGGTGGCGGCGGACAGACCGTCGTAGGTCTGCCGGAAGAGGACCGCATGGCCGCCGCCCCCGGCCAGCTTCTGGTCGCTGACCAGCTCGAGGTCGCCCAGCTGGGCCGCGGTGAGTCCGAAGACCGCCGCGTTGTCGGCGAGGAAGCCCCGGGCGGCGGTGACCGGGTCCGAGGAACCGGCCGCGGCCAGCACGCCGTCGGACGTGATCAGCGAGGTCGGCGTCCCGTGGGCGTTCCAGCGGATGTCGACGGCCCCCAAAGCCGTCGCCGCGGATTCCTGGGCGGACGTCGGAAGCACGCGGTCGCGTACGTCCAGGCCGGCATCGGCCTCGTGACCGAGCAGCCCGCCGGAGCGGGCCGCGTCAGCCATGGTGTTGGCAGTGTCATCGGTAGTGGAGAGCGCGGCACCCGAGACCGGCGTCACCAGCACGAAAGCGCCGAGGGCGATGCTCAGCGCGGCACCGAGGCTCACCCTGGCGCGACTGGAACGAATATCGGTCATGTTATTGAAACGTCCCTTTACCGGCGGGGGTTACGCGATTACCGGCGGGGGTTACGCGATACACGCAACGCCTGTACCGCGAACCGGCCCACGAGAGGTGGAAGGCACCCGATAGTGTTCCGGACACATGTAACCGCCTTCACAGACAGGGGAGCGCCACGATGGGTGACTTCGTCAACCTCACCGTCGAGGACGGCATCGGCACGATCCGGCTCGACCGGCCGAAGATGAACGCGATCAGCTTCCAGGTGCAGGCCGAGCTGCTCGAGGTCGCGACCGAGGCGGCAGCCGACGATGACGTACGCGCGGTGGTCGTCTACGGAGGCGAGAGACTCTTCGCCGCCGGCAACGACGTCAAGGAGATGGCCGGCCTCTCCTACTCCGAGATGGCCAAGCGGGTCGCGGGTGTGCAGGCCGCGGTGACGGCGGTCGCGGAGATCCCCAAGCCGGTGGTCGCCGCGGTGACCGGCTACGCGCTGGGGGGCGGCTGCGAGCTCGCGCTCGCGGCCGACTTCCGGATCGCCGCCGATGACGCGACCTTCGGTCAGCCGGAGGTGCTGCTCGGCATCATCCCGGGCGCCGGCGGTACCCAGCGCCTGGCACGGCTGGTCGGGCCGTCCAAGGCCAAGGATCTGATCTTCTCGGGCCGCTTCGTCAAGGCTGACGAGGCGCTTGCAATCGGCTTGGCCGACCGGCTGGTGCCGGCGGCCTCGGTCTATGAGGAGGCGCTCGCGTGGGCGAGCCAGTTCAAGAAGGCGGCACCGTACGCCCTGGCGGCGGCGAAGACGGCGATCGACAAGGGGCTCGGGGTGGACCTCGCCACCGGGCTGGCCCTCGAGCAGCAGCAGTTCGCCGGCGTGTTCGCGACGCAGGATTCCCAGACCGGGATGGCATCGTTCCTGGAGAACGGCCCCGGCAAAGCCAACTTCGAAGGGAAGTGAATCTCGTGACCGACACCAAGACGTCCAACGGTCCGGGTGTGGTCCACACCGTCCGGTCCTACGCCTCCCGGGTGGTCTGGGTGATCGCGCTGATCGCCGCGCTGGCGCTGGCGATCGGGGCTCTGCTGATCGCCCTCAAGGCCAACCAGGACAACTCCCTGGTCGACTTCGTGCTCAACGCCGCCGACACCGCCGACCTCGGCCTCTTCTCGCGGGAGAACGGCATCAAGCAGTTCGGCGGCGAGGACGCGGAGATCAAGAATGCCCTCTTCAACTGGGGCATCGGCGCGCTGGCCTGGCTGATCGTCGGCCGGATCGTGGCTGGTTTCATCAGACCCTGAGGCCATGTGACATTCTCAACGCGTAGGCACCTGTCATCCCTATGTGACTGACGGGTAACATCGCTGGCGAACTACGACCATTCCAGGAGGGGCCGGCAAGGCCGCACCATCATGAACATTGTTGTGCTTGTGAAGTACGTGCCGGACGCGACCGCGGACCGGCAGTTCGAGGACGACTTCACCGTCGACCGCGTGAACGTCGACGGTCTGCTCTCCGAGCTCGATGAGTACGCTGTCGAGCAGTCGTTGCAGATCAAGGAGAAGCGTGAGGGTGAGGAGATCACCGTCACCGCGCTGACCGTTGGTCCCGAGGCTGCCGAGGCTGCGGTGCGCAAGGCGCTGCAGATGGGCGCCGACAAGGCCGTCCACGTCGTCGACGACGCGATCGCCGGCTCGGACGCCATCGCCACCTCGCTGGTGCTCGCCAAGGCGATCGAGAAGCTCGGCCCGGTCGACCTCGTCGTCGGCGGTCTGGCCTCGACCGACGCCGGCATGAGCGTCGTCCCGGCGATGCTGGCCGAGCGTCTCGGCCTGCCGCAGGTCACGCTGGCCTCGGTCGTGGAGACCCAGGGCGACCAGGTCCGGATCAAGCGTGACGGCGACGTCGCCACCGAGGTCATCGGCGGCACGCTGCCGCTGGTCCTCTCGGTCACCGACCAGTCGGGCGAGGCCCGCTACCCGTCCTTCAAGGGCATCATGGCGGCCAAGAAGAAGCCGCTGGACACCTGGTCGCTGGCCGACCTCGGTGTCGACGCCTCCCAGGTGGGTCTGGCCGCTGCGTACACCGCGGTCGAGGAGACGGCGGCCCGCCCGCCGCGCACCGCCGGTGAGATCGTCACCGACGAGGACGGCTCGGGCGCCAAGGCGCTGGCCGACTTCCTCGCGTCCAAGAAGTTCATCTGAGGCCGAGAAGGGATATCTGAATCATGGCTGAAGTTCTCGTTCTCATCGACCACGTGGGTGGTCAGGTCAAGAAGCCGACCTACGAGCTGCTCACCCTGGCCGCCAAGCTCGGCGAGCCGTCCGCGGTCTACATCGGTGGCGCCGACGGTGCCGCCGGTGCCGCCGAGGCCGTCAAGGGCTACGGCGCCGAGAAGGTCTACGTCGTCGACGACGCCCAGATCAAGGGCTACCTGGTCGCCCCGAAGGCCGAGGCGCTGGCCCAGCTTGCCGGGACCGCCTCGCCCGCCGCGATCCTGCTGCCGAGCTCCGCGGAGAACAAGGAGGTCGCCGCCCGTCTGGCGATCAAGCTCGACTCCGGTCTGATCACCGACGCCGTCGACCTCGACGAGTCCGGTGTGGCGACCCAGTCCGTCTTCGCGGGCAACTTCACGATCAAGGGCAAGGTCACCAAGGGCACCCCGATCATCACGGTCAAGCCCAACTCGGCCGCCCCGGTCGAGAAGGCCGGCGCCGCCGCGGTCACCCCCTTCGAGGTGACCATCTCCGACGCCGCCAAGACCGCGCAGATCGTGGCCTCCCAGCCGCGTAAGGCGTCGGGCCGCCCCGAGCTCACCGAGGCCGCGATCGTGGTCTCCGGTGGTCGTGGCACCGGCGGGGACTTCTCCGCCGTCGAGGGTCTCGCCGACGCGCTCGGTGCCGCCGTCGGCGCCTCGCGTGCCGCGGTCGACTCCGGCTGGATGCCGCACACCTTCCAGGTCGGCCAGACCGGTAAGACCGTCTCCCCGCAGCTCTACGTGGCCAACGGGATCTCCGGTGCGATCCAGCACCGTGCCGGTATGCAGACCTCGAAGACCATCGTCGCGGTCAACAAGGACGAGGAGGCGCCGATCTTCGAGCTCGTCGACTTCGGCGTCGTGGGCGACCTGCACACCGTTCTCCCGGCCGTCACCGAGGCTGTGAAGGCTGCCAAGGGCTGATCAAAGTGTGACGTTGGTCCCGAAAACCCGCCTCCGAGCACGGCTCGGAGGCGGGTTTCTTTCGGTTTGGCATCTTGTTCTCGGAATTGTCGTTGCGGCACATACGTCGCTGGGTATAGTCCGGCCGCATGTGGGGGAATGTGCTCAGGGCCAAGACGACCCGGAAGATCTCGATTGCGTCGGCTGTGGCTGGCTGCGTGGCGGCCCTGGTCGTGGCGACCATGTCCGTGGTGTCGACGCCTGCGACCGCGGCGACCTGGTCTCCGCCTGCGGGCCCGTTCTTCAACAACCCGACCGGTGACGCCGCGCAGCGCAACTACATCGTCCACCGGATCAACAACAGCGTCCGCTACGCGCGCGCGGGCTCCTACATCCGGTTCGTCACCTACAACCTGGACCGCGCCGACACCGTCGACCAGCTCATCGCCGCCCACAAGCGTGGCGTGCACGTGCAGATCCTGGTCAACCGGAAGATGTGGAGCAGCGGGGAGCGGAAGCTGGCCAACCGTCTCGGCACCAGGCGCTCCCGGCCGAGCTTCATCTACGGCTGCGCCGGCGCCTGCCGCGGCTACGACACGGGCAACCTGCACATCAAGATCCACTCCTTCACCCAGGTCGGCGACAAGCGCAACATCATCATCAACAGCTCCGGCAACCTCGGTGGCGGCGCGGCCGGTTCGCAGTGGAACGACGCGCAGACGATCTACGCCAACGACAGCCTGTGGCAGACCTGGCTGCGGATGTTCAACGAGCTGAAGGCCGACCGGAAGGCCACCCCGCGCTACGTCTCCTGGTCCGGTGGCGGCACCTCCGTCGGCTTCCAGCGTCAGCGCACGGGCACGACCAGCGACGAGGTCTACGCCCGCGGCACCGGCGACCGGGTGATCGACCGGCTCCGCCTGATCGGCTGCAGCGCGCCGAGCGGCTACGGCACCAAGGGCAAGACGATCCTGCGGATCCACATGTACGCGTGGTACGGCCGCCGCGGCGAGCGCATCGCCGACGAGGTCGTCCGCCTGAAGAAGCGCGGCTGTGTGGTCCGGGTGATCGGCTCGGTCACCAGCAACGTGGTCTACCGCAAGCTGAGGGCGGTCGGCATCCCCGCGCGCGACGCCGCCTGGGACTGGGGGCAGAAGACGTCGACCAGCGGCGACGAGATCGTCTACGGCTCCCGCTGCTACTCCCACTACAAGTGGATGAGCGTCAACGGCCGGTTCAACGACCGGGGCACCTTCAGCGTCTGGACCGGCTCGGAGAACTGGTCGCCGCCGTCGTTCAGCAACGACGAGGTCACCTTCCGGTTCACCTCGAAGAGCTACTACACCGCCTACACCGCCCGGTTCAACAAGATGTGGGACAGCCCGCGCGCGACCCACCGGATCTACCTGCAGCCGAAGACCCGTCCCTGCGCCTGAGACGGGCGAGCGCTAGCCTCTCCGGGTGACCTTCGGTGACCTCGGTGGGGGCCTCCAGCCGCTCGACGGCGGCTGGTCGGGAGAGACGTTCCTGGCAGAGGCCGGCGGAGAGCGGTCGGTCGTGCGGATCTTCGCCGACCCTCGCCACCATCCGCAGGCCGCGGAGATCCAGGAGGCCCTGCACCGCCTGGTACGGGGCCTCGTCCCGGTTCCGGCCGTACTGGAGGTACGCCATGCCGACCCGGCCATGGGCACGCCCGCGCTCCTGGTGACCGAGTTCGTCGAGGGCGTACGCGGCGACCTGCTGCTCCCGGGCCTGGACGATGCGGCCCGCGGCAGGCTCGGGCGTGCCCTCGGGGAGATCGCCGCCACGACGGCCGGGATGCCGTTCCTCACCGCAGGGACCTTCGCCGACAAGGACCTGCGGATCGAGCCGTTCGCCCTGGACCTGCCCGAGTGGGTGGAGTCGCTCGCGGAGCGTCTCGCCTGGTCACCGGCCGAACTGGACGGTCTGCGCGACGTGGCCGCCGACGCCCAGGACCTGCTCGACACGGTCGGCAGGGTGAGCCTGGTGCACAGCGACCTCAACCCGAAGAACGTCATCGTCGACCCGGAGACGCTGCGCGTGCGCGCGGTGCTGGACTGGGAGTTCGCCCACGCCGGCTCACCGTTCGCCGACCTCGGCAACCTGCTGCGGTTCGAGCGGGACGCGGCGTACGTCTCGGGGGTGCTGGAGGGTTACGTCGCGGCGCGCGGTGGCAGCGCCACGGACGCCCTCGACCTGGCGCGCTCCGCGGACCTGGTCGCGCTGGTCGAGCTGGGGGCGCGGCGTACGGACAATCCGGTGGCCGCCCGGGCGCACGACCTCCTGCTCGAGATCGCCCGAACCGGGGATGTCCACTCCGCCCCGGAGGCCTCCGTTCGCCGCTAGGATCGGAGCGCGCCGGACGGCGCCGTCGCAACATGGGGGATGGTTGTGGGAGTGAGCGATCTCGACGGGGCTCGGGGCCCTGCCGGAGCGTGGTGGCGTGGGTGGACGCCGTGGATCACGGCGCTGGTGCTGTCGGCGCTCTTCGCCGGTGCGACCTCCGGGATCGCGTTCGTGAGGAGGTCCTACGTGCCTCCGGTGGACTATCCGGCGATGAACGAGTCCGAGCTGGCGGAGAGCGCCGTGCGCTCGTCTCCCGCGGAGCCCACGCGCAAGAAGGACCGGCTCGCGTCCTCGCCGTCGACGCGCCCGACGGCGGAGCCGACACCGGCCACGACGCCCCGGAAGGTCAGGCCCTCGGCCTCCGGCTCGGGGAGCACCGAGCCGCTGGCGTCGGAGGAGCCCTCCGAGGGCCCGGACGGCCCGTTCGCCGGCCTGGGCGAGCTGCTCGGCCTGGGTGGCGAGAACTGACCCTTCCCGGGCGGTCCGCACGGCGAAAGGGTGGTGGCTGCGTACGCCGGACGGCATAGGCTTCAGGGTATGAGCGAGCGCCAGCGAGCGGCAATGGGCCTCAGGCCGCCGGTTCCGTATTCTTCGATCTGCCGAACGGAGGCGGCGGCATGAGTGCTGAGGCGTTGATTCGTGAGGTGGCGGCGAAGGCGCGAGAGGCGAGCTACGAGCTCGCGGTCGCGCCGCGCAGCGTGAAGGACGCAGCCCTGCATGCGATGGCCGACGCGCTCCTCGCCCGCGCCGAGGAGGTGCTGGAGGCCAACGCGACCGACGTCGCCCGTGCCGAGGCCTCGGGCAGTCCCGCCAACATCATCGACCGCCTCTCCCTGACCCCGGAGCGGCTCGACGGCATCGCCGCCGCGCTCCGCGAGCTGGCCGCCCTGCCGGACCCCGTCGGAGACGTCGTACGCGGCAGCACCCTGGCCAACGGGCTCGAGCTGCGCCAGGTGCGGGTGCCCTTCGGTGTGGTCGGGATGATCTACGAGGCGCGCCCCAACGTGACCGTGGATGCCGCCGGTATCTGCCTGAAGTCCGGCAACGCGGCGCTGCTGCGCGGCTCCTCCAACATCGCGGCCAGCAACGACGCGATCGCTGCCGTGCTCCGCGACGCCGTCGCCTCCGTCGGCCTCCCGGCCGACGTGATCCAGGTCGTGCCGGGGGAGGGCCACGACCCGGTCAAGGCGCTCATGCGCGCCCGCGGCCTGGTCGACGTGCTCATCCCGCGCGGTGGTGCCGGCCTGATCCGGACGGTCGTCGAGGAGTCGACGGTGCCGGTCATCGAGACGGGGGTGGGCAACGTACACGTCTATGTGGACAAGGCCGCCGACCTCGACAAGGCGCTCTCGATCGTCATCAACTCCAAGACGCAGCGCACCAGCGTGTGCAACTCCGCCGAGTCGCTGCTCGTGCACGCCGACATCGCCAAGGAGTTCCTGCCCAAGGTGGTCCCGGCTCTGCAGGAGCGCGGGGTGCAGATCCACGGCGACGAGGCCTTCCAGAACTTCGACCTGGTCGAGCCGGTGACCGACGAGGACTACGCGGCCGAGTTCCTGGCGCTGAAGATCAGCGCCGCCGTGGTGCCCGACCTCGACGCCGCCGTCGCTCACATCCGGCGCTGGTCGAGCGGTCACACCGAGGCGATCGTGACCGAGGACCTGGGCGCGGCCCGGCGGTTCACCGCTGCGGTCGACTCCGCGGCGGTCATGGTCAACGCCTCGACGCGGTTCACCGACGGTGGCGAGTTCGGCTTCGGCGCGGAGATCGGCATCTCGACGCAGAAGCTGCATGCCAGGGGCCCGATGGGTCTGCCCGAGATGACCTCGACGAAGTACGTGGTCACGGGGGACGGGCACGTGCGCTGACCTGGCAGCGGGCAAGGTAATCTGTGCGCCATGTCGAACTCTGTTGTGTCGAGCATCATCACCGCCGCCGAGCACGGGGCCGAGCACGGCACCTCCGGGATCGAGTGGGTCATCGGTGGTGCCGCTCTGGCGATCCTCGTCTTCGCTCTGCTGGTCCTGGTCTGGTTCGCCGGCGGCCGTGAGCACTCCTGAGCGCTGATCAGATGGGCAGCGGGGGAGCGCCCGAGCCAGGTCTGGAGGGCCTGACCGGCAAGCGCCGCGTCGGGGTGATGGGTGGCACCTTCGATCCCATCCACCACGGCCACCTGGTGGCGGCCTCCGAGGTGCAGTCCTTCTTCGACCTCGACGAGGTCGTCTTCGTGCCCACCGGCGACCCGTGGCAGAAGGCCGACCGGGACGTCTCGCCGGCCGAGCACCGCTACCTGATGACGGTCATCGCGACCGCCGCCAACCCGCGCTTCACCGTCAGCAGGGTCGACATCGACCGGGCGGGCAGGACCTACACGATCGACACCTTGCGCGACCTGGCCAAGGCTCTGCCCGACTCCGAGCTCTACTTCATCACCGGGGCCGACGCGCTCGCCGAGATCTTCACCTGGCGCGACACCGACGAGCTCTTCGAGCTCGCCCAGTTCGTGGGATGCACCCGTCCGGGATACGCCATGGATCCCGAGGTCATCGCGAAGATCCCCTCCGACCGCATCACCATGCTCGAGATCCCGGCCCTGGCGATCTCCTCCTCCGACTGCCGCGAGCGCCGCCATCGTGGTGAGCCGGTCTGGTATCTCGTCCCCGACGGCGTGGTGCAGTACATCGGCAAGCACGACCTCTACCGGTCCAAGACTCCGCACGACAAGACTCCCCAGAACGAAGAAGGCCTATGACCGCCACCGAGCACGCCATCGAGCTCACCATCACCGCCGCCCGCGCGGCCTCGGAGAAGAAGGCCGGGCACATCCTCGCCTTCGACGTCAGCGACCAGCTGGCCATCACCGACGCCTTCGTGCTCGCCTCCGCGCCCAACGAGCGTCAGGTGCAGTCGATCGTCGACGAGGTCGAGCTGAAGCTGCGCGACCTCGGCTCCAAGCCGCTGCGCCGTGAGGGCCACAAGGAGGGCCGCTGGGTGCTCCTCGACTACGGCGAGATCGTCGTGCACGTCCAGCACGAGGAGGAGCGCCAGTTCTACGCCCTCGAGCGGCTCTGGCGCGACTGTCCCTCGATCCCGCTGCCCGCCGACGTCGTCTCCGAGAGCTGAGGTTTCGGTGGTCGAGCCTGTCGAGCGTCGTATCGAGCCTGTCGAGATGACCACTCGTCGCATCGTCCTGCTCCGCCACGGCGTGACCCCCTGGAACGCCGAGGGCCGCTACCAGGGCCAGACCGACATCGAGCTGGCCGAGACCGGCCACCAGCAGGCCAAGGCCGCGGCTCGTGCGCTGGGGACGACCTTCTCCGTCACCCGCCTCGTCTCCTCGGACCTGATGCGGGCGCGGCAGACCGCTGCGTACGTCGCCGAGGAGACCGGCCGGGAGGCTGCGTACGACCCACGTCTGCGGGAGGTCTGCGCGGGCGAGGCCGAGGGGATGGACCGCGCTCAGATCCTCGAGCGCTTCGGTGAGATGCCGGCCAGCTGGGAGCCCTACGGCGGGGAGTCCTGGCCCACCGTCGCGGCCCGCTTCAGCGGCGCGCTCCACGACGTCGCCGAGACCGTCGCGCCCGGCGAGACCGTCGTGGTCGTCGCTCATGGCGGTGCCATCCGGCAGGGCCTGGCAGCCTTCCTCGGCTGGGATCCGGCCGTGGTCACGACTCTCGCCCCGCTGACGAACTGCTCCTGGATCGAGCTCGTGGCCCGGGAGTCCGCACCCGGGCTCATCCCCTCGGCGCCCTGGCGACTCGCGACGTACGGAATGGGGGCCCCGATTTCGTGATCGCGAGCGGGTTCCGCTACTGTTCTTCTCGTTGCCCGGGGTGATCAACCGGGACAACACCACGGGGGTGTGGCGCAGCTGGTAGCGCATCTGCATGGCATGCAGAGGGTCAGGGGTTCGAGTCCCCTCACCTCCACCGAAACACCAGGCCAGGGCCGGGTTCTGAATCCTCGCAGAGGATGTCGGATCCCGGCCCTGATCTGATTTGCGGGCCCGCTGCTCCGGCGACGACAGATCGGCTCCGGGCCGACGTGACGGGCTGAATCCCCGGCGATGAGCAGCCGGCACGGCGAGGTATGCCACTTTCGAAAGTCACTTTCCAACTTTCGTTTGATCCTTCGGAACTATTGACGGGTGCTTGTCTGAAACCGTAGGTTGACGAGCGCACAACGTGACACAGGTCACAGTTGCGGCTCACTTGGCTTCACCCTCCCGAAGGAGCATTGATGCGCAACCGTCTCACCCCTGCCGCGAACCACGAGGTTCCGGCTATTGCACGCAAGCTCGGGCTCAACCGTCGGCAGCTGCTGGCGGCGACAACAGGCATGGCCGCGGCGGGAATCGCCCTCGGCGGTGTCCCTCTCGCTGGATCCGCCGCTGCCGACGCACTGCTGATCCCGCGGCCGCGGCGCGGGATCATCCTCTACACGGTGCGTGACGCGATCAGTCGCGACCCGGCCACCAGCCCGTACGCCTCGGGGTTCAAGGCGGTCTTCGAGGAGCTGTCGAAGATCGGCTACCGACAGATCGAGTTCGCCGGCTACAACCAGAGCGCCAATGCGCCCGGCGGCAACGTCAACAACGTCGAGGGCGCGCACCTGCTGCGGATGTGGCTCGATGACAACGGTCTCGAGGCCGAGGGGAACCACGGGTCGGTCCCTTCCACGATCACCGATGCGTCCCTGGCCGCGTTCGACGCGGCGTGCGAGGTCGCCAACATCTTGGGAATGAGGCACATCGGGACCGGAAGCGACCCCACCGGGTCGGCGTATCTGGCCGACTGGCAGGCCGCGGCCGATCGCTGGAACATCCTCGGCGAGCGCGCCGCCGGACATGGGCTCAAGCTCTACACGCACAACCACGACATCGCGTACAGCTTCCTCCTGGACAGCGGGCCCAACGACGCGCTGGGCCGCCCGACCCGGTCGTCCGGGGTGCGCCGGCTGGAGTGGTTCCTGGCGAACACCGACCCGCGCTACGTGTCGCTGGAGATGGACATCTACTGGGCGCACGTGGCGCAGCACAAGCACCACACCTACACCGCCCCTGACGGCAGTCTCGTCGCGGACCGCTTCGACCCGCTCGAGGTCGTCAAGTCCGCGCCGATGCGCTTCCCGCTCTTCCACGCCAAGGACGGCAAGAAGGACGAGACGCAGGCCAACGGCTACGTGATGGCGCCGTTCGGGGAGGGCGACATCGACTACCAGGCCTTCTTCGGTGACATGCCGGCACGGGGCTACCACAACCCGATGTGGGAGCAGGACACCGCGCCCGGCGGTGCGTTGAACCCGGGCCAGTCCCTGGCCCTGGCCAAGCTGAGCTACCAGAACATGGACGAGCTCCGCGGCTGACCGGCCGCTCCTTTCCCTTCGCGAACAGCCGGAGCGCGCCCTGATCGGGTCGCGCTCCGGCCACCGGCGTGCTCGGACGCCCTCTTCGGCTTCACCCGCCCTCGTTCTCCAAGGAACCGTCATGCCCAAACACAGCTCATTCGGTGGGGTACCCCGCCGTCGTGCTCGGCGATCACTCCTCGCGGTGACCTCCGGGCTCGCGCTCGCTCTCACCTCCGGGATCGCACTCGCGACGCCCGCTGCCGCCCACGACGGTGTCGACCATGGCACCGAACCCGGGGCCGGCCTCGCGCTGGACTGGTCCAACTACGAGAAGGTCACGCTCACCAAGGACACCGGTGAGCCGATCGACATGGCCGTCCTGCCGGACCGGCGCGTGCTCACCACGGCGCGCAACGGCGACGTCCGGCTCGTCGACCCGGACGCCGGTACGACCCGTGTGGTCAACACGATCGCGACGTACAACAACTCCGAGGACGGTCTGCAGACGATCACCCTCGCGCCCGACTTCGAGGAGTCGGGCTGGGTCTACCTCTACTACGCGCCGCGCACCATGACCGGCCCGTACCCGACGACCACGCCGTCCGGCTCTGCGCCCAACACGCTGCCCGCCGGGCAGACCGACGCCTACTGGGACCAGTGGAAGGGCTACAACCAGCTCACCCGCGTGAAGTGGGACGAGGCCGCCGACAAGCTGGATCTCGCGACCGAGCAGGTGATCCTCAAGGTCGAGGTGCAGCGCGGTCAGTGCTGCCACGTCGCCGGCGACGTCGACTTCGACGACCAGGGCAACCTCTACCTGGCCACGGGTGACAACACCCCGGCAGGAACCCCCGGTGCGAACGGGTACGCCCCCAACAACGACGCCCCCGGGTTCAACCCCGGCTTCGACTCTCGCCGCGGCGCGGGCAACACGAACGACCTGCGCGGCAAGATCCTGCGGGTCGCGGTCCAGGAGGACGGGTCGTACACCATCCCCGAGGGCAACCTCTTCGCCCCGGGCACGGACGGGACCCGACCGGAGATCTTCGCGATGGGTCTGCGCAACCCGTTCCGGATGGACGTCGACCCCGCCACGAACTCGGTGACCTGGGGCGACTACGGCCCCGATGCCGGGGCGCCGAACCCCGATCGTGGCCCGTTGGGGTACGTCGAGTGGCAGACGACCGCGATCGACGAGCCGATCAACGGCGGCTGGCCGTACTGCACCGGCGACCACTTCAACTACAACGAGTGGAACTTCGAGACGGCGACACCGCGGGAGTTCTTCGACTGCGCCGCTGGCGCGGAGAACAACTCGCGGTGGAACACGGGGCTCTCGACCGTTCCGCCGGCCACGGCCGCGACCCTCTACTACGGTGACAACAACACCCACCAGCCGTGGCCCGAGCTGACCGACTTCAGCCCGGCGGGCGGCCAGGGACCGATGGGTGGTCCCGTGTACCACTACGACGCGGACAACCCCTCGCCGACGAAGTTCCCCGAGTACTGGGACGGCAAGGCCTTCTTCGCCGAGTTCTCCCAGGACTACCTGGCGGCGTTCACCGTCGACTGGCCCAGCGGCCCGGTCTCGCACATCGAGCAGTTCCTGCCCAACGTCGACCTCGAGACGAACCGGCAGCCGATCACCGACAGCCCGATCGACATCGAGTTCGGGCCGGACGGGTCGCTCTACGTCCTCGACTACGGTGACGGTTTCTTCCGCGCCAACCCGGATGCCGGTCTCTACCGGATCGACTACAGCGTCGGCAACAAGGCGCCGCGCGCGGACATCGTCGCCGACCCGATCTCCAGCAGCTCGGCACCGCTGACCGTCGAGTTCGACGGTTCGGGCTCGGTCGATCCCGAGGGTGGCGCGCTCACCTACGAGTGGGACCTGGACGGCGACGGCACCTTCGACGCCACCGGGGCGACCACCTCGCACACCTACGACGAGCTCGGCCGCTACACCGCCCGGCTCCGGGTCACCGATGCCGAGGGGCGTCGCGGCATCACCTCGACCTCGATCAGCGTGGGCAACGTCGCGCCGACGATCAAGGTGGCCACGCCGGCCGAGGGAGGCTTCTTCGACTGGGGCCAGGCGGTGCCCTTCGACGTGACGACCGACGACCCCGAGGACGGCGGCGCGACGGTGTGCTCGCGGGTGACCTGGACGTTCGGCCTCGGGCACGACGTCCACGCCCACCCGCTCAGCCAGGGGACCGGGTGCCGGTTCGCGATCCCGACGCCCGCTGACGCCACCGAGCACGGCGAGACGGAGAACATCTACGGGGTCGTCGTCATCGGCTACACAGACAACGGCGCCAACGGTGTCCCGGCGGCCCGGTCCGAGGTCTCGATGGTCCTCAACCCGAAGTCGCAGGAGGCCGAGTGGGCCGACGCCTCCGAGGGGATCGCCATCGCCCCTGACGAGACGGCGAGCGGCCTGCGCAAGGTCACCTCGCTCGACGAGGGTGACTGGCTCTCCTGGAAGCCTGTGAACCTCGCCGGTATCACCTCGGCGAAGCTGCGGGCCAGCGGCAAGGGCAGCGTGGAGCTGCGCCGGGGATCGGCCGACGCGACCCCGTTCGCGTCGTTCGACGTCGACAGCGAGGACTGGTCCGAGACGACGGCCGACCTGACCGGAGCGCCGTCGGGCAGCGGCGAGCTGTTCGTGACCTCCACCGGTGGCGTCACCCTGGACCGGATCAGGTTCGTCGGCGACGGCTTCGCCGACGTCACGCCTCCCACGGTCTCCGCGACGCTCGACCCGGCGCAGCCGACCGGGCAGAACGGTTGGTGGACGGGGAACGTGTCCGTGGCGGTCGCCGCGACCGACAACGGCACCGTCGCCTCACGGCAGCGCTCGACCAACGGTGGCCAGACCTGGGAGAACGCGAACAACCCGCTCACGGTCTCCGCGGAGGGCGTCACGACCGTTCACTACCGGGCGACCGACAACGGCGGCAACGTCTCCGAGGTCGGAAAGGTCGTGGTGCGGATCGACAAGACCGCTCCGCAGGTCGCGGTCGACGGTGTCTCCGACGGCGCCAACGTCGGCAACGCCGGGGATGCGTCCTGGTCGGCCTCCGACGCCACCTCCGGTGTGGGGTCCGTGACAGCGACCCTGGACGGTGCCGCGGTCACCGGCGACGCGCTCGCCCTGTGGCGGCTCTCGCTCGGATCGCACACGCTCGAGGTCACCGCGACCGACAAGGCGGGACGCGTGACGACGAGAACCGTGACGTTCACGACCACCACCTCGCTGACGGAGCTCACCGCCCTGACCGAGCGGCTCGCCCGCTCCGGCGAGATCACTCCCGCCGGGGAGAGTGTCCTCGAGAAGCGGCTCAGCCAGGCCGCCAAGCACGTCGCTGCCGGACGGTACGCCTCCGCGCGATCGCTGCTGCGGGAGTACGTCGACCTGGCGGCCAGCGCGCTCTACGTCGTCGACCCCGACGCACGTGCCGCGCTGCAGCGCGACGCGCGGGCGGTGATCAGCCAACTCTGAGGTGACACCTCCGTGCGGGTCCATGGGCATGCCCTTGGGCCCGCACGGCCCGTTGCCGGCACCTCCTGGTGTCTCGTAGACCCGGTGGGCCCGAGCGCTCACCCGGTGCCGGTTCTGGCGAACGTGGCTGCCTGGAGCAGGCCCCGCTCCATGGCCGCCATCAGCGCCTGGGAACGGCTGTTGACCCCGAGCTTGTCGTAGAGCCGGGCCACATAGGTCTTCGCGGTCGAGTTGCTCACGTGCAGCCCACGGGCCAGCTGCGGGATCGTCAGTCCGCGGTGCAGCAGGCGCAGGACTTCGGTTTCGCGGGCGCTCAGTGGGGAGGAGTCCCGTGCATCACGCAGCCGGACGAGCGCGTCGGCGAGACCAGGCGCGGTGAACGACCGTGCCGCGACCGCGGCGTGCCGGATCGCGCAGACGATCTCCGGCGCCGAGGCCGTCTTGGGTACGAACGCGGACACCCCGGTCTCCATGGCCCGAAACAGGACGTCGTCCTCGCCGAAGGAGGTCAGCACCACGATCCCCAGCTCGGGAAAGTGGTCCCGCAGGTCGCGCGCGAGCGCGAGACCGTTGCGGTCCGGCAGGCTGACGTCCACGGTGACGACGTCAGGCATCAGCTTGCCGACCATCGCCACGGCTTCCGCGGCGGTGCTCGCCTCGCCGACGATCTCGATGTCTGGTTGTTGGTGCATCAGCTGCGACAGCCCGAACCGGTGCAACGTGTGTCCGTCTACTGTCACGAGTCGAATGTTCATGGGTCCCCCCGCCCGTACGCGATTGCAGCGAGAACAAGGAAGCCACGCGAAAGGTGCGAATCCGAGTGCAAACCGGTTGCAGGACGGTTGCAGGACCGGTCTACCCGCTGAACGTCTCCATGATCGACAGGGCGGCGGGTCCGAGGACGACGACGAACAACGCGGGGAAGATGCAGAACATCATCGGGAAGAGGATCTTGACGGGGAGCTTCTGTGCCTTCTCCTCGGCCAGCTGACGGTGCTTGGTCCGCATCTCCTTCGACTGCTCGTGCAGGACCTGGCCGGTCGGGACGCCGAGCTCGGACGCCTGGACCAGCGCGGATACGAACGCCCGCAGCTCGACCACGGTCGTCCGGTCGGCGAGCGCCCGGAGCGCCTCCACGCGAGACTTGCCGAGCTGCATCTCCTGCAGCATCCGCACACACTCCGCGGCCATCGGTCCGTCGGTCTTCTGAGCCACCTGGGCCAGCGCTGCATCGAACCCGAGCCCCGCCTCGACACACACGGTCAGCAGGTCCAAGGTGTTCGGCAGCTGCTTGCGTATCGCGGTCTGTCGCTTGCTGCCGGCGTTGTAGAGAAGGAGGTCGGGAAGGAAGAACCCAACTGCCGCACCGATCGCACCGAAGCCGAAGATCGTGACTCCCGACCGCGCCCCGAGCAGCGCCCCGAGCGCCGCGCCTGCGACCAGCCCCAGGCCCTTGTAGGCGAACACCTTCTCCGCCGTCCAGCTCCCCGGGTTGCCCGCAAGGTTCAGCCGCCGGCTGATGGACACCGGCACCCCGGACGGCGACAGCTTGGTCGCGAGCTGGCCCAGCCGGATGAGCGGGTACGACAACCCGACCCGGCCGGTACCGCTCACGACGCCCGCCTGTCCGTTGCCGTAGTAGAGCTCGATCGACTCGAGTCCGTCGGCCACCCGCCGGGTCCCTGCCCCCCAGGTCATCGACAGGCCGATGATCCCGAGTGCGATCGCGACCGCCAAGGTCGCCACTCCGAGCACGAGCACGTTCACTCCTCCACCTTGACCAGGCGGCTCATCCAGAACCAGCCGAGGGACATGCAGCCCACCCCGACGGTGACCAGCACCCAGCCGATCGGCGTCGTGTAGAGCGGCGCGATGTAGCCGCGGTTGCTCAGCAGCATCCAGCAGGCGAGCAGGATGGGGAGCGCGATCAGGACGTACGCAGACATCCGGCCCTCGGCCGAGAGTGCCTTGACGTGCCGACGCAGCTGAGCCCGCTCCCGCATGGTCTCCGCGGTCGTCTGCAGCAGTCCGGCCAGGTTGCCGCCGACCTGCCGCTGGATCCGGATCGCCATCACCACCCACGCGAAGTCGGCCGACTCCATCCGCCCGGCGGCCTTGTCCAGCGCATCCTCCACCGACATGCCCAGTCGGGTCCTGGCGAGCGCGCGGGCGAGCTCACCGGAGATCGGCTCCGTACCGTCGCGGACCACCCCGTCGAGCGCCTGCGGCAGCGAGAAGCCGGTCCGGAGCGCGGCGACCAGGAGATTCAGCGTGTCCGGCAGCTGTTCCCCGAATGCGGCTCGCCGCCGGGAGATCCGGAACCGCAGGTAGGACCGACCGGCGAACCATGCGACCACGGCCAGGATCACGCCGATGACCCAGGCCCAGCCGAGAACCACGGCCACCACACCGGGTACGAGGCTCACGCTCACGCGCACCACCAGCCACTCTGCCGGCCGCAGCGACATGCCTGCGAGGTCGAGGTCGGTGGCGAGCTGCTCGTGCCGGCCCCGCCAGCTCAGGAAGCGCTCGCTGAAGGTGAGCAGGTGCCGCAGCGGCGAGGACCACGCGTCCGTCTCCTGGGGTTCAGGTACGGCCGCGGCCACGCGGTAGCGCGCCAGGCTGGCCAGGCCCCGCTCGCGCCGACGGTCGCGGCGCAGCGGCCCGAGCACTGCAATTGCCACGCCCACCAGACCTGCGAACAACGTACCGGCCCCGGCCAACAGCAGCCAGGCAGGTGGCGGAGAGTCCGGCTCGACCACCGGTGGTGCGGGCACCAGCTCCGCGGCCTGGGCCTTCGCCTCCTCCGCGGTCAGCATGCGGCCGCCGGTGCCCTCGATCAGTCGCTGGCGTCCGCCGGACCCGTGAACGCCGTCGAGCACGCCCATGTCGACCGTGATCCCGTACTTCCGCAGCAGCGCCAGGGCCTCCTCGAGCGACCGCTCGCTGTCGGTGTCCTCGCCGTCGGAGAGGATCAGCATCTTCCGCGTGCCCGGTGCTCGGGAGAGCGTCTTCGCACCGAGTACGACGGCGTCGTAGAGACGGGTGCTTCCCTGGGCCTGCGCCGTGCGTACGTCCGCGCGGATGCGCTGCCGGTCCACGGCGAGCGGTGCGGTCAGCTCCGGCGTGCCCGCGAAGGTCACGAGCCCCGCCGGTACGTCGCCGGGCAGCGCGCTGAGATAGCTCTCGGCCGCCTTCTGCGCCGACGCCAACCGCTCACCGCTCATGGAGCCGCTCGTGTCGAGCAGGATGACGACCGCTCCCGGGCTCGGCCGTGTCTCGGTCGCCACCGCCGCGGTCGGGGTCAGGGCCGACAGAAACGACAGCATCACGAGCGCGACGACCAGCAGCGGCCGTCGGCTCCGACGTACGCAGGACATGGCCATGGAGGCACCCACCTCTCGACTCATCGCTCGCCCACCCGGGTGCCGAGCAGGTCGGGCATCGTGATGCCGTGCTGCTCCAACCGTTCGGAGAAGGTCGGGCGCAGCCCGGTCGAGCGAAGGGCGCCCCGGAACCGCCCGTGCTCGTCGACCCCCGCGCCGAAGTCGAACAGGAAGAGGTCCTGCAGGGTCAGTACGTCACCCTCCATGCCGGTCACCTCGGTGATGTGGGTGATCCTTCGGGTGCCGTCCTTGAGGCGGGCCTGCTGGATGATCAGGTCGATACCGGAGGCGATCTGCTCCCGGATCGCCCGGCTCGGCAGGTCGATGCCCGCCATCAGGACCATCGTCTCCAGCCGTGATGCCGAGTCTCTCGGCGAGTTGGCGTGCACGGTGGTCAGCGACCCGTCGTGGCCGGTGTTCATCGCCTGCAGCATGTCGAGGGCGGCGCCGTCGCGGACCTCACCGACGACGATCCGCTCGGGCCGCATCCGCAGCGCGTTGCGGACCAGGCTGCGGATCGTGATCTCGCCACGGCCCTCGATGTTGGACGGCCGCGACTCCAGGCGCACCACGTGGTCCTGGCGCAGCTGCAGCTCTGCTGCATCCTCGATGGTCACGATGCGCTCGTCGTGGGGAAGGAACGATGAGAGGACGTTCAGCGTCGTCGTCTTCCCCGAGCCGGTGCCGCCGCTGACGATGATGTTCAGGCGACCCCGCACGCAGGCCGAGAGCAGGTCGGCGACCGGCCTGGTCATGGTGCCGAACCTGATCAGGTCCGCGACCGAGAACGGATCGGCGGAGAACTTCCGGATGGTCAGGCTCGAGCCGTCCAGTGCGATGGGGGAGACGACGGCGTTGACCCGGCTGCCGTCGGCGAGCCGGGCATCGACCATCGGACTGGCCTCGTCCACCCGCCGACCGACCCGAGCGACGATCTTGTCGATCACGCGACGCAGATGGTCCTCGTCGGCGAACGCCGCGGGCACCGTGGACAGGCGGCCCGCGCGCTCGACGTAGATCCGGTCGGGGCCGTTGACCATGATCTCGGTGATCCCTGGGTCGCGCAGCAACGGCTCGAGGGGGCCGTGCCCGAGGATCTCGTTCGCGACCTCCTCCGCGAGCCGGATTCGGTCGGCTGCGGTCAGCGGGGTGTCCTCCCGCTCGAGCACGCTCTTGACCGTCACCCGCACCCGCTGTGCCAGCTCGTCCTCGGCGAGGTGGTCGGCGTACAGGCTCGGACCGAGCTCCTCGAGGAGCGTGTCGTGCACGCTCCGCTTGAGCTGGGCGAACGGGTCGGCGTGGCGGGTGGCGCGCACGGGCGACTCGTCGGGCTCGGGGACCGACTCCGCCTGTGTCACCTGGCGGGCGGCGGACTCCCGGCCCGGTCGCTGCTCGGCCAGCCGCTCACTCAGTCGCATGCTCATGCGTCGTCCCCGCTCCGCGCACCGATGGTGAGCCACCGGCGACGCTGCCCCTTGACCGCTGGCGCCTCGGCCGTTTGCAGGCGGTCGATGCGCTGGACACCGAACTCCCGGATCGCCGCGCTGACGCGGTGCGACGGCTTCTCGGCCGTGATCGGTACGCCGCGGTTGAAGGACGCGGCGACCTCGAGGTTGTTGGGGATCCTGGCGGCGAGCTTGCTGCGCAGCGCCTGCTCGACGTCGGCGGCGGTGATCCCGACCCGGTTGTCCTCCCGGTTGAGCACGATGCTGCGGGTCGCCCGCGGATACGAGAGCAGGTCGAGCATGTCGAGCGTCAGCCGGAGGTTCTTCATCGCCGCCAGGTCCGGGGTCGTCAGCAGCACATGGTGGTCGCTGCCGTCGAGTGCGCGGAGCACGTGCTCGTTGAACTGCGGGGGCGTGTCGACCACGACGTAGTCGAACATCCCGCGCAGCATCTCGAGCAGGTCGTCGATCACGGTGGCCGGCACCTTCTCGGCATCGCCGGGCTCCACCGGGGCGAGCACGCACTCCAGGCCGGGCCGGAAGCTGGTGAGCAGGCCCGCCACACCGGTCGTATCCATGTTCTCGCCCATCCCGACGGCGTCCACCAGGGTTCGTCTGGGCTCGAGCTGCAGTGAGATGGCGACGTCGCCGAAGGCCAGGTCGAGGTCGACCAGACACACTCTGCGTGCGCCGTCGGCGTGCAGCGCGACCGCGAGGTTCGTGGCCAGCGTCGTCTTGCCGCAGCCGCCCTTGGCGCTGAAGATGGTGATCACCTTTCCCTCGCTGTCCGCGGTGGCATCAACGGGCAGCAGGATCGACTCCGAGAGCCGCCGGGAGCGCCGGCAGGCGTCGGCGAGGCCTGGCAGGTCCGCCGTGGCGACGAGCTCCCGGATGCCGGCCTGCATCGCGTGCGCGTAGGTCTCGACGTCGAGCTCGGGGCGGATCACCACGACACCGACGAGCGGTCGCGTCAGACGCAGCGTGGTCGCGAACCCAGCGGCGTCGGCGAAGCCGACCTCCGGCCCGATGACGACCAGGGGCTCACCCGGGAGCTGCTCGACCAGCTCCTGCGCCCGGGACAGGGTCGGGGCGGTCAGGACGCCGGTGCCCACGGCGGCGAGCAGCTCGTCGCTGGGCTGGGACGGGGTGCAGAGGATGGTCATGTCGCTTCTCACTCAACTCTCGGTGCGGGTCATGGATCGGGTGTCGGCGCCGCGGCCGGGCTTGACCTCGGAGGTGTCGGACAGCAGCGCGAGGTGGAGCGAACCGGTCTCGGAGCGGAGGATCAGCCGCTCCGCGTCGTGCTGGTCCACGGCCACGGTGACCAGGACGTCGACCTGCTGGGTCCCGGCGGGTTCGCCTTCCTTGGCGGGAGCGCCGCCGACGGCGAGCACCTCGACGCGGGGCAGCAGCATCCGGGTGATCTGGACGTCCCCGCGACTCTTCGGGAGACCGTCACCGGTGGGCCGTCCTTCCCGGTCACGCTCGGTGTAGGTGTCGAAAACCGCCACCTCGGAGCCGGCCGTCACGTAGCCCGCGACCTCCTGGGTCACGCCGAGTGCGACGGTGACAGCGATCTTGCCTTTCGGGATGGCGAGGCCCGACGAGTCGGGCCGGTCCTCGCCGAACATCGAGCGCAGCACCAGCTGACCCGGCGCGATGTCGCCGCCGGCGGCCAGGTGCTCGAGGTCCTGCGGGATCTCGCTCAGTACGCCCGCCGGCACGGTGTCCGCAGGCATCTGCTCGGTCCTCAGCAGGCCGGTGTCGACGGCCTTGCCGGCCTCGGTGCCGGCCGGCACCGACCGGTCGGCGATGAGCACGGTCACGGCCTGCTTTCCGGCCATCGCCCGGGCATCCGCGCCCCGGACGTACCAGAGGACCGCCGTGGTGCCCACCACCGCGAGCAGCAGTGCGAGGCCCAGGACGAGGACGGAACGTTTCATGGTGCTTCTCTTCTCTCTGGTTGCTCAGCCGATGACCTGGACGGTCGTGGCGCCCATGTCGGGCCCGCCGAGCACGGTGTCTGCGGTGGTGACGAGGTCCTTGGTGAAGTAGCCGAAGACGCACTTGGCCGAGCTGGAGCCGGAGGTCGAACACTTCCTTCGTCCGGTCAGGGTCGAGGTCGCCTTGAAGCCCGCCAGGTCGTAGCCCGTCACCACGAACGCGGCGAAACCGCGCATCTGGTAGGTGCCGTTGCTCCCGGTTCCCTCGGCGACGTCGAAGATCGGGATCAGCAGGGGTTCTCCGGAGGTCCGAGCCGC